>CATLHF010000004.1 GCA_949948835.1 uncultured Clostridia bacterium | reverse complement strand
ATAACCTTTTAACATATAATCTTTTAAAACATTATTTGCCCATTGTCTAAAAATCACACCATTTTTAGATTTTACCCTATATCCAACAGATATTATAACATCAAGATTATATAATTTAGATTTTCTACCACCAGAACTTTTATCGGAAATTCCGATAGAAGTTTTTTCTTCTAGTTCTCCTTCTTTAAAAATATTACTAATATGCTCACTTAAAGTAGATTGCTTAACATCAAACAATAACGCCATCTGCGATTGAGTAAGCCATACTGTTTCTTCTTTTAAATTTACTTCTAGTTTTATTCCTTGATTTTCAAATAAAATAATCTCATTTTTCTTCCATATTTGCCTCCTTTTTCTATTACACGAATTGGGTCACAAACTTTTTTTGTCTGTTTAGTTTTATCTAGTTTTTTTAGGCTTATTTAGTCATTTTTCATTAAACTAAATAAAACTAAAAATGACTAAAAGTGGCTAAATAAAGGCATTTCTGGTGTTAATCATAATAGCTTACAAAATACTCCACATTGTTCTTCGGGAAGAACTCTTTAAACTCACTATAAAGTTGTCCTGCTAGTCTCTTATTGTGTACTAAAACGAGTGTTGGCTTATAATCTGATACTAATTTGAACATTTTTAAGCCCTTTTCTATCAAAACTTTTGTTTGTATTTTATCGTCTTACCAACCACTTGTCAATTACTATTTTAGAAATTACCTCCATTTGTTCTTTTTGCTAATTTATGCTATAATAAGATTAGATACTTGGTAATTTACGTTTCATAAGGAGGTTCCTATGAGTATTACATCTTTATATGGTTGTGCTGCTACTTATTTATATCAAATTCCTCGGCAAAATAACGTTACTCTAAGCAAAACGCCTAGAAAGGTAGAAGCTTCAGCTCCTTCCTATACAGGTAAACGATTTAACCAAAATGCTGGAACAAAAGCAAATCACACCCATGTCGACATTTGTATTTAAGAAGAACCCTTGGGCTAGATTTTAGTCTAAGGGTTTTTCCTTTTTATATAATACATAATTTTTTTCTTCTATTCCTTCTACACTCTTTAATTCGTGTCTTTTTATTAATTCTTCTTTTTGTGGTTTTGCTAATTGCTTAATGGCATATTCTAATTTTGATGCAAGTGCTCTATTTTCTGTTTGCCATGCGCATTCTAGTTTTTTTGCTGTATGTCTTAATGTGTATTTCGCACATTTTTTACTTTTTTCAAAATGTTCTTTCATTCTACGTTCTAAATCTGATGCAATTCCTGTATAGATTGAATTATCTTCACATCGTAACATGTAGGTATAATACATTGTTTGTTCCTCTTTTATTCTTTTTTCTTGTTATACCACAATTTTCTAAAATTGTAAAACTCTACTCGTTTTTTTATTCTTATATAACATATAATAAAACACAAAGAAATTGCAAAAAGTTTCCTAATAATACACAGATGTGGAAAACGGTATGAATGTATTTATGTTTTTTTCCGATTCCATAAAAACAGGCACCTAATGTATAAACAATTCCTCCAGCAAGTAACAAAATAAATCCATTCATTCCTAACAAGGTTGGTAATATATTAATTTTAACAATAATACACCATCCCATTAGTAAATAGCATATCATAGAAAATCTTCGATATTTTTTTAAATCAATTGCATTCAATGTAATTCCTAATGCTGCCAATGCCCAAATAACACCAAAAATTGTCCATCCTAGTACAGAACTATATTCTCTTAAAGTACATAGTGCAAATGGTGTATAGGAACCTGCAATTAGTAAAAATATAGTACAATGATCTAATATTTGTAGTACTTTTTTTCCTTTTACTTTTGGACTTAAACCATGGTATATACTAGACATGGTATATAGTATGATCATGGATACGCCGAAAATGACACCACTTATTACTCCATATGCGTCTTTTGCCTGAATGCTACACAACACAATGGCAATAATACCAAGTACTCCTCCAATAATATGAGTTACCATGTTAGCAATCTCTTCTCCTTTGGTATAAACTGGCAAGTCTCTATCTGCTAATTTTGTCCTTTTCATCTTTTCATCACGCCCTTCTTAAGATGTTTAATAGCTTATCACATTATGTTTTGTATGTAAAGTAATTTCTTCTTATTTGAATTATGAGTCAGTTTTATCATCTTATTCTGATTTTAAAATATTTTTGTAAATAGTATAGACTTTTATGCTGTTTTTGTGTATGATAGTTTCACAAATACATACAATAGAAAAAATGATTGGAGGAAATGATAATGTCAAAATTATTTCGTAACATAACTATTTTTATGATAATATTTATGCTATTTATGCCTGTTTTTGTACAAGCAACCGATGTTAATATGAACCTAGCTTCCAATACTTCTGTGGATAATACTTCTATACAAAATACAGTTTCTACTGAACAACCATCTACTGAAAACCAACAAACAACTACAGATATGTTATCACCAACTGGAACGAATTATGCAAGTTCTTCATCAACCGTTAGTACATTAAATCAACTACCAGAAGCAGGCCTTGGCTTAACAAATGTCGTTAATATTATTTTGATTGTTATTGGAGTTTTATTAATATTACTAGGAATTGCAATTTTGATTCGTTTAAAACATTAAAACATGATTTATATCAAGAAGATAAGTTTTCTTATCTTCTTTTTTTGGATAAATTTACCTTAATAGTTTAATTTTTAATGGATATTTTTTTAAAACCAATCCATACTATTATTAGTTTTATAAATTAAAAACTGATTTTTTAGGAGGTAAAAGATATGACAAAGAAAATTTTTGCTTTTATACTTGTTCTTATTCTTCTTTTTGCGACATCTAGTGTTTTCGCTGCCAATGAATTAAAAGACTCTATGGATAAAACAAAAGGTACTGTTAATAATGTTGCAAATGGAGCAGGTACTATTGTAAAAGATGCAGGAACTGCTATTACCGATGGTGTAAAAGATGTTGGTAATGCTATTAATGATGGTGTAAGAGGCGTTGGTGGTGCAGTGGCTGATGGTGCAAATAAAGTTGCTTCTGATATGACAAGAACTGATAATGTAAGAAATAACGACGGTTATACTGCTGTAAGAACTGCAAACGAAGGAACCATTATGGGAATGAGTCCAAATACTTGGACATGGTTTGTTTTGGCTATTGCTGCTCTTGCTATTGTTGGACTTGTTTGGTATTATGCAATGCAAAATAAGAACGAGTATCATAATCATAATGACTAATTATTTTTATTCTACATTTAAGAGTCGATGTTTCCATCGACTTTTTCTTATGTATTTTTCTTTTTTTACTTTTCTTTTTTTGCTTTTCCATGGTATAATAAGAAAAAATTAAAAAAGGAGAAAATTTATGTCATCTCTTATTGCCAAAAATCCTACTGCAAAACATAATTATACTATTGAAAATACGATAGAAACTGGTATTGTTTTAACTGGTACTGAAATAAAATCCATTCGTGCAGGAAAAGTAAATTTAAAAGATAGTTATGCTATTATAAAAGATGGTGAAATGTATGTATTGGGTATGCATATTAGCCCTTATGAACATGGTAATATTTTTAATAAAGACCCTCTACGTAATCGAAAACTATTATTAAGTAAACGAGAAATTAATCGTTTAATTGGTTTAACTAAACAAAAAGGTTATTCTTTAATTCCCATGAGTTTATATTTTAAAGGAAGTTTTGTAAAGTTAGAACTTGGTGTTGGTAAAGGAAAGAAATTATATGATAAACGAGAAGAACTTGCAAAAAAAGATGCGAACCGAACAGTAGAAAGAGTTTTAAAAAGTAAGCAATATTAAAAATGCAGAACCTTATGGTTCTGCATTCTCTTATTTAAATGATTTAATGATTTTTTCAAATTTCTCACTAACTACTTCTTTATCATCTACTAATGATCCTAAAGTTAAAACATATGCTTTATTATCTTTTTTAATTAATATTTGTGTAATGTTCATTTTGTATCCTTCACTAGAAGCTGTATAATCTAATTTTGCTGCTTTTGTTCCATTTAAGTTAATATATTCTTTATTAATGTCTCCATCAATCGTCATTTGCTTTTTAATTCCTGGAATTGATGCATCAACATATCCTTCAAATGATAATACACTTGGGAAATCAGATGTTACAATATTAATTGTTGCTCCTGGTGCGTCTGGATCTGCAAATATTGGCATACTCTCTTTTCCTACTGAAGTATAGTTAGATGGATATTTAAATTCAATTCCTTCTATTTGGTCGAAAGTTTTGTAGTCTGGTGTTTCTTCTGCTGTGTAAACAGCTAATCCCTCTAAGCTATCTTTTTCTTGTGTTTCTTTGTTAGCACATCCTGTTAAAAGCATTACTACTACTAGCATCATAACTGCTAATAATCCTAATTTTGTTAGTTTTTTCATTTTTCTCTCCCCTTTTTATTTAATTAATTTTATATTTATGCTCTATTATTAGAGCCAAATACCTCTTTCATTTTGTGTTTTACTGTTTTTTTAATTTCTTCCCTTGCAGGCGTTAAATATTTTCTTGGGTCAAACACATTTGGTTCTTCAGCAAACACTTTTCTAATTTGTGCAGTCATGGCAAGTCTTAAATCTGTATCTACATTAATTTTTGATACTCCTCGTTTACTTGCTTCATTTAACATTTCGTCTGGTACTCCTTTTGCTCCTGGAATATCTGCTCCATATTGATTACACATTTCTACTAGTTCTGGAATAACAGTTGATGCTCCATGTAATACAATTGGTGTATTTGGAATTAATTCTTTTATTTTTTCTAAAATATCAAATCTTAATTTTGCTTCTCCTTTAAATTTGTACGCACCATGGCTTGTTCCAATCGCAATTGCTAAAGAATCACATCCTGTTCTTTCTACAAATTCTTTTGCTTGAAGTGGGTCAGTATACATAGCATCATCTTCTGCAACATTTACATCGTCTTCAATTCCTGCCAATTTTCCTAGCTCTGCTTCTACTACCACCCCATGAGCATGTGCGTAATCTACTACTTTTTTAGTAAGTGCTACATTTTCTTCAAAATCGTATTTAGAACCATCAATCATAACAGATGTAAAACCTGCATCAATACACATTTTACAAGTTTCAAAATCTGGTCCATGGTCTAAGTGAATTGCAACTGGAATTTCTGGTGCTTCTTCTATAGCTGCTTCTACCATTTTCATTAAATAATGGATTCTTGCATATTTAATAGCTCCCGCAGATGCTTGTAAGATAACTGGTGAGTTTTCTTCCTTTGCTGCATCCATAATCCCTTGTATAATTTCCATATTATTTACATTAAATGCTCCTATAGCATAATGTTCCTTTATTGATTTTTCAAACATTTCCTTTGTTGTTACAAGTGGCATAAAAATCCTCCTTTTAAACTGAATTTTTCTCTTTTTGTATTGTATTTCTAAAATAATAATCTGTCAAGGTTTCTATCTCATAATATCATAAAAATTTTTAAAAACATATCCTTTTTCTCTTAAATAAGTAATTACTTCTGGTAATACCTCATAGGTTAGTATTTTATCTCCTGCATCATGCATTAGGATAACAACCGTTTGTTTCTCGCCTACCGTTTGTTTTACATTTTCCAATAAGGCTTCTTTTGTTTTAGCACCTGCTGCATCACTACTTAATGCATTCCAATCAATATATCCAATTTGATTATCTGCTAATAATTGTTTTGCCTCTTTTTTTAATGTATGATATTTTCCTCCAGTAGAACCTCCTGGAAATCGGAATAAATGTCCATTATATTCTACCCCTATTGCATTTTGAATTGCTGTATTCGTCTTTTGATACTCCGCTAACACAGCGTCTGTACTATTATATATATTGGAATAAATATGAGAATAACCATGATTTGCAACAAAATGTCCTTCTTCATATTCTCGTTTTACAATACTTGGATTTAAATCAACTCTAGCACCTAGTACAAAAAAGGTCGCTTTTATCTTTTCTTGTTTTAATAAATCTAATATTAATGGGGTAACCGTTCTAGATGGTCCATCATCAAATGTTAAATAAACCGCCTTTTCTCCTGAATGATAAATATTATTTAATCTTTTCTTTGCTTCTTCTGAATAAACTGGCAAAAATTCTACTTTCGCAACATGTTTTTGTTTCTCTTGTTTTTTTGGTTGTGATACTACTTCTTGCTGTGTAATTGTATTTTGCTCTGGTAGTATTGTACTTTTTTTATGATGATTCCAAAAAATAGCAAGACAAATAGCAGTTATTATCATTACTACTACTATAACTGTGATAATTACTTTTTTCTTATTCATTTTTGGTTTTACTTCAATTAGTCCGTATATCACTTAAAAAGTCTCCTTTTGCTATTTTTTGTCGTTTTCAAAGTTATTATACACCAAAAGTATTGTTTTTAATAGTATTTTTTTAAATTTTTGTATTGTTTTTAACTATAAAAACCTCTCAGTACTCCTAAGAGATTTTTATCATTAGACTGGTCTACTACTTAATTCAATAATTAAATCCATATTATCATCTTTGGCAACCTTATTTTTTCGAATTTGTCCACATTTTTTACATCGAAATACAATCACGTACCCTTTTTTTGAATTCATTTCAATTCCAATGGGTTCTAAGGTTCCATGACATTTTTCTGCTCTATCTCCTGGATTTACATCAACATGCTTAGAATATAAACAATAAGGACAATGGTTTCTACAAGAATATCCCAACTTCGGTACTGTTTTTCCACAATTTTCACATATAAATTCTTCATCAATTTCTGTAAATTTGCTTAACATATTTATTCCTTTCTTAATTTAACCATTTTGTAAAAATGGGCGATTAAAATCGCCCCCATTCTTCACTTTTTACTATTCATTCTTCACTCTTGTATAATGACATAGTCATTATGCAAGCAAGCTTCCACCAATAAATTCGCGAATTAATGATGTTTTCGAAATCGCATCTTGTGGAACGGATTCAAAGTAGCTTAACAGACGAATTAACCTTGTTGCTTCTGCATATTCTGGTTCTGTATTTTTTATTTCTTTTAACAAGGGAAGTGCATAATCTTTTAATACTCCCAATTCGTAAATTAAAGAAGAATTAAACATACTATTTGCCTCTTCTTGATATGGATAAATATATCTTTCTTCTCCACGATTTACTGAATACCACATTTTAATGGTATGAGTTGCACTGTATCCTCTAAATTGATTATCTCTCACGATTCTTCGGATTAAGCGTGTATCGGTTGTTGAAATACGATTATAGTAATCAATGTTTAATACCGTTAATGCACTAATATATATTTTATACTTTTGTTCTTTTGGAATGGAACTTGTTAAACGATCATTTAAACAATGAATTCCTTCAATGACTAAAACTTCATCTTGTGCTAATCTCATGGTTTCACCATTGTACTTTTTATGCCCAATGGTAAAATCAAACGTTGGAACTTTAATTTCTTCCCCATTTAACAATTTTACTAAATGCTCATTAAATAACTTCACATCCAATGCTTCAATACATTCGAAATCATAATTTCCATATTCATCTTTTGGGTTTTCTTCTCGTTCTACAAAATAGTTATCAACTGATATGGTTACTGGTTTTAGCCCATTTAATCGTAGTTGAATTCCTAAACGTTTTGCAAATGTTGTCTTTCCAGAAGAAGATGGTCCTGCAATTAATACTACTTTCACTTTTTTATCCTTTGCAATATTATCAGCAAGTTCTGCTATTTTTTTCTCATGTAAGCTTTCTGATAGCAAAATAGCATCCAATGCTCCATCTTTTTTCACTTCACGATTTAGTTTATATATAGTATTAATTCCAATTAATTTATAGATATCTTCGTATTCATCTAATGTTGCAACTAACTTTTTATTTTCAATAAATGGAGTCAATTTAGTTGGTGTTTTCCAGTTTGGATAACGTACAATAAATCCATCTCGATATTTTACGATATCATATACTTTTGTATATCCTGTTGAAATTGGCATAACTCCAAAAAAGTAGTTAAAATAATCTTCACAGTAATATAGCGATGCACCATATGGTGTATCTTGGTCAATTTGTATTTTTCCTTTTAATGTTTTCTCTTTTTCATAAAACTTTTGAGCTTCTCTTGCTGTCATTTTTACTTTTCGAATTTCTAAATTTTTATCTATAATTTCTCCCATTTTTTTATGAATATTTGCAATCATTTCTTGGGTTACTTCCATATTGTCCAATTCACAAAACATAGCATTAGATAATTGATAATTCACTGTTAAAAGCGCATCTGGGTATAACTCATTTAATGCTTTTGACATAATATACATGATACCTCTTATATAAATCATCATTCCATCTTTTGAGTTTAAATCAATTAATTCAATATTAGCATCTTCCGATAATTTTAGATTTAAACTTCTTACTTCATTATTTACTTTACACGCAATTACTTCTGTTTTTGCGTTTTCTATTTCATCTTTTAGTAACTCATAAACCGTAATTCCGTGCATCCGCTTTTCTTATTTGATTTTCATATGTAATTTTCATTGTTTCAATCCTTTCTTTTTATTGCATATATGCGACATCTTTTTTAGTATATTCTTCTGGCTTTAATCCTATTCTGGTTTTCATATATTGTGAAAATATTAATATCACTATAGTAAATAATATTCCAATAACCACCATAGCATATTCGATAGTCATAAATGTTAATAAATAAGATCCAATTGCACTAGCCGTCATTCTAAATAAACTTGCAATTAAGCTATATACTGCATATATTTTGGTTAACATTTCTGGTGTCATAAAATTTCCCATATATCGTTTTCGAATAATTTGGAATACGCCTTTATCGGACATTCTTAAAATATAGGTAAATATAATAATAGCAAGTTGTGGTATTTTCGATAAGCCAATTACGACAACTCCTCCTGCAACAGCAATTCCTACTGTCATTCGAATTGCAATATATGTTAAAGAATGGTTCTTATGTTTTTCGTTAAATTTATTTGCTTTTGTTGCAGACATTCCTTGTATGATATCTAATGCTGCTAATATAATTCCAATATACTTAGCAGGCACATGAATATCTTTTAGTAGTGTTGTTTGATAAGTTCCAAATAAACAAATCATTCCCCACATAAAACCTATCATTAATAATAGGCTTTTTAATCTTGGAGATTTGATGATAAATAAAAATCCTTCTTTTACTTCGTTTATGCTTTGTTTTGCTGTTTTCTTTTCTTCTTGTTCCTCTTTTTTTACTTCTGTAAAATTAAGTGAAATGATAAGTGCAAATACCATAAAAATAATCGCAAGTATGATAGGAATATATGCATTTACTTCATATAAAAACCCTGCACATACTGTACTTATTGCTGAAAGATAACAATATCTAGAATATCCTTTACTTTCTATTTTTGCAAATATCTTTCCTTTTACTTGTGCTTCTGGTACAGATGTATTTAACATTGGTGTTTCCGATATGGTTTTACATGACCATCCTATCGCCGAAAAAAGCTGTGATAAGATGATAATAAAATAATTCTTAGAAATCATAATTAGTACTACTTCTAAAATCCAAAATATATTTCCTATAATAATACTTTTTCTTATTCCTAATTTTGAGACAACAACCGTCATAGGAACTTGTAAAATAAGTTTAAAAAATGCGTAGATTGTCTCCATAAAAACCACATTTGCATTTGATATTCCTTTTACTTGTGTTAAGAATAATACTTTTATCGCATTAAAAAATAAGGCATCCGCTGCTACCATTTTATAAATTGGATATAACTTCATATTTAATTTCTTTTTTAAAGCTAATTTCTTTTCTTCTTCCATTGTTTCCTCACGATTTCTTTGGTAATTTCTTCTATGATTGTAACATAGGGATTTTCTAAAATCAACTTATATTTGGTATATTTTTCTTGTTAGACGGATATACTTTTAGTAACAATATATTTTTAGGAGGTACAAGCTATGAATTTAGAAAGATTGCATACAATGCTAAATAATAAAGAAAAAGTGGATGTTTATTATGATGAAAGACCTGTATGGGTACAAGAAATTCACGATAATATTGCAAAAATTAGTTTTATTGATAATTTTGAAGAAAAAGATGTTTATATAGAAGATTTATATGAAGATAATTTATATAATTAAATACGAAAACACATGAAGAAAGCCTAAGCTTTCTTCATGTGTTTTAATAGTTTTAAACTAGGAATTTGGGTTATTTTAAGAAATACTTTCCTCGGTTGTGGTTCCACAAATGGTTTTGACTCAGACCGTGGAACTTCCTCCACTTTTATGGAAACATGATATCTTTTCTGAACAATATCTTTTATTTGTTCTAAAGTCATATCTTTTGCCTTCTTACTTTCCTTACACAGATCTTGGAAAATTATTGTTATCTTTTCATTTTCATCTTCGTATTTGGTGATGTAATGTCCAACAAAAACATTTCCTTCCTTGGTCTTTAAAACCCTAAAACACTCCAACCGAAAATAATCCGTATTTGCCAATACTCGGCTCATATGATATCCTCCTTTATCATAGTTCTTTTTTGAACTTCCACTAATACTATTATAACGCATTTGTTCACTTTTGTTAATACTTTTTTAGAAATTTACTTTTTCTTGTAACCATACATTCAATTCATCAATTTTTATTCTTATTTGTTCCATCGTGTCTCTATCTCGTATTGTTACTGTATTATCTTTTAATGTATCAAAGTCAATTGTTACACAATATGGTGTTCCAATTTCATCTTCTCTTCTATAACGTTTTCCAATTGAACCTGCTTCATCATAATCGCACATAAAGTCTTTAGATAGTTTTTCAAAAACCTCTTCTGCTTTTTCAGATAATTTTTTGGATAATGGAAGAACTGCTACTTTATATGGTGCAAGTGCAGGATGAAGATGTAATACGGTACGAGTCTCTCCTTCTCCCACTTCCTCTTCTTCATAGGCATTGCACATCATTGCCAAGAAAATTCTATCTACTCCTACTGCTGGCTCAATACAATATGGTACATATCTTTCGTTCGTCTCTAAATCTAAATATGTTAAATCCTCTTTAGATGCTTCCATATGTCTTGATAGGTCATAATCTGTTCTATCTGCTATTCCCCATAGTTCTCCCCATCCAAATGGGAATAAGAACTCGATATCTGTAGTCCCCTTACTGTAGAAAGATAATTCTTCTTTTGAATGTTCTCTTAATCTTAAATTTTCTTCTTTGATTCCTAAATTTAATAGCCAATCTTTACAGAATTTCTTCCAATATTCATACCATTCTAAATCTGTTCCTGGTTTACAGAAAAATTCAAGTTCCATTTGTTCAAATTCTCTTGTTCTAAAAATGAAGTTTCCTGGAGTGATTTCATTTCGGAAAGAACGTCCCATTTGCCCAATTCCCATTGGCATTTTTCTTCTTGTTGTTCTAAGTACATTTTTAAAGTCCACAAACATTCCTTGTGCTGTTTCTGGTCTTAAATAAACTTCGGATTTGGCATCTTCTGTAACACCCATATAACTTTTAAACATTAAATTAAATTGTCGTATGTCTGTAAAGTCCATTTTTCCACAACTTGGGCATACAATATTATTTTCTTTTATATAATTCACTAATTGTTCATTTGTCCACCCATCTAATCCTGCCATTTCTTTTCCATTTTGAAATGCCCATTCTTCAATTAATTTATCTGCTCTATGTCTTGTTTTACATGCTTTACAATCAATTAAAGGATCGGAAAATCCTCCCACATGTCCAGTTGTTACCCACACTTGTGGATTCATAATAATTGCAGCATCAATTCCTACATTGTATCGATTTTGCTTAATAAACTTTTTCCACCAGGCATCTTTAATATTCTTTTTTAGTTCTGCCCCTAATGGTCCATAATCCCAAGAATTAGCAAGTCCTCCATATATTTCAGAACCTGGGTATACAAATCCTCTTGCCTTACATAAGTTTACGATTTTTTCCATTGAATCTACCATAAAAATACCTCCTTTATTTTCCTGCTAAGATAAAAATCAAAAAAACTTTCACTCCTAGCAACTACTTGCTAGGGACGAAAGTTTTACTTTTTCCGCGGTTCCACCCTATTTGGTATCAAATACCCACCTTCATTTTGATTTGCTCCAAAGCTCCCCATATAGCTCATATTATTAGATTTCACCAAACTCTAACTCTCTTTTTTAATACTCACTATATTTTTTCTTTTTCTTCGCAATATTAATTTTCTATATTATATACACTTTTTCTAAAATAGTCAATGTTTTATTTTTTCTTTTTTTCTTCTTGTTTCTTTCTTCTTGATTGATCTTCATATTCTGTCATTGTAAAGATTATTACAAATAGGTATACTAGAATTGCTACTGGCATGGTATACACTCCTACTGGAATTCTTACTATTTCAATTATACTTGCTAACACCGCTTCTGATACAATTAATCGAATAAGTAGTGTTCCTATTACTTTAAAGATTCCTAAATTTAAGTAACGAATTCCTACATAAGCAAAAGTAATTAGAGTTGTAATAATCATTGGAACAATGTATGGTTTTACCATATCTCTTATACGATAGTGTGGCACTGTTACAACTGATATGTTATTATCAATTTCTTCTAATTGAAATTTGTCTTTCACTTTTTCTTTTAATGTTGCCATTTGCTCATCGCTTACTTGTTTTACATTCATTGCTACTGAATCGTGAAAAAATTCAATTTCTTGGTAATCTATTTTTTCATTTGGAAATACGTCTTTTGCAATTTGTTTTAAATCCTCTAAATGATATTCTTTTCCTATATAAATATCAATTCTTGAGTGTTCACTGTATTGTAAGGAGAAATTTGTTTTCCATATGCATGTTGCAACAATTCCTATAAGAATGATTAAGACTGCTATTAAGTAAATTACTTTCTTATTTTTTAACTTTTCCATCTGATTTCTCCTTTCTATTTTTTAACCTCTTGTACATCAAATAATAATCTTACTACTATATAATAATAAATAACTAGTATGGTAATTCCCCAGAATAAGTTCATACCTATACTGGAAATTGGTAACCAGTTCATAAAGGTAAATACTACTGCCATAATTAATACTGGTGCAAATACACTTGCATAACGTTTATAGGTTTCTTTTATAACGTCAAATTGATTTGCATCTTTTTTAGCAAATTGTTTTAAAGTATATGTGAATATCATGTAACTTGCAATTAACAAGAAAATAACTGCAACAATTGCTTCTAGTGATATAACAACATTGGCATAGCGAATTGCAAGTAATGTAATTGCAACAAATCCAAGATAAGAAATTATGCTAAATACTGCATTTACTTTATAGCGAACAATCCAGTTAATAAATCCAATCACAAGAATAATTCCTATTACTCCCACTATTATTTTTATGATAGTCGTATCAATTGATGGTGACATATAGTTGTTTTCTACTAACTCATATTGAACTGGCATAACACCTGCATCAATTAACCCAGCTACTTGATTTGCTTGTCTTATGTAGCTTGTAATTTCTTCACTAGAAGTTGATGCACTTCCAATGGTTAATGGTAAAACACCATTTGATATCGTTTCATTAAAGTATGTTTTAATCATACTTTCTCCATCTAATTCAATACTAACATTTTTTGTTTGTGTTGTTCCCTCTTCATTTGTAGAAGAAATATACGTTTTGGTAATGTTTTCAAATTTTTTGGTTCCTTCTTTATTAAATTCAATATTTAAATATACTACTGTTCCTGTAGCAGTATTTCCATATACACAAGATGCTTGTTTTACATCTTGATTGTTCATTAATACTTCATTTGTAGTACTATCTTTCATTTCGAATTTTCCTAAATAAGTAAGGTTTGAAATAACTTCATCTGTACTACTATCTTCTGGAACTTCTACAATCATTTCTCCACTATTATGGTTTAGTTTAACTTTATACTCACTAACTCCCATATTTTTTAAACGATTTTGAATAATTCTTTTTGCTGTTTTAAAATTCTCTTCATTCTTTACTTCTTCACTATTTATTGCTTTGTCTTCCTTGGTGTAACCTTCTTTTAAAGAACCATCTTCATTTTTCCCTTCTGATGTTACATTTCCAGATGCATCATAAACAATTTCTTGCGTTTTGTCACTTACTTTATATTTTGTAACTCTTGCTCCTCCTAAATTCATTCCTAAACGATATTGTGGTAATACGTTTTGCATTTTTCCTTGCTTTTTTACATAAATCCCTACAAATGAAATAAGACATATTGCAATAATTACTAAAATGGTTAATCCTTTTTCTAATTTACTCTTTTTCATTGTTTCCTCCTCTTTTTTATTATAATAATTTTGTATTATTAATTACTAATTCAAACCATACTCCTAAGTATTTGGCAGCGTATTTACTCATCATAGTTCTATCCATAAAAATTTCAAAATAGTCTAATACTGGACAAATTTCAGTATCAATACTAATACTTAGTCTAACCCTTTTATTTTCTTTATCCAAATCTAATTTTGTATTTGTTACTGCATAATTTACTTTATCATGCTTTCCAAATGTTGCAATATTTTTATTGACAACACGGTCTCTATGCACATCCGATTTATCTGCCAAGATTAATGCTGCTGAAATATCACTAACAGCCGTTCCTGTTTGCTCATCATGATTTCCAATTGCCATCATAATTTCAATTCGGTCTTTATCGTTCATGCCCATATCTTTTAAAATATTATAAGCAAGTAACGCTCCAGATTGTGCATGATCCACTCTATTTACACAATTTCCAATATCATGCAAATATCCTGCAATTTTTGCAAGTTCAATTCGGTCTTTACTATAACCAAATGTTTCTAAAATATCGGCTGCCCTTTTGGAAACAATACTAATATGTCTTATGGAATGTTCCGTAAATCCCAACACATTTAATTGTTTTTGTGTTCCTTCAATAAGAGCTTGCACTTCTTTGTTGTTCTTCACATCTTCTAATGTTATCATTCGTTACCTCCGTAAGCTTTTTATCTTAATGTGCCATTTTTTTGTCTCTTTATACACAAGCATTATTCTATATCAAAAAAGAACACTTTTCAAGTGTTCTTTTCATATTTATCAATTTATTTTATTAATTGATTTGGGTCAATTGCTTCTCCGTTTTTTGTAATTTCGAAATGTAAATGAGATCCATCTGCAATTTCAAATGCCGCCGTATTCCCTACGGTTGCTATACTTTGCCCTCCAGTTACTTTTTCTCCTACTGTTACAAATTCAGTCGATAATAAATTTGCATATAAAGTTTGATATCCATCTTCATGTTCGATGATAACACTTAATCCATATCTTGGATCATTTTTAATAGACTTTACTGTTCCTGGCGCTGATGCCTTTACAACTGTTGTTTTTTCTGCTTTTATATCCCACCCCAAATGAGTTGTCCATTCTTCTAATGTCTCTGAATATACTAATTTATCTTTGGCATAATCTTTCATAATTTCTCCATCAACTGGTTTTACAAATGTAAGTGGTTGTGTTTTTGTATCTTTTTTTGTTGTAATTGTTTCTTCTTGTTTTACAGTATTTTGAGTTTTACTGTTATCGGTTTGTTTTGTAGGTGCATTCGTTTGTGAAGTTACCGTATTTTTTGTATTTGTTTTATTTGGTATCGTTGTGTTTTCTACTGTATTTCTAGATTCTTCTACTGTTTTTCCCATTTGCGTACTAATTTCAGATGTCTTATTATTACTCTCTTGCACTAAACTTGCTATTTTTTGATTATCCAAACTTGCCTGTTTATCCATCTTGTTACCATATACCACAAATGTAATAGCAAATGCCAAAATACCTATTGCTAAAATACTTCCTCCGATATAAAAAATATTATAATTTTTTTCTTCTTTTTGTCTTCTTCTTGAATCTCTTCTCATCTTTACTCCTCCTATATTTTATATTCTAGGAAAAGTATTTCCTTTTTTTACAAAATTTATACATTTTAATTTATTGTATCAAAAATATAGAGACGCGCCCCCGCCGTCTCCCTACATATTTATAATTTCTACACCTGTATAAAAATGTTTTATAATTTCCTCATAATTTTTTTCTTGTTTTGCAAGAGCATCTGCTCCAGTTTGGCTCATACCAACTCCATGTCCATAGCCAATCACCGAAAATTTTATATTATTTCCTTCTACTTGATAAGTAAAATCTGCTGAGCGAAGCCCTAACAAACTTCTTACTTCCACCCCTGCAAGTTCTAAATTTCCCACTTTTAGAGTTTTTACACGATTACTATCCGTTTTCTCTTTAATAAAAATGGCATCTTCTTTCTCAAAATCAATTTCAAAGTCTTTATGTTTTTCTTTTATTTTATTTACAAATTCTTCTTTTGAAAGTGTAAGTTCAGAATAGTACTGACCATATGCATCTTCTCCGCGAAGTCTCCACCGCCTGAAGATATGGATAACTTCCTCCCCATACATTTACTGGTATTTCTGTTTTTCCACCACTATTAGAATGAAAAAATGCATTAATTGGTTTTCCTTCATATGTAATTATTTTTCCTTTTGTATTATATACAGCTCGTTCTATCTTCTTCCAATTTTCTTCTCTTAAACTTTCTCCCCACCTAGCAAGTCTATCTTCCTTTGAGACCCAAGCTTGGCAGCAACCACTATTATCACATATATCTGCATTTTGATGTTTTTTGGCATTTTCGGTAATTTTATAAATCGTATAGGTTCTCGCTACCACTGCTTGTGCCTTTAATGCCTCTTCCTCAAAATCCACTGGCATTTCTGCTGATACAACATGGCACAAATACGTATCTAAATTTACCTCTTCTACCTCTTCTGTTTTTGTATGTAATAATTTTATAGTCTGGTAATTCCCATAGTTATACGATGTATCTTGTTTCTCCTCTTTTACTAAATTTTCTTCTTGTTGTACATTGGAACTTATTTGTCTTGTCCCAAAGTCTTTTGTAAATAGCACTGGAATTAAAAAAAGAATTTGAACCAAAAGAATGATTCCAATGATTATTTTTTTCATATTTCTTCCTTCCTAGCAAGTTAGTTTTAGCTTCATTGAATTTAATATCTTTTTTTCAATTCTAGATACTTGAACTTGCGTAATTCCTAAAACTTTTGCTACTTCTGACTGCGTTTTATCCTTATAAAATCGTAGTAAAATAATTTGTTTTTCTCTATCTTCTAAATTCTCTATTAATTGTTTTAAAGCAATTTTATTTATAATATGATTGGTTTCATCTTTTACATTTGGTAATTTATCAATCACATTTCTTGTATCCTCATTAGAAGTTTCCTCATAAATAGAAGAAACTGGCCTTAAAGCATCCATTGCATAAGTAATTTCTTCTTTTGGAACATTTAATGCTTTTGAAATCTGTACAATTGTAATATCTTCTCCTGTTTTTGCTAAATGTTCCTTTTGTAATTCTAATATTTTAATAGCAAGTTCTTTTGTACTTCTACTTACTTTTATCATTCCATCATCTCGTATGTATCGTTTTATTTCTCCTAGTATATATGGTACTGCATATGTTGAAACTTGTACTTCAAAGCTTGTATCAAATCGTTTCATTGCTTTTATAAAGCCCATGCATCCTATTTGGTATAGGTCTTCTGTTTCATAACCTCTACCAGTAAAACGTTTTACAATGTTCCAAATTAGTCCTTTGTTATTTTCAACAAGTCGTTCCATTGCATCCTTGTTTCCGTTCTTGGGCTTTTTTGATGTCTAACATATTGTTTTCGTACATTGCAAGCACCCTTTCTTATATTCTAAATGAACTGAAAATTTTTCCCTCCTGTTTTTCTTCTTCCTTTTGTTCTTGTTTTTGAATTACTTTTTTCATGGTAACTTTTGTTCCTAATCCTAAAATTGATTCCACATTTAAATCATCCATAAAACTATCCATAATAGTAAATCCCATACCAGATCGTTCTAAATCTGGTTTTGTTGTATAAAGTGGTTCTTTTGCCATGTCCACATTTTCAATTCCTTTTCCATTATCGGATACCTCAATCATAATCGTATTAGCAAATATTTTACATATAACCTCAATTTTTCCTTCTGTATTTTCATATCCATGAATAATGCAATTTGTTACTGCTTCTGATACAGCTGTTTTAATATCAGCTAATTCTTCAATAGTTGGGTCTAGTTGCGAAGCAAAAGCTGCTACACTAATACGTGCAAATGCCTCATTATTGGATTTGCTCAAAAACTCTAGTCTCATTTCGTTATCATATAGATTTTTCATATTTTCCTCCTTTAACTCTTATCCCACTTTTGTTTCTTCTTTGCGAATTGGAATAATTTTTAATACACCACACATTTCAAATATCTTTTTGATACTTGGCTTTACATTGATTAACTCTGCACTACCACCTAGCATTTTCACCATTTTATATCTTCCAATTAACATTCCGATTCCTGCACTGTCCATAAAAGTAACTTGATTAAAATCAAATACAATTTTTCTTGGCATATATTTGGTAATTTCATTATCCATTCTCCTCCTTATTTTTTCTGTTGTATGATGGTCAATTTCCTCTGTTATTTCGAAACTTAACAGCTTGTCCTTTTCAATATAATGTGTCTTCATACGCTTTCCTCCTTTGTTCGCTAATTTCACTTTGCTATTATACATCCTATGGTAATATTTTCCAATAGCAAAATGTAGGAAGTTTTATCGATTTATGGGAAGTTTTCGACGGCATTTTTAGACAAAAAATAAAGGAAAGTTTTATAATACAAAACTTTCCTTTATACATATCTTTTAGCTTGCTTTTTTGTTTTTTTCTACGATAATATCTCCAAATAGTTCTTCTTGTGTAGCCGTTACTTTATCTCTTCTTGTTAATTCTAGTAGTCCTGTAAATGCAGTTACTACCTCTACTTTATTACATTTTGATAAAGAATATAATTTGTTAAATACAAATTTTGGTCTTCGTACCAACTCTTTAAACATTTCTTTTACTTTACTTGCAACTGTATAAGTATCTGTAATTGCAATTTTCTTAATATTCTCTGCATTTTGGTTTAGCCTAGTTTTATTTCGATTGATTAGTTCTTCGTAGATTTCTGGTATAATCGTATTGGTATATTCTTTTTCTAGTTTTTGCTTTGGAAGTTTAATTTCTTCTGTTAGTTTAAACAATCTACCAGAAAATTCATTATAATTTTCTCTTAACTTTTTGGTAATCTCTTTATATTTTTTATATTCAATAATTCTTGCAATTAACTCTTCTTCTGTTAGCTCCTCTTCTGCTTCTTCTTGCTTTGGTAAAAGTCCTTTTGATTTGATATAAACAAGTGTAGATGCCATAATCAAAAACTCACTTGTTATTTCTAGATTCATTTCTTCCGCTTTATTAATGTATTCTAAATATTGATCTGTTATTTCACTAATTTTTATATCATATATATTCATTTTGTTTTTATCAATTAAGTGACATAGTAAATCTAATGGTCCTTCAAAGTTATCTAGTTTGATGGCATATTGGTTCGTTTGCATGGTTAATAAGTTTTGCATTCTAATACTTCCTTTATAATGTGTTGTTGATATCCCTTTTTTAGAAGATAATTTGCTATCTCCTCTTTTTCTTGCGTCCCTTGTTTTTTAACAAAAATATTTTGTGCTGATTTTCTTTCGTATTCTTCTAATTCTTCTTGATGTTCATAAAAATAATCTTCTAACTCTTCTTTGTTAATGCCTTTTGTAAATAGCTTGTACTTAATTTCACGTTTTGATAAATTTTTTAGTGCCATAAATTCAGCAACTGCTCTTTTAATATAGTCGCTATCGTCTAAGTAACCTGCTTCTTTTACGTACTCTATAATATCACATAACATATCACTTTGTATAGTATTTTGAAATTTATTTTTTACTTCTTTTTCAGTTCTTTTTTTATACATAATATAATTCATCACTTTTGTTTTCTCTTTACCAAACTCTTCTACTGAATACATTTTTCTCCTCCATAAGAGTGAAACAGGAGCATGTTACTGCCCCTGCACTTTTTTATTCTTCTTCCTCTTCAGAAACTTCTTCTCCTAGGCTTTTTTCAAATGCTTTTGCAAAGTTATCTCTTATTTTTTGTTCTACTTCTTTCATAACTTCTGGGTTATCTAATAAGTATTGTTTTACATTTTCTCTACCTTGTCCAATTCTGTTTCCGCTATAGCTAAACCATGAACCACTTTTTTCAATAATATCTAAGTTAACACCCATATCTAGAATGTTTCCTTCTTTTGAAATACCTTTTCCATATACAATATCAAATTCTGCTTCTCTAAATGGTGGAGCAACTTTATTTTTTACTACTTTTACTCTTGCTCTACTTCCTACTACTTCTCCGTCTTGTTTAATGTTTTCTGTTTTTCGAATATCCATACGAACCGATGCATAGAATTTTAATGCCCTACCACCTGTTGTTGTTTCTGGATTTCCAAACATAACACCAATTTTTTCTCTCAATTGGTTAATGAAGATTAAAACAGTTTTTGATTTATTAATTGCTCCTGCTAATTTTCTTAATGCTTGTGACATTAGCCTTGCTTGTAGTCCCATATGAGAATCTCCCATATCTCCATCAATTTCTGCCTTTGGTACTAATGCTGCAACAGAGTCAACAACAATAACATCTAATGCTCCACTTCGAATTAAGCTTTCTGTAATTTCTAATGCTTGTTCTCCTGTATCTGGTTGAGACACAATTAAATTATCAATATCAACTCCTAAATGTTTTGCATAAACAGGGTCTAATGCGTGTTCTGCATCAATAAACGCTGCTTCTCCTCCCATTTTTTGTGCTTCTGCTACAACATGTAAAGCAAGTGTTGTTTTTCCAGAAGATTCTGGTCCATAAATTTCAATAATTCTTCCACGTGGTACTCCACCAATTCCAAGTGCAATATCTAACCCTAAAGCACCTGTTGGAATTGCTTCTATATTCATTGCTTGAAACTCTCCTAGTTTCATAACAGATCCTTTACCAAATTGTTTTTCAATTTGTCCCATTGCTGCTTCTAATGCTTTTTTCTTTTCTGAATTTTCCATTCTTTTTTCCTCCTACTTTTTATAAAACGTTTGTTTGTAACTGTATTATCACATTACATTTTTCATTTGTCAATACTTTTTTTAAAATTTTTCTGTTTTTTTATTTTATATTCCTGCTTATTGCCTATACCAAGTTCCAATCCCTTCATATACATTGTAACTATTTGGATTATATTCTCCTACTAAATTAGGATTATATACAAAAACCGATTTACTATAGTATAAAAAAATATATGGCATTTGTTCTTCATAGATTTCAATGATTCGCTGATACTTTTCTGTTAATAATTTTTCATCTTGTATATTTTTTACTTCCTCTAATAATGCATTCATAGCTTCATTTTGGAAATTTGCTAAATTATTCTTTCCAAAATAAGAAGATAAATCTGGAGAAAATCCACTTGATACTCCTGTTAAAATCATATCATAATTTTTATTTTTTAAATAATTTTGATATTGGCTGTCTGATACTTTTCGTATCGTAATATCAATTCCAAAATCAGATAATGTTTGTTTAATATTTTCTGCTACTTGTACTCTTTGCCCATTACTATTATTAACAACTAAGTCAAATCGTAGTTTCTCAGTTCTATAATTCTTTGTCCTTTGCCATCCTTTTCTACTATAATTCCAACCTGCTTGTCCTAATATATTTCTTGCTGTTTCTTGGTTTACTTCATAGCTCACCTTTTTTCCTTCGTATAAATAGCTTCCCCATTCTAATGGGAAGTTCGCTATATAATATTTTCCTCTATAAGTTCCAGCAACGATGTTTTCTTTGTTAATTAGATATGAAATAGCTTTTCTTACTTCTACATTAGATAAGACTGGTTCTTCACAATTAAAGGAAAGATAATCTAAATTTCTTCCATAATATTCTTTTGTTTTATATCCAATTGTTCCAATATACTCTTCTAAAGTTAGTGTTTTTGTTGTTAATAAATCGATATTTTCTAACTTAAATGCATTATATACTTCCCCCATCGTTTGGTATTTTAAAATTTGAATTTCTTCTAGCTTGGTTTCTTCGTTTTTGGCATTCCACCAATTTTGATTTTTCTTTAATAAAATAGTTTCATTATTACTTACCACTTTGAACCTTCCTGTTCCTACTGGATGATTATTCTTTTGGGTGTTTACAAAATCTTCATTTTCATAATAATCTTTTGATAAAATAGGAAACGTTAAATGGTATTCAAAAAATGGTACTTCTTCTCCTAAATTGATTTTAATTGTATTATCATCAATTACTTCTACCCCAATTACTTTTTCTACATTATAAGCATAAATCGAATGAACTGCACTATCTTTTAAACGGTCAATGGTAAATTGCACATCTTTTGCTGTTAATACGTTTCCATCTTGCCATTTAATATCTTCTTTTAATTTAATAACATACGAAGTTGGACTTTGTTTACTCCACTCTTTAGCAAGACATAACTGGATTTTATTGTCTTTCGTTATATTTAGTAATGGTTCATATATTAATCTTGCTACATCTTGTATGTTTTGATTTTTACTTAAAATTGGGTTGATTGTATCAAATGCTACAACTGGTATACGAATATTCGTAATCATATTCGTCTGCTCTGTTGTTTCTTCTTGTACTATTTTATTTGTTTGTGGTTCTGTTTTTCCATAAATTAAATATCCTGCATATCCAACAAGTCCAATTACAATCACAATAAATATATATTTAAACAGATTGTTTTTCACTTTATCACTCCTTCATTTTCCAATACATCATACCTTAAAAGTTTTTAAAATGCAACTACAACTGGCGAATTTCAGAGTTGCTAAGTGGTATTAGCTACAAAGCAATTCAAAAACTTCTACCATATAAACAAAAAGGAGAAAACACTTTTATTTCATGTTCTCCCCCATTTAAAATCTATCTCATCTTTCTAATCTCTCGATTCTACCACAATTCGAATTCCGGTTCTGTCTTCCCCCTCAACTTGAACCTCTGCAAATGCTGGTACACAAACAAGGTCTACTCCTGTTGGCGCTACAAATCCTCTTGCAATCGCTACTGCCTTAATTGCTTGGTTTAATGCTCCTGCTCCAATTGCTTGCATTTCTGCTCTTTCATTTTCCTTTACCAAACCAGCAATTGCTCCTGCTACTGAATTTGGATTTGATTTTGATGAAATTTTTAAAACTTCCATTTTTTCTGCCTCCTAAAATTTAATTTTTGTTTCATTTTTTTAACAAGTATATTTATATTATATTTTAGGATTGTTGTCTAGTGTTTTTTGGAAAAAAAAGGAAATTTTGATTGCGTTTTTTCTCCATTTTTCTACACTTTTACTCTTTTTACTTCTATGGTTCGACTAGTTTCGTCATCAATTTCGAAAATACAACCACAAACACTACATTTTCCCTCTGCTAATTTATATCGTTCTGGAAGACTTGTTTCAAATCTCTTTAAAGATGCCTCTACTTCCATTCCAATGACTGATGTTACAGGGCCTGTCATACCAATATCTGTAATATATCCAGTTCCTTTTTCTAGTATTATTTCATCCGCTGTTTGCACATGTGTATGTGTTCCAAACATAGCACTTACTTTTCCATCTAAATGATAACCCATTGCTATTTTTTCTGCACTTGCTTCTGCATGAAAATCTACCATGATAATATCTACTTTTTCTTGTAGCTGTTTTATGATTTCATCTACCTTAATAAATGGATTTTCTGATAATACATTCATTTCTGTCCTTCCAATTAAATTAATAACAGCAATCTTTTTATCCTTACATGTTACAGTGACATATCCTTTTCCTGGTAGGCCTTTTGAATAATTAGCTGGTCTAACTAAACGTTCTTCTTCATCAATAAATGAAAAAATATCCTTTTTAGCCCAAGTATGGTTTCCCATAGTCACTACATCAACACCCATCTTTAATATCTCTTTATAGAGCTTATGAGTAATTCCCATACCCCCTGCTACATTCTCACCATTTGCAATCACAAAATCAATTTGTTCTTTCTTGATTAACTCTGGCAAGACTTCACTTGCCTTTTTTAGTCCATTTTCTCCTACAATATCTCCTAGCGCTAAAATTCTCAAAACGCATCTTCCTTTCTCTTCTTCCATCTTTCTTATTATACACTAATCCATCAAAAATGAAAATAGTCAATTCAAATGTTTTTATTTTCTTGATTTATGTTAATTTTGGTGATATAATAACATATGTAGTTTACAAATCGGCACATATAATGTAGAAGGAGGTATTCCTATGGCATTATCAAACAATGAAACTCTTATTTTTGTAAACAGGAGTATATTACAATCCGCTGAGGGCATGGAGAAGTTACGGAGCTTTTTAGAGGAAGGGATCATTTTGAAAAATACCATTGTACGTGGGTATAAAGATGATGGTATTGTAAGCGTTCCGCCTACGAGGATGCAGCAAAAGATTACTCTTGCAAATGATATTCAAGCAAGAAATCTGGCGTTTCACTACTTTGTGCAACAGAAGATTATGGATGGATATATCTACACTTCTGTTGAAACTCTGCAGCAGATTATCGGTAGCCTTTTGGAGGAGTTTCAAAATCAGGATCAGATAATCAATTCTCTGAGTCTTGGTATTCACGAGTGACGTGGCCAATTTTTTAACGATTCTTACAAAAAAACACAGAGTAAAGTTTTAAACTTTACTCTGTGTTTTTTTATTTAGCATATTCAATTGCTCTTGATTCACGAATCACATTTACTTTAATTTGTCCTGGATAATCCATTTCATCTTCTATTTTCTTTGCAACATCTCTTGCAAGTAATGTCATATCTGCATCTGATATTTTTTCTGCTTTTACCATAATACGAACTTCTCTACCTGCTTGGATAGCAAATGATTTGTCTACTCCTTCAAAAGAATCTGCAATTTGTTCTAATTGCTCTAAACGTTTAATATATGCTTCTAATGTTTCTCTTCTTGCTCCTGGACGTGATGCACTAATTGCATCTGCTGCTTGTACAAGTACTGCTTCTAATGTCTGTGGTTCTACATCTCCATGATGTGCTTCTACCGCATTAATTACTAATGGATTTTCTTTGTATTTTTTCAAAATATCTACACCAATTTCTACGTGTGTTCCTTCCATGTCGTGGTCTAGTGCCTTTCCAATATCATGTAATAAACCTGCTCTTCTTGCTCGTTTGGTATCTAATCCTAATTCATCTGCCATAATTCTAGCTAAGTTAGATACTTCAATGGAATGATTTAATACATTTTGTCCATAACTGGTTCTGTACTTTAATTTTCCAAGTAGCATAATTAATTCTGGGCTTAATCCCATAACACCAGTTTCTAAAGTTGCTCTTTCTCCTTCAGATTTTATAATGGCTTGTACTTCTTCTTTTGCCTTTTCTACCATTTCTTCAATCTTGGCTGGATGAATTCTTCCATCTTCGATTAATTTTTCTAAGGCAATTTTAGCAACTTCTCTTCTTAATGGGTCAAATCCAGATAGAATAACGGCTTCTGGAGTATCATCAATAATTAAATCAATACCTGTCAAATTTTCGATCGTTTTAATATTTCTACCTTCTCTACCGATAATTCTACCTTTCATATCATCATTTGGAAGGTTTACAATCGAAACTGTCGTTTCTGATGTATGGTCTGCTGCACATTTTTGAACAGCATAGGTTAGAAGCTCTTTTGCTTTTTTAGTAGATTCTTCTTTTGCTTTTGCTTCTTCTTCACGAATGATTGCCGCTTTTTCCATTTTAATTTGTTTTTCTACTTCAGCAAGTAAAATCTTTTTAGCTTCTTCTGCAGATAATCCTGCAATTTTTTGAAGTTTCTCAATTTGTTCTTGAACAGCTTCTTCTAGTTCTTTTTCTTTTTCATCTAGTTGTTGATACTTTTTATCAGTCTCTCTTTCTTTTCTTTCTAATGCCTCTTCTTTTCTGTCTAGATTTTCTTCCTTTTGTATCATTCTTGATTCTTGTTTCTGAATTTCGCCTCTTCTTTCTCTAATCTCTTGCTCTAAGTCTTGTCTTTCTTGCATAATTTGTTCTTTTGCTTTAAATATTTCTTCTTTTTTCTTAGTTTCAGCTTCTTTATTCGCAAGTTCTAATATCTTTTTTGCTTCATTTTCTGCACCTTCGATTTTAGATTCAGCTATTTTTTTACGAATACCTACACCAACTGGTATAAATACAATAGCTGAGATTAGAACAGTGGCGATAACGATTACGATTTCCATAATCTTACACCTCTTTCTATTTCATTTTCAATGTTCTAATATATATAATTTTTATTTTTTATAATATATTAAACCTACCTTTTTATTTTATATGTATTTGGTCAAACTGTCAAGTTATTTGGGCAAAAAAACAGAACTTAGATAAAAAACCTAAATTCTGTCTTTTATTTATTTATTTTTCTTTTTTCCAAAATGAATTTCTTGAAATAAGAAATCGTGAAAATCTTGCCATGTTAATTCTATATGTAAGAAATCGTTTAAGTCATCCTCGAATTTTTGTTGTGCTGGTGTTAATTCCACTTTTATTTCTTGGAATAAAAATGCTTTTACTTTTGGCCAGAATCCTTCTTTTGCTGGTACTAATGCTTCAGATACTACATTTGTTTCTACTCCACCCATTATTTTCTCGCTCATTGTTATTTCCTCCTTTGTAACTATAAATAACTTTTATCATGTTATTTATACTATACTATTTCATTTTTATCAATAGGTTTCGTCGTTTTTTATTGTTAAATGTTTGTTACGGAATTGTTACAGTTGTATTACTAAAACTTCCAATCGCATTCCACACCAATCTCCTTAAGTAAATAGTCCTTTTCTCTTCTATAATTCACCTACTAAATTGTCTCCTATTGCTTGAGTTATGGTTACTCCTTGTATGGTATTTTCTATGGTTTTATCGTTAGATTTTACATATACCATCATGTAATTTGAAGTGTGTCCTTTTATATAACCTTCTTCTAGCTCCTCAAATAATACTGCTACTTCTTTTCCTATGTAGTTTTCATTTTGTTCTTCTTGGTTTTTATTTGAAAGTTCAATTAACTTCCTACTTCTTCCTTCTTTTATTTCTCCAGCAATTTGGTTTGGCATAACTGCTGCTTTTGTTCCTTTTCTTGGAGAATATTTAAATACATGCATTTTGTAGAATTTGATTCTTTCTAAAAATTCATAAGTTTCCTTAAACTCTTCCTCAGTTTCTCCTGGAAATCCTACAATTACATCAGTTGTTAAAGACGCATTTGGATAATGTCTTCGAATTAATTGAATTCCTTCTTCAAATTCTTCTATTCTATATCGTCTGTTCATTCTTTCTAATGTCGCATTACATCCACTTTGTAAAGATAAATGAAAATGATCACATACTTTTTCTAATTTAACTAGTTCTTCTATAAATTCTTTTGTCATTAGTGTTGGTTCTAATGAACCTAATCGAATTCTATTAATCCCCTCGATTTTATTTACTTCTTTTAATAATTCTATTAATGGAATATGTGGTTTATAGTCTTTACCATAAGATGCTAAATGTATTCCAGTAATAACGACTTCTTTTATTCCTTTTTTTGCAATTTCTTTTATTTCTGCAATCACTTCTTCTTTCTTTCTACTTCTAATTCTTCCTCTTGCATATGGAATAATGCAATAAGAACAAAATCTGTCACATCCATCTTGTATTTTAATAACTGCTCTTGTCTTATCGGTATAGGTTGTTGTTCCAAATTCCGCAAAGTCTCTTTCATATAATATGTTTGAAACTTTTCTTATTTTTTCTTTTTGTTTTTCTTCTACATATGTTACAATATCCTTTTTTTCTTGGTTTCCAAGTACAATATCAATCTCTTCTATTGTCTCTAATTCCTCTTTTGCAACTTGTGCATAGCATCCAGTAACTACCAAAATACTATCTTTGTTTTGTTCTTTTACTCTTCTAATAATTTGTCTTGATTTTCTATCTGACATATTTGTTACTGTACAAGTATTGACTACATATACATCTGCTTCTTTCTCAAAGTCTACAATTTTATAATCTGCTTCTATAAATTTTTGTTTCATTGCATTTGTCTCATATTGATTTACTTTACAACCGCAATGTAAAGAAAGCAACCCTTTTTTTATTATTATTTTCTTTGTATTCCATGTTATTACTGCCTTTCCGAGATTTTTATTTTTTCCATTTTTCCCATGTTTTTTTCATAGTTCCAATTGAAACCATCTCTAAGTCCTTGTCTATATATTTTTTCTGAATATCTTTTAAAGACATTCTCTAGTATTTTATCAAAAATATTTAATTCTGGCAAATATCCTCTCATAATATCCCTCCTTTTCTTGAGATATCTCTTAAGATATATTTTACCATATTATGTAAATAAAAATAACTATACTGAATGTTAGGTATCAACTCTGTTATCCTTAGAAACAAGTAGATTGCAAAATTCGACAAATTTCTACATTATTTTAAATTATTAACTAAATCATCCATATAGTCATTAACATCTTTATTTTCAGATAATATTTTATCTATATATTTAATAGCATTCTCATTCTCATTTTTTTGTATCATTTCTTTTATTCTTTTTAAAATTTCTAACATTACACACACCTCTTTACTGGTGTTATTATATCATTTTATACCTATATTGTAAAATAGTTATCATTTGTTAGAGTGCCATTCATTGTAGTTAAAATATATTGCAGTTTGTTTTAAAATATCTATAAGGAAGAGAGGTGAAAAGATGATATATGTAAGAGTAAATGAAATACTAAAGGAAAAGAAAAAATCGAAATACTGGTTTATAAAAAATATGGAAGGAGGTTATCAATCTTTATCACATCTTATGAACAACGAAACTGTTTCTATTCGTTTTGAAACATTGGAAAAAATGTGTGATATCTTGGACTGTGAACCAGGAGATATTATTATAAGAAAAAAATCTATTAGAAAGAAGGTTAAAAGAAATGAGCAAACTTCTAAAGCAGTATGAAGATTTAAAGAAAAAAAATTCTGAAAAAATATATATTTTTAAAGTAGGTATTTTTTACAATATATTAAATGAGGATGCAAGAATAGTTTCAAATGCAATCGGATTAAAATTAACCGATCTTGGTCCAGATATAATAAAATGTGGATTTCCAATCGCCAAATTAGAAAAATATACACAATTATTAAAATCAAAGGGCCTTAAATTTGAAATTGTGTCTACTCTAGCACCTTCAAATCAAAATATTTCTTATGATAGTATTATTAAGCAAATAAAGAATATTAACTTAGATAATACTACTTGCAAAGAAGCATTTGATATATTATATAATATACAACAAAAATTAAAAAATATACAATAAGAGGAGAGTTTTTCTCCTCTTTATTATATTTTTAATACTTGTCCTGGATAAATAGTATATGGACTTGAAATTCCATTTTTATTAGCTATATTTCTCCAGTTTACTCCAAGTTTAGAACCTATTCCAGATAATGTATCTCCTGATTTAACTGTATATGTTCTTTGCGTGTTTTGTTGTGATTGTACATTAGTTGATTTTCCTTTTACAGGTATTTTTAAAGACTGTCCAACATATATAATATATGGACTTGATATATTATTTAAATTAGCTATATCTTTCCAATTTACATTATATTTAGATCCAATACCTGATAAAGTATCTCCCTTTTTAACAATATAATAAGTAATTGTATCTTGTGGTTTATTATAGCTTTCATTTACAATATTTTGTACTGTATTATAATCATATCCTGCTGCTGATAATCTATTCTTTCTATCATCACCATTTCCCCATAATCCTTGTTTAACTTCTTCAGCTATCTCTTCATTTGATTTTCTAGTAGGTTGTGAAGTAGGATTTGAATTTACTGTATATCCTTTTACAACAAAATCTTTATACGCATAATTCATATCTAATCTACCATTATATCCATTTAAAAATCCTTCTGAAGTAAATTGCCATATACCACAATTATTAGCATTTTCACCATCTGGAGATGTTGCATTTCCTTTTTGCTTTCCTCCTGATGTTGGCCAATGAGCTACCCATTTATCAAATCTAGTTAATCCTGCAAGTTGATTCTTAAACCAACTTGAGCTTGCATATACCATTGCATAATATCCTGCTTGTTCAAAAATTTCTCCTTCTACTGTACATATATCTTTTAATGTTTGATTTGATGGCATTCCATATCTTTTTTTGTAGCCATCTGCATCTTCCATATCTATTACTAAGAAGTTTGGCTTTACAGAATAAGAGTTTGCTAATGTTACCATTCTTTGAGCTTCTTCTTTTGCTTGAGCTGTATTTAATGCATATGAATAAATATATAATCCAAATGGTTTTCCACTTTCAATTGCTAATTGTACATTTCTATCTACTTTTTTGTCTTTAGAACTTCCTGCATATGCTCTAAAAATAAAAAAATCAACTTGTTTTGCAAGTGATTTTATATCAATATCACCTTGCCAAGCTGATATATCTGGTCCTTTGTATGCCATCATTCTTCGCCTCCTTCTTCGTATTTTCTTAATTCTTCTATGTTCTGATTTTCAATATCAAATGCTTCAACATTTACATTTTCATCTTCCATAATGAACACCTCCTCATAAAAAAAATAATACTGGAAGATTTTTTGTTTTTCTTCCAGTATCTTAAGTTTACAAGAAATATTTTCTTGTATTAATTATTGATTTTTTGCATCGTATAATACAGTTGCTGTACCAATTCCACCAAGTGCTGTAATAACTGCTGTTATTATTGCATTAGTATCTAATCCTTCAATATGTATTAAGCATCCTATAATAGAAGCTATAACACCTATTAGAATATTTTGAACTGGTATTGGCAAAGTTTCATTCCAATTGAACTTTTTAGAAACTTTTCCTAAAATGTAAGTAAATAATGTAGTTATAATATAAACTAATACTTGTACTGTCATTGTTATCCCTCCTTTCTTAATCTATAATTTCAAAATTTTTCACTTTTTCCATAAGAGCTTTTACAAACGAATTTCCTTTTAATTTAAAATATACATCTGCACTATGAGTAAGTGCTTCCAATTCATAATGTGTTATTTTATTTCCCTTAGCTACTGCCCTATCATAAATATCTAAAATATCATTTCTTAATGAACATTTTATAGCTTGAATCATATAGAATATAAATGTAAAAAAAGTTCCAATAACTCCTACAAAAAAAGTTATCATCACCCAGTAGTTTTTTATAAATTCTAATATTTGCATTTTTTATTCCTCGCTTTCATCATTTGTATTAGGTTCTTTCGGAAATTCTACATTATATGGAAATCCTGGCTGTGTTGTTATATCTCTTAGTTCCTGTCTATATTTTGCATAATTTCCTTTTAAAATCTTAAAAATGGATTTAAAAAAAGCTACTGCAATTTTTGTTACAGTAACTATCGTTATTTCTTCATCTGAAGTATCTATATTCATTCTATCTAAGCACATATATTGATCTGATTCTTTTAGTAATTCATTTCTTTTTGCTCTTACTTCTGCTGCTAATTCGTTATATTCTTTATTTTTTGCTAATTCCAGCCACTCAGCAAATCTTTCTTCGTTGTCATTTAAATTTTTTTCTAGATCATCTCTATAATTTGTCTTTAGTCTGTATATATTGTAAGAATATCTTTTTTCTTCATTTCCTAATACTGATATTTCCTCAACATTAGTATAAAAAACAATATCACATTTTCCATCAATAATATTTTCTATTTCAAATTTGTTTGTTGGTTGTAAATTGCTTTCTGCTTTCATTTCTAATCACTCCTTTACATTTGTTCAAGTCCACATATGGCTTGACATATTTTTGATTAAAATTATATGAATCGCAATGTTTTAGCCATCCATAATAACTTAATGATGCACTAGCATCTGTATAAGTAATTTTCTGCTTTTTAGATATTTTTTTATATCTTCTTTTAATTCTCAAAAAATTACTCTTTCGTAAAGTAGTGTAACCTCTATAAAATCTATATCCTAAAAAATCAATTGGTCTTGAGTCTACCTTAAATAACTGCCAATTCTCTTTTAGTTTTAAATCTTCATTTTTTAAATATGCTTCTATTTTATCTTTAATTTTATGTAGTTCTTTTTTGTTTCTATGAAATAACACCATATCATCCATGTATCGCAAATAATAAGGGACTTTTAGTTCTTCTTTAATATAATGATCTAAGTCTTGTAAAAAGAAGTTTGCAAACCATTGTGAAGTATAATTTCCAATAGGTACTCCTTCATCTGCACTATCTATTATTTTATCAATTAAATCTAAAGTATCTCTATCCTTGATAACTCTCATAAACTTTCTTTTTAATATAGTTTGATTTATGCTTGGATAAAATTTCTTAATATCTAATTTTAAACAATATTTAGTATTTTTCCTATCTCTTACAAGTATCTTTTTCAAATATTTCATACCATGCATTATTCCACGACCTTTTACAGATCCACAACAATATTCGTACATTCCTTTCATTATAATAGATTCTATTTGTTGCATTAATGCCCAATGAACTATTTGGTCTGGATAAAACCTAGGCTTAAAGATTATTCTTTCTTTTTTTCTTACTCCATCATGTATTTTCATTTCCACATAAGGACTGGGATTATATATTTTAGTAACAAGTTTATTATATATAATATCTACATAATAATGTGGATTATCTAGTATTTTTTTTACATTTTCTCTGTCCTTTTTTCCTTTAGAAGCATTTAATATAGCTTTATAGATATTATTTTTATCTATAATTTTAATATAAATATCTTTTTTTCTTTTCATATTACTCCTGGTTATCTTATTTTTGTCTACCAGCTTTTCGATTCAAAAGGAACTACTAAGCTAGTCCAGTTCGACTAATTTTCAGCAAGAGCTGAGGAAGATGATGTGTAAATATAAATTATTATCTACAAAAATAAAAACACGAGCCCCACAATTCCAATTCGCATTCGAAGAAGAGTTGTTCAAGTTCCAATACCACAAGCCATCGTTAGCACCATTGTTCGAATTACCCCCAACATGAGCCACCCTCAAACAGAAAGCAAATAGCAGGCTACTACACATCAAATCCCTTTTTGTTAGATATTATATAAAATTTTTTGACAAAAAATAACTACTCTACAATTCAGTTAATTTATCTGGGAGGCTGGTCGCCCCCAGACCCCTACTTTACTGGTATTTAAGAACACGAGCCCCACAAGCCCAAGCCGCATTCGAAGAAGAGAGGTTCAAGGCCCAACACCACAAGCCACCGGTAGCACCATTGTCCGAATGACCCCCACCACGAGCCACCCTGTTTCCAGTTGCAGAACACCAATAATAATCAGATGTTCCGGTTGTAGTGCTTCCTCCAATTTCACTAGGAAGTTGTATAAGTGGATGATTTATATCAAATCCTAATGTTTTTCCATATCCTTCTTGTTTCGAATTCACATATCCTAGTTTCTCATATGGTGCTTCAAATTTGTCTGAAACATATTGAGTAGGATCATAGCAAATATAAGCTTCACAATCTTTTATGTTTATTCCATCTACAAATTGGAATATATTTCCCAATATTCCTTCTATACCTCTATATATAACATTGTGTTTACTGTCATTTACAAGGCAACCTGATTTCATTCCTAATGTATCGCAACCACCTGCATTTTGAACACCTGTCCAAATATATGTAGATAATGTAATGCTTGCTATTGGTTCTCCATCGAAAATAATTTCTTTTCCTGTAATATTATTATCTTCATAATTATTTATAGCAGTTATGGTTCTCATTGCTGCTGATGAATTATCGTATCCTCCAATCCTTACTTGCTGTCCTACTATAAACGCATTACCTCCTGAAGTATTTATTATAATTCTATTTGTATTTGTTTCTGCTACTAACGCAACATCTCCATTATTATGTCTCATTGAAGACATACCATTTCCAAGTTTATCTTGTGAATTAAAACTTGCATATTCTACTAAATATAAGCATTGAATTGCAAAGTATCTCCAATCCATTAAACAATAATCATCTCCAAGACTTTTTACCAATGTTCTATATTGATTTATATTTTTGAAATCTGCTCCAGGTAATCCACTATAACTATGTAATTTTCCATCTGCTCCAATACCTGTTAGATATCTTGCAATATCAAATTCTTTTATTTCTGTAAATCCGCTTCGTGCATGATCTGCAATTAAAATATACATATAATCATTTTCTTCATATATTTTTAGCCAAAATGTAGGAATATGAGTATATACATCTCCATTTGTTCCATCAAATTTAAAATCTGCATCTCCAAAGTAAGCTTTTTTCTTTCCTGTTGTTAAATCTAAATTAAAAGATATAATATCTTTCCATGGCGATAAGTTGTCAAAATCATTTTGTACTGTTCCTCCATTCTTAGTTGCATTTGCAATTAGTCCAATACCATCTTCTATTCTTTCCCATGCTACTGAAGTATTGTTTGATTTTTTTCTTCTTACTCCATATACATGACCTCTTGAAGATTCTATGTTTTCAACATCTTGTTCTAATTCTTCAATTCTAGCATCTACACTAGTAAAAGTTTTATTTTTAATTGCGGATGCTCTTGCATTTGTAACCTCGGCATCCTTTATTTCTATTGTTTTATTATTTTTCGCTAATGCTTGTCCTCCTAAAGTAAGATTTTCTAAAACATTCACCTGTGCTCCTGATGCTATTCCATTTAATTTATCTTTTAATAGTGTTGTAAAATCGTTTGTAGATAATCCTTTGCCAGATACTTTATCTACTTTAGTATCATGTAAGTCTTTCATTTTTGCATCTATTGCTTTCCAGTTGTCATTTGTTGCCCTGTCAATATCATAATTAGAATCTAAATCTTCTGAGTTATTTGTATCCCACATAAATAGATTTAAAAAACTTGTAAATTTAGGCATCTTCATTCCTCCTATCTTAATTTATTTTTACTCCATCTATATAAACATTACCATTCCATATTTGTAATGCCCCTCCTAGATTTTCATTATACATTCCATTTATAGCAATTCCATTTTTAGTTATCGCTATGCCAGGTTTTCCACTTCCTAAAACGAAGTCATATGTTGTTGTTGTTAATTTATCTGATATAGTAACTTGAATATTGTAACTTTTATTTATATCAAATCCATTTGCTCCCAAGTCTCCCTTTATCAATCCTTCAAAAGAGAAATTTTTTCCATTCCTAATTGGATTTAATACTGTTCCTCCATTTTTCCAAGATGATGCTGTTGTTTCTTTATACTTGTATGAACAACTTTTAATTTCATTTAATACTGCACCAAAACTTCCTTCCCATATAGATCCATTAAATTTAAGAGTTGAAATAGATCCAATTCCATTCTCTCTTGTAACTTCTACTTTGTTTATTGTAATTGCTGAATAGTCAATATATCGTGCTGGAGATATTTGTTTAAATGAACTATTATTTCTGCTATCAATTGCATACATTGTAAAAATGTTGCTTTTTACTGAATTAATAGTAGCTTGTACATTTGCAGTATCTGAATAATTTACATCTACTTGACTACTACCTATTACAAACCTATATTTAGACATTGTTGCATAATTCTTTGCAACTGCCTTATTTGCAGTAGATATTATTGCTTTTACATTGCTATATCCTTTTACAATATATTGATTGTTTCCTGTTAATGCAATTGTTTTTGAATTTACATCTTCATATACAAAATTATTAAAAGTAGGATTTGAATTAACAACATTCAAAGTTCCTACTTTTTCATCATAATATTCACTATTTCCATATGTAATTACTCCAACTTTTATTGAAACAGAGTTTGCATTCTTACAATACTGAAGCATTGAAAGAATTTGTGCAGCAGTCCAAGTATAAGAAGTTGCTGTTGTTTTTCCTGATGTTAATCTTCTTGTGCCTGAAGGACAATCTAAAAAATAAGCAATTTGATTTCCACTAGGGTTTGTACAATTAACGGTCAATGCATTATTACTATTTAGAGAAAAATTTGCTCCTGGAGATGTTATCGTTGCTTTATTTTTAGTTGCAATTGTTATCGTACCACTTTCAGACCATAATCCACTATCAGCTCTCCTTAATCTAACTCTTACATTATAAGAAGTATTAGGTGCTAAATTTCCAATAGTAAATGTTCCACTTTTTCCATCTCCAGCTACTGAATCGTTAGCATCAGTCCAGCCTCCACCATTAAGTGAATATTGTGTCCAGTCTCTTCTTGGATCACAAGTCCATTTTACACTAATAGAGTTTAAGGCATTTCCATTATTATAAATATTGATACTATTCAAATATCTTGGTATATTATCTAACCACCAACTACCACTACCAGAACAATTTACAGCAACTGTATATATACCTGCTTCAGCATATGCACTAAACTGTTTATTGCCTTGACCATCATGATAAATTCTTTTTGTACCACTTGCAACAGTAGTACCATTATATAATCTTATACGACTAGATGAATAATAAACTTGCTCTCCATCAATAACTACTTTAAAATTACCAGCCATATACCAACTAGTTGTACTGCCTCCACTACCTACCAAGTTCCATCCTATATCAGTATAGTTTCCATCTATACTTCTACCATTTGTCCACCAATTAAATGTTAAATATCGACCACTATATCCACTAGTTCCAAAAGAACCACTACTTGCCATATTTGCTCCTTTCTACAATAGACTGCTTAACCATATTTGAGAATCTACTTGTTGAACAAGCATACCAGCGATTTGTGCTTTACCTCTAACAATCATTTCTTCTGTCTCCATTCCCTTATCAGTAAATTCAGCTACTGTTTCATTAGTATTTACATTATCTATTCTTACACCATCTGCATCCGCTTTTAATTCTGTATTTTTGGTGCTAGACTTTACTTTAATACCTTTTCCAATTTGTACTGTGTCTGTAATTGTTTCATTAGCATTTTGTGTCCAAGTTTGTTTCGTATTTCCTAAATTACCCATTAAATCGCACAAAATAAAAGCATCCTCTGTATCAGAGTAGATGCTATATTCAATCGTATTTGAAGTAACTTCAATTGTAATTACTTTTTCTTTAAAATTATCTCCTGTATTTTCTAATACATAATTTTTTCCATTTATAGTGACTCTTCCATTTGCTAATGTTACTAATTTTTTATACAAGAAACTTATTGTATAAATACCATTTTTTATTTGAATTATTTGTTTAGCAGTTCCAACTTTTATTTTATAACCCAATCCACTTACGGAATTATTTTTAATTTCTGTATTTGAATATTCTTCTATATGACCACTAAAATTATCTGAAGCATATGCAAAAATATTGTCTCCACCAGTAGTAGAGACAGTATTAGTAAGTCCATCAATAGTTTGCTTTAAACTTTCGACCGCTTCTTTTGTTTCATTTTCTACATTTTGAATTTTTAATTCTGTAGATTCTAAATCCATTGTAATAGAGTTCATTTTACTTTCATTGTTGTCCTGCTGTTCTATTAACAACTTAATCTGATTATCTTGTTTGTTACAAATTATTTCTGTATTTGTAATTCTTTTTTCAATTCCTGTTGCATATTCATATTTTGTTTCAGAATAATTAGTTTCCTTAGTATAGCTTTTTTCCTTTATTCCAGAATCTATATTTTGTATGATGTTAAATAATATAGTTTTAAATTCTTCTCCTTTTAGATTCTTAAGGGTAACTATATCTCCAAATTCAAAATAACCAAAGCCAAAGCTTGTAAATTCAAAAGAATAATAACATAGTCCATTAATTTTATTGTAGATTTCTTCAATAAAGTCTTCTCTATTTCTATCCATTATTTGATTATTATCTATCCTTATAGAAATTCTGTCTTCATCTTTCATATTACTTGGAAAATAAATATTGTCTTCTTGTGGACTTCTTCCTAATACAACACTATTAAATGGACCAACTAATTTTCCTATTGATAATTTTTCTAAATCATACTCATCTATTGTTTCTCCTGTTTCTTGTGGGTAAGCTACATATAAGTCTTTATTAAATATCTTTATAAAGCCACTTGCTGTTGCTGCTATTTCATCTAATATATCTCTATAAGTTAGATCTAAACCTAAATATTTATCTTCATAAATTCTTTTATTGCTATTTGCAAAATTGGTTGTCTTTAATTGAAACTCAAATTTATTACAAATAGCTTGTAGAAGCATAAGAACTGTTATTTCTTCATTTTCATAATCCAAACTTAAAGGATCATCATCATATTTTATATGAGTATCTATTAAATGGTCGAATAAATATAGTTTAGTTGAATTTTTATCCACAACATCTTCTTTATCGAATACAACAAATTCTCCATAATCAATATACTCGTAATTCTCAAATTCAGATACTCTTACTCCTAATTTAACATTAATAGAAGAAGCAGAGCCTATATTTTCTCTGCTTTCTTTATCTATTAAATATTTTACTCTTGTACTTGATAACATCCCTGATGACATTTTATTAACTTCATCTACAGTATAAGATTTGTCTAAATCTGTTGCTAAATATTTAACTCTACTATTATTTATTTCTCTTACTTTTCTTTCATTTACTTGTCTTACTGTTAATATCTTGTCCACTTCTATACTTGTATAATTTTCTACTTCTAATGTTAATTGTCTCATTATAGAAGTAAACATTTCACCATTCACAGAAGGTTCAGCACTTTTTATATATGTTTTATCAATAGTTGTTTTTCCGAAATTTAAAAGCATATTAAGTTGTTTTCCATATGTCTTCATTTTTTCTTTAAAACTATTATTTGTTTTTAACATGTCTATCCTCACTTTCATTTGGAATTAAGTTTACTGTAAATGGTTTATATTCCATGCTGCTCTTTCTTTTTAGACTTTCTTTATAATCTCCAGCATAAAATTCTCCTGTACATGTACATTTATATTTATTATTGTAGTATTCTACTGTAATTACTGCTTCATCTAATATTAACTCTAATTCAGACATTTCATCACTAGTTGTTTTACCTATATTTAATAACAATTTTGGATATCTGCCTACTAATGAACCTTTATTACTTCCAGCCATATTTCTTCCAGAATCTGATCCCCATAATTTGTTTCTTTGTATATCATAATCAATAATTTTTTTTATTACTTTTCCATTTAACTTTAATAAATTACCATTAAATTTCATCAGCGATACCTCCCATTTGTAGCAAGGATTAATCTTTCTTTTCTTTGTTGTCGTCTTCTTTCAATTATTTCTCCATCTAGTATTACATTGATATTTATTTCTCCATTATCATCTTCTTTTAATTCTTTAATTCTTTCTATAAATTTATCTATAATTTCATCTACCCATCCCATATTGTTTTCTAAAGGAAGTATTGCTTCTCTTCCTGCCTCTCCTACAATTGCTCTTGTAGGTTGACTTACTATACCACCTCTTGCAAGTCTTGGGATAGAAATTGTATTTAATGTTGGTATATTAAATCCAAATTTATTTCCTCCTATACCAGGAACCCAATCTGGAACATCAAAACTTAATTTATTCATTGCACCAATCATTTTATTAAGTCCATTTATAACACCATTTACCATTGCTTCTATTCCACCAAGAATAGAATTAATTACTCCTTTAATGCTGTTCCATATTCCATTAAATATATTAGTAGTTGTTGTCTTTAAACCATTCCATATATTAGTCCATATAGTTTTAATTGTATTTAGTACATTTGATATAGTATTTTTGATTCCATTTATTACACCACTTATTATTCCTGTAATTCCATTCCAAATTGATGATGCTACACTTTTAACTGTACTCCAAACATTGTTCCATACATTTTTTATTGCATTTAAAATATTAGAAATTACATTTTTAATTCCATTTATAGCTGAAGAAATAAAAGAAGAAATAGCATTCCAAATTGCACATGCAACTGAACTTATAGCATTCCATATTACTTCCCATATTTTTTGAATTGTTGATAATACTGCCTGAATTACTCCCCATACTAGATTAATCGCTGTTTCTACAATGCCACATATTGCATTCCATACAGTTTCTACTATTCCTTTTATTGCATCCCATATTCCACTAAAAAACTCTTTTATACCTTCCCATGCTTGTTCCCAGTCTCCAGTAAATACTCCAACAATAAAATCTATCAATCCACTTAATGCATCCCATATTCCACCAAGTACATCCATAATTCCTGCAAATATACCTGATATTGTTTTCCACAATGATTCTATTATTGGTGTTAATATAGGAACCAAAGTCTCAACTAACCAATTTATAATTGGTACAAGCCAAGTATTCCACAACTCTGATATTCCATTAATTAGTTTTCCAAAGAACTCTAATAACTTATCTACCATAGGTTGAATATGTTCTGACCATAATGTACTAAAATTTTCTCCTATTGTTGTTAATAAAGGATTTATATTATCATTCCAAACATTTAAGAAAGTTTCTAATATACTGCTAAATCCATTTTTTATATTTTCAACTGCTGGACTAATATATGTATCATAAACTTCTCTAAATTTTGAAAAAGTATTTTCTATTCCCTTCTTTAGAGTGTCAAGAACAATATGCACTGGTTCAAACATTCCTGAAAGTGTTTCTTTTATTAAATCTTTATTTTCAATTATTGGTTGGGTGATTATATAAAGTAAATCATTAAAAATTTTTCCTGCAACTTCAGTTACTCCAAAAAAACCTTCAGTAAATATTCCAATTATATCTGCTGTAACTTGTTTTGCTTCATTGCTTCTAAATATTGTATATATATCAGCAATTGCTACACAATAATTTCCTATAAGATTTGCTAACTCTGCCTTTATATCAAACATTCTTATTAAATGTTGTTTTATATTTTCTTTGTTCTGTTCTAAATATAAAGCAATTCCACCAAGTAAATTTTCTGCAATACTTACTCCTATACTTGCTATACTTCCAACTACTTTTCCTAAATTAAATATCCAAGATGCAATACAATTACTTGCTGCATTTAACACATTAGGATCAGTCCAAATCTCAATTAAAGATTGTTTTATACTTGATAATGCATTTAATATTCCATCAAAATTGGTATCTCCAAATCCTATGTCAAAACCTTGTTTAAATAAATCATATATAGCTTTTAATTTTGCATATAAACCATCTAATTGTAAATCAAGAGCTTGTACATTTGATAAATCAAATTCTGGTGCTGGAGTTCCTGCTCCACCTCCACCACTAGAACTATTATCTTCTAGTCTGTTCATTTCATCAAAACTTGCTAATTGTCTCTTTAACTCTTTATTTGTACCACTTGCACTAGACTGCATATTAGCAAAATTTTTAGCACTTGCTTTTGAAAAGATATTAATTCCAGAAAAAGTCTTTATTATAGCCGCAACAATGCTTAGCATCTTATAGAGTAAATTACAAACCCCTTGTAATACTGGTTGAAATGCACTTCCTACCGCATATGTCATATAATCAAAATTTGCTCTCAATTGTTTTGCAGCTACATCTGTACTATTAAGCCACGCATTAGCTGTTTTAGATAACAATCCATATATTGACCTAATACTTAATAATGCTAATCCATATAATGCAATTTTTTTAATTCCGCTAGTAATACCTTTAGAAATTAAGTTACTTGAACTAGCTGTACCTTTAACTGACTTTTTGGTACTGTCTACTGCATTTTTAAATTTTCCTTGATTAGCTGTTAATATTTGCAATTGTCTTTGCATTTTTTGATATTCTGTATTGGTTTCTAATGCTTTTTGTTTTAACTTCTCAGCTTCTTGTGTATTAAGTGCACCATTATTAGTAGCTTTTTGCCTTGCCACATTTGCAGTAGCTATTTCTATTTCTTCTAATTTTCTTTTAGTTTCTTCTAACTTTGCATTGTATTGGTCTTGTGTCTTTATACTATCTAATATTTTATTAGCATCTGTTTGCTGACCAACTTCTGTATTAATGCTTTTTATTGTTGATTTTTCTTGTTCTATCTGTTTTGCTTTTTCAAGTTCTGATGTTAATTCTTGCTGTTTTACTTTTGCTTCTTGAATCTTCTTTGCATACTCTTCACTTTTATTATTTAGTTCTTCTTGTTGTTTTTTTAATTTTTGATATTCTGAATCTGCTTCAATTTGACTTTGTACAAAATCATCAAAATCAACTATTCCTTTTCCTTCAAAAGCCTTAAAACTTTCATAAATCCTATCACCAATTAAGTCCATTTGATTTTCAACATCTTTAAGTTCTGCTTCTGTATTTTTCATTTTTCCTGCAAGAGAACTTGTTGTTTTTTCTGCTTTATTCAAATCACTTTGTATTGATTTACTTGCTCTTTCAGACGCATCTGCAATATTGTCAAAATTTTTTTCTAAGGAACTTGAATCTACATTATTAAATAAATCTTTTATTTTACTTTTTGTCTTTTCAAATTCTTTATTAACTTTATCTAAACCTTTCTCAACACCATTTGTTTTTAATTTTGTATCAATACGAATAGAGCCATCTGCCAATTTACTCACCTCTTTTCTTGGTAGTCATCGGCACATAATGGCTCTACTTGACTTATTTATTTATTTATTATTATTTCAAAAACTTTCTTGCAATTTTTCCCTTTACACTTAACAAAAATGCCACTGCATCTAGCATCTTTGCTAAATGTAATGGGCATTTTATATCCACAATATGGGCATTCTATTTTTTTTATATCTTCTATTTTAATCATCTCCTAATAAAGCATCAAATTCATCAATTGCCTCTTGTTCTTCCTTACTTCTTCTTATAGGCAATTTAACTCTTTCTTTTGCTTTAATGATTTTTTCTTTTTCTTTAGAGTCTTTAATTGTCGTTTCATCAAAATTTCTTACATCTCTAACTCTATTTAATATACATTTATCTGTTAGTCCACACATTAAAGAAAAGAATCTCCACCAATGCATTTTCTTATTATCAAGATCTATTTCATAGTCAGACATAAAACTGGCATTTATTAGGTCCTTATCAAATTCAAAATCCATATCTATTTTTGAACTATCTGTTTCCTCTTCTTTATCACAGGTTAAATATCGTTTTGCTATTTCCAAAGCCTTTTCATAATCTTCAATCTCTGGTTTATTTTCATTTTCTTCATTATCAAATAATAATCCTATAACAGCAAGTGTTCGTGCTGTATCACTAATTGTTATATCATTTATTGCTCTAAAACAAGCTAATCCTACTTCATAATCTGTGTTTATTTTATATTCAATACCATTTATTTCAGCATATTCTGGATAATCATTCATATTATTTTAATACCTTTCTATTATTTGGTTGGTATTTTTTTACTAAATCTTTCTTTAATTTTTGCATTGAAAGTCCCATCTTTTTAAAATGTGGTTCTAATTGATCGAATAAGTCTGTAAACATTTCAATATAATTCTTATCTCCAAATATTTTCTGACAAGCACCAGCTCCTAAAAATAGATCTGCACAAGCTCTTGAATCTGCAAAGAATTTTTGTATTAGTTTATTTTCATCAATTGCCCTTTGTGGAATAAAACTATCAGTCTCATCATATTCTCTTTTTTCTAGTTCATCTTTTTCTTTGTTAAATTTTTTTTCAATTTCTTGTATTCCTGTGTACATATCAATCAATTTAGCGGTTAAATTTACATCTTCTAAATCAAAAATTATTGTTTCTCCTTTATCATTTACTTCAATTTCATATATATTTTTGTTATTTCTATTAATTCTAATTGAGTTTTTCTCTGTCATAAACAAAATTCTCCTCTCTTTAATAAAAAAATAAAGTCGAATAATATATAAATACTATTCGACTTTATAATTAAGCTGTATATTCACCAGCTGTAAATGTGACTTTTCCTGCAGATATAGTTACATATCCATCTATAGGATTTCCATTTTGTTTAACAGCATATCCTATCTCTTTTCCAGAAAAACTATTTATAACTATTGTACAATTTATTTTTTGTGCTTTATAAACATTTTCAGCTAATTTCCTATATAAATATACTTTTAATGCACTTGTTTCAGCATCTGATCCTGTTGCTAATTTCATTCTCATTTCATCTACAAATTCAAATATTTTTTCTCCTAAATAGCATCTTTGACTAGCATCAAAAGCTGGAGAATAACTTTCTACTGAATTTGTTGGTGTATCTTCATCAATATATTGTTCTGATTCTTCTTCAGGGTTATAAGATTCCTCCATTTCACTTATACCTTTACCCATTCTTATATAAGTTTCTGCGTCTTCTGTTGGAGTAGTATCTAAAAAAGTAGCATACTCACTTCTTTTTAATTTTCTTACTTCTTCTGCATTTGGCATATAAATCCCTCTCTTTCTTTATTTTTTAATTTTCATAATATGTAATTCTTAATTGTATTTGATATCTCGCTGTATCTATTCCTGTCTGATAAGCATAAGCTGTACTTGTACATTCTATACTTTCTATACCAGGAATATTTGGAAAAACTTCGTTGTTATTATTTATCCTAATCCATTTACTAAACTTTTCATAAAATTTAGTATTAAGCATATTTTGAACCGTTTCTGATCCATAACTTTCTCTACTAGCAAAAACAAAAGCGAATTGTTTTAATTCTCCATCATCAATATCTGAAACTACTGTTGGATTAATTGGTATAGGTTCTATGCTATATGCTGTTTCTTCATTTTCTAAAAAATCTACACCTATTTTTCCATCTTTTAAATATGGGCAAGTTGCTATATATTTTCTTATTTCTTCAATTATTGAAACTTCGTCTTCATCATTCATTTGAATTTCCTCCATCTACAATTTTTTGTGCTCCTTTTACAATTTCTTCTCCTCTATCTGCTTTCATTCTTTCAAACCAGAAAGCTCCTCTCATAGGTGCACCATTATAAGTTAAGTCTTTATCAGTAACCTTTTTAGGTGCTGGACCTACCATTACTTTTCCATAGTATAAATATCTAGGCTGTACACCTTTCCAAATTACTTCTCCACTTCCTATTATAGTATTTAATATTCCCATATTTCTTAATGTTCCAGTCTGAAATGGTACATAAGGATCACATAATCGTAAAACTTCACTATCAATGTACTTCTGAACTCTTCCTCCTTCATTAAGGCCTTTTTGTTTAATAATTTGTTCTGCATTTGGTAAATTGAATTCTCCATGAAATTCTATCATTTTAAACCTACTTCCCAATGTGGTAATCCACCTTTTAGTTTTGTATCTACACTAACAATTTCATAAACATCATCATATTCATCTCTTAATTTTTTTATAGTATTTTCATTTTTTATTACATAATCAATTAAGCCAGATACAATAATATCTCCTGGTTGTAGTGTCCATACTTCTTCCGAATTTTCTAATGATAAAACCTTTATTTTATTCATAGTATTAACTTCAGATTTATTGACATCGCTAACAGTTAGTGGATTAAACACCTTTGCTCTTTTATATTCTTTTGGCCTTAAAAATTGTTTTTCTTCAGACTCTACACTGTCTGGAACAACTAAAGTTCCTGTATTTGCATTTTCTAGCCCAGATTTAATTACATTTATAGCTTTTGTTAAATCTAAATTTACTCCTACTAAATATGTTCTTATATAAACATAGTCTTTAATTGATTCATCATATTTTTTATTAAATATTGTTACTTCATCTTCAAACAAAATCAGCACCCCCTATACAATAGTGGAATGCCTTCTTCTGTCAAACTTTCAGATAAATAATTTAATAATATATCGTATAAATCTGTTTTTTCATTAGATTTATCATCATAACTAACAGCCCATGTGCCTACAGTCTCAGACTTTTTTCCTTCTCTTTTTTCCATTTTTTTCAACTTATCACAAAGAGAGCAAGTACACAATTTAACTTCTTCTGGAATCTTATTTTTATCAATTCTATTAAAAGTATTTCTTTTTATATATGTACTTGCATCTAATGATAGTCTTTTAAAGGAAGATTCCGGCATGCTACCTCCGTAATCTTCTTTGTAAAATTTATAATCACAGTATCTCATGCCGTTTTTCCTCCTTTTATTATCCTTTTGAAATTATTCTAGCAATTGGAATAGCTTTATGATCCCAATATTTTCTATTAGCACCTGTTCCACCATCGTTTACTAATTCCCAGTTTGTACCATTTGCTAATTCTGCATCAGTTGGTGATAAAGTTGCTTGAGATTTCTTTTCATAAGAAATTCCTGCTGGTGCAAATACTTTTCTTTGTCTAGAATATAATGTATCTTGTCCACCATTAGTTTTAGGATCTCTTGACATTTCATAAGGTACTTTTGCACCTATATCTTCATAATCAAATGCTCCTTCTCCTAAAACATATGTAGTATATTTATTATATGCTTCTTGTGGTGCAACATATCCATCTTGTCCTTTTGTTCCACTTTCTTCAACTGCTGCAACTTCTTCCACAGGCATACTATCATCAATTAACACAGCTCTACCATTCCAGCTTGCTAATGTTAATTGTCTTTCTACACCTTCAGCATCTGTATAAGTATAATATTTTAATAATTTTAAGTTTTCTAAGTTTGTTGCAATTTGAGAATGCATTAAAGATAAAGTAAATATAGCTTTATTATCTCCTGATGCTTTTTGTAAAGCATTATTTAAAGTTGTTTCACCAACTTTACCTTCTCCTTCTTCTGTTATATCGAATGTATGATTATTAACAAATTTTAGATTTCCTGCACCTGTCATTGCAAAAATACCTTTAAGAATAGCAAGTATAGTATCTTGATCTACTTCTGTCCAATATTCTGCAACTTGTTGTGCAACATTGTCCATAAAGTCTACTCCTGCTGTTATTTCTGTTGAGAAATCCTTTTCAGTCCAAGAATCCATTCTACCTACTACTACAACACCTCTTTCAAAAGTTGTAGAACCATTAGATGTAATGTCAGTTTGTCCATCATAGTTTTGTGTATTTTTTCCTATCTTTCCAAAGTATGGAATTCTAGCATAAGCTGTTGTTGTTTGAGAACTAAAAGAATCTCTGATTTCTGAGTTTCCTCTTAATGCTTTAGATTTTACTAATTCGTTTTTCTTAGTATTTGGTACTCTTTCCACATATTTTCCGAAAGCTTGTGGATTAAAGCTTTTTGAATCAAATTTTGGCATAATAATTCACCTTTTCCTTTCTTATTTTATTTCATAGGATACAATTTACAATAATCTTCATAAGTCATATCTTTTTCAGCCTTTTTTGAACCTGGTAGAGGTCCTCCAGCTTTACCAACAAAAGTTGGCAAGTCTTCTTGCTCCTCTTTCTTTTCTTCTTTTTGAGCAAAAGCTTGTGGATATTTCTCCTTATAACCTGCTACAACATCATCTCCACCAATTAACTTTTTATTTTCAAATTTAAGTTGTTTATCTTTGATTTCTTTTTTTAAGTTCTCTTTATGAACTTCATCAACCATTTCTAAACCATTTAAAAATAAATCCAAATTATATTCATAATCTTTTTCTGTTAATTGTTTTTGAAGATTTGCTGTATCTTCATTGTATTTTGTTTCCCAATCTTTTACTGATTGCTTAATGGCATCTATATCCATATCTTCATATGATTTTATAGTCGCATTAGCATCATTTAATTGTTGCGTTAAACCTGCAACTTCGGTTTCTTTTGCATCGAATTTTTCTTTTCCTACATAATTGCCAGAACTCAAATTTACAAGTTTTAATTGCTTGTCCTTATTTTTCTCGTCAGAATTATAAGTATTTATTTTGCTTTCTACTTGTGCATAAAGTTCTTCTCCTAAGATTTCTTTTAAAAATTCCATTTCTATTCCTTTCTTACACAGATTTAAATTAAACGACAGTTCACTCTGTCAATTGTGCATCCTTCCATTTAAAGCCCAGCAAGGAAAGGGCAATTTTAACAATAAAAATAGACACTCTATAAAGTGTCTAAAATTAATAACAATATTATTTTTTAGATGCATTGGTGCATTCTAATTTCTTTTTAGATGCATTTTCTTCTTTTTTTGCATCTTCTTTTACTTCTATACCATCATCTTTTACTAAATAAGGATATTTTTCTTTTAGATATTTTTCTCTTTCTTTTGATAATCCTTTTATAGGTTTATTTCTTTGATATATAGTTCCTGTTTCTTTATCTTTGAATTGTTCTTTTGCTATTAACCCCATATTTCTCACCCCTTTCAACTTTCTAATTTATTACTGAATTTTCTATCAAATCCATACACTCTTTCTCTTGCTGCATCTCTTTTTAATCCTGTTTCTTTTATAAATTGCCTTAATTCCTTTTCAGCTTTTTTTAAATCATTCATTTTTTTATTAAATTTTCCTCTTGCTTGTGTTAATAAATTATCATCTTCAGAGTTAAGCATTATTTCTTCATATCCTGCTAACTCTCTTTTTAATTCCCTAATTTTCCTCTCTTTTTGTCTTTGAATTTTGGTTGCTTCATACTCACCATATTCCTTACCTTTGTAAGTAACTGTTCTATTATTTATTTCTTCTAATTCTTCATCTGTATATGTTCTTTTAGATATACCTTCTATAAATGGATATTTATTATGTCTGCAATTAATTCCACCTAATCCATCTACTTTTCCATAACCTGTTGTTTCTTCAAGATTTGGATATTTTTTTGATTTTCCACTTCTACTATAAATTTTACCTTGCCACCATGAATGATTGGTCCAATCTAATTTTGTTGTAACTCTGGCTCCTGCATGTGCTGTTACTTCCACTAAATCACATTCCATTTCATCTGCTCTTTGATCTTGAATTTTATTTGCTGTTTGGTTTACTCCTGTTAATACTGCTCTTCTAATTGCCACATCTATTTTATCTTTTCTTCCAGAAGGATATATAATATTTATTCCATCTTTACTAACTTTTTCAATTGCATTGAATATCGCTGTATTATAATCAAAAGCACCACTTGTTACTTGCTCATAGGCCATATTAGTTGCATTTATAAATATATTTTGTGCACTTCCTGCTGTTGTCATTATTAAGTTGTGTATATCTCCATTTGATTTATTAAGTCCTGCCGTAAGAGTTTGTAACATACTTGGACTTTGTTTTATTGGAATTGGATTTAATCCAGCTCTCTTATAAACTTCATCATCATAACTTAATGATTCTATTACTGCATTCTCAAATATTTTTTTAATAACTGTTTTTGACTGTTTAGTAATTCTTGCAATTTCTTCTATTACCTCATTATATAATTTTCCACTTTCTTGAATAGCTTTTATTTGATGCCTTGCTGTTTCTGTCATTACTCCTGAAGTAATAATTCTTCTTGCTATATCTCGAATAATTGTTTCTTCTAGTTCTGCATATAATTTAATTGCATCATCTGAAACATGTTCTAATTCTTCTGGTGTTAGCATATTTTACCACCTACTCTTCATCTTCAATATTTTCTTCTGGCTCTGTTTCTTGTGGTATCATTTCCATTGCTTGTTCTTCTGTTACTCCATATCGTTTCATTAAATAGAATATTTTCTTAATAATTCCACTATTAACTTCTTGCATCATTATTGATTGTTCTGATTTTGCATCTACTAAAATGCTATCATCCCATTCATGACTTGTTTCATATTTTCCTAATGGTGCTAAATGATATAATGTAGTTAACACATCCATAGCATAAACTGTATCATTTAAAGCATCTTCTAAACTACCTTGTATATCTGTAACAGTAGAATAACTTCTTTGTTTTGATGTCTTTATTTCTTCAGCTGTTTTTTCTATCATTTGTGGATCTGATATTGTTCCATAAGCCAACCCACAATTAAATTCAATTCTTTTTAAAATGTTATTTAATCCATTAAATAATGAACTATCCCTTATTTCCGGACTAAATATATTATAAAAGCTACTGCCATCTTTATTTTGGCCAGTAGCTCTAAATAATCTCTCTTTCAATTTTGGAAGCTTCAATTTTTCATTTACTTTGCTTTGTTGCAATGTAGTAACATCCGCATCAATTGCAAGTTCTGAACCTTCATATTCCCATAATATCCTACTAAATTGTTTATCTGCTTCTTCAATCAATTTTATTGCTCTTGAATATACAGACACTCCTAAAGGACTTGTTGTATCAACTGTATTTGCAAATGGTGTCTTAAAGTATCCAAATAGTGGACTTTTTACATTTTTTATTGTAGTTTCTTCTTCTAATTCAGCCCATTCTTCAATTTCATCTAGTGCAATTGGATCTCCTAATGTATTTTTATCTGAACTTTTATATGCTTTATTTATAACAAAATATGTAGTTCCTTGTAACTGATGATATTCTAATCTAGTATAATATTCATCACTTACAATTTTTTGACATACAAATATTCCAGCTGTACATTTTCCTGTACTATCATATTCTGTTGGAAAAAAGGAATCAGCTTGTACAAAATCAAAACTTAACTCCGTTCCTGAAACATATGGCTTTATTACTAATCCACCTTTTGCACACCCATATTCTAGCTGTTTTCTAAGCTCTTTCTTTATCTTTTTATATTGTTCATTTAACCAGTCTGCTCTTGCACTTCCTGTTATTTCACTTTTATATTCTAAAACTACAAGTGTAGCAATTTCTCTAGCAATTGCTGATGGTAATTCTAAACTTACAATATCTTCATTCTCTAACCAAGGAGCTTTATTTTCATATAAGTCAGCCCACAACTCAATTGCTCTTATCATATCAGTTGAAACTGCTATATCAACTTTTAGTTTATCACCAATTAATTTTCCATTAAACATTTTTCTTATTACACTCCTTATCCATTCAAGAAAATTTCTAAACATCTTTATACCTCCGTTAAAATAAGCATATCTTTTTCTCTTTCAATTGTATATTCAAATGCATCTAGTGAATCTATATCAGATGTTCCATCATCTAGTCTTTCATCTTTAGTTAATACATCTGGATCATAAACTGCACTACACAATGCTGTTACTAAAGTTTCACAATCTTCAGTATAATGAAATCTTGTTTGTCCTATTAATCTATTGTGTAGTCTTATTCTGTCATTTATTTCTATCTTCCAGGCATTAGAAAAAGGCAATATTATATCTGCCTTTTCTAATGATTTTTTTAATCCTCTTATTAAAACGGATTCTGCACTATCAGGATAGCATATCTCTGGCATTCCGTACTTATTTATAACCTTTAATACAAAATCTACAAATAACTCACCTAGTTTATCTGGATCTATATCACCAAAGTGTCTTTCACTTGCCAATGCATACACATCACTATAATCATAAGTCAATCCTGTTGCTATAAAAGCATGGCCTGATATAGTACCTCCAAAGTCTACTCCTATAAATATTCTCATATTCTTTCCTTTTAGTTTATCTGAATGAATAAAGAATTTTGTAGGATCGTTTGCAAAAGTTCTATAACATAAACCTTCAGCAATACATCTCTTTCCTAATATGTCTCTTAAATACCATATACTATTTTTATCATATTGACTTATTATTTCTTGCTTTCTTTGTTCTGTAATATTAATATTGTCGAATATTGTAAAATGTTCATAGTTGTATCCACCTAATAAAGTGCCTTCTTTTTGCTTTTTAGCATATAAATCTATGTATTTTTTATAAATATCTGCATTTGGATTATCTGGGTTTAAGTCCCAAAATACTTTTCTTCTTTGTGCTGCTAACTGTCTATTAAAAGCCTCTTTTATAGTATTGTCATGATGTAAGTTTATTTCAGTTGCAATCCACATTCCATAAGAGTTACCTCTTATCTTTTTATATGAATCTGCTTTTGATGCTCCAGCAAATATAACTATTTTTTGTTTATAATTAGTATCTGGACCTTTTATATATAAACATTCATTACCTTTATATTTTCCCCAATGACTTTGCCCTCTGAATATATACTCTAATCCAAAGCCGTTTGCATCTCCTATATTTAATTTAGCATTTGCACTTGTAGAACCTGTTGCTAAATGTATCTTATCTGGTGTTGTTTTTAGTTCGTGTGCAAAAGCATAAACATTATCAACTGTTTTTCCAGCTCTTACTGCTCCTTCTGCAATATTAAATGTATTTTCTTCACACTTTCTTATATAATCTTTATGCTTGTCTCCAAAGTTGAAATTTATTGTTTTTTTCTTTTTTACTCTAATTCTAACTGCCATATATATCAGCATCCGTTTCCGATGTATCTTCGATTTCTTCGCCATCCATATTTGATAAATCAATTTCTAATCGTTTATCATCAATATTCATTTTGTGTAAAGTTTCTATACATTTTCTCTTTGCATCTTGAACCCTTGTAAGTCCTTCTTCTATTTTTTGAATTATATTAATAGTACATTCCGCTTCTGTAATAGTTTCTGTTTCTACTGTTGCTCTTTTCTTTGTTTCCCTTTTTCTTATACTACCTATTGTTAAATCTTTATCTTTATCTTGTAATATTTTTATACGATTTAACATCCTCATTTCTCTTATTGTTAATATTTTATATTCTTCTTTTAATAATTTCTCTTTGTTTTCAATTTCATAATCTTTATATATTTTTGTTTCTTGTTCAGAGAAAACAGTTGAAAATATATCTTCATATTCTCCAGTTGTAAGTGCTCTTTTATTTCCATGTTCTGCTCCTGGTCCACCACTATTTCCTACTGCATTTGTATTTCCTAATTGTGCTTTACTTTTGTCTCGTTTCCATTTATATTTATATAGTATCTGCTTTAACTCTTTTTCAGTGATATTGTATTTTTTAAAGATTTCATTGTATTTCATTCCATTTAAATAGTCTTTTTTCAATTTTTTTATTTCTGAATCTGTCAAAACATATCACCCACCTACCTTACTTTTCTAATATTGCTTTATTTCCAGTTAAAGCTTCCCATCTTTTTATTATCACATCACAATATTTAGGATCTAATTCCATCATATAACATATTCTTTGTGTTTCTTCTGATGCTATTAGAGTTGTTCCACTTCCTCCAAATAAATCTAAAATTATGTCTTCTGTCTTACTGCTGTTCTTTAATGCCTCAACAACAAGGTCTACTGGCTTCATTGTAGGATGCAAATCGTTTTTCTTTGTTCTTTCTATATCCCATATATCAAAATTACTTCTGTTTCCATAAAATAAATGAGATGCGAACCAGCCATACACTATTGGTTCGTATTTACTCATATAATCACTATTTGATAAAGTATGATTGCCTTTATTCCAAATGATTAATGCTTTATATCTATTATTCAATTTATCTAATGCTCTAAAAATATAATCTAACCCTAGCCTATAAAAGCATACATAATATGCACCTTTGTTATATTCCTTTATATTTTCAAACATTTTTAATATAAATTCGTCGCCTTGTTCTCTAGTCATATTGTCATTTTTTATTTTTCCATGTATAGCATTAAAACTTTTACTACCATCAGCATGAACATTTCCATCAAAATTCATTAGATAAGGTGGATCAGTAAATACCATATCTGATTTATGATTATTCATTAATTTTTCTACATCTTCTTTAGATGTACTATCACCACACATTAATCTATGTTTACCTAATATCCAAATATCTCCCAATTTTGAAACTGGTTCTTCTATTTCATCTAATGCTTGATCTATATCAAAATCATCCTCTTTTGAACCAGTTATATCTTTTAAAATATTATCTACTTCATCAAAGCTAAATCCTGTTATATCCATATCAATATCCGCTTCTTTTAATTCTGCAAGTAGCTCTTCTAATTTGTCATTATCCCATTCACCTGTTATTTTGTTTAATGCAATATTAAGAGCCTTTTCCTTTTGTTTATCCAAATCAACAACATTGCATTCTATTTCTGTATATCCTAATTCTTTTAATACTTTCAGCCTTTGATGTCCACCTATAACAGTCATATCTGAATTAACTATTACTGGTGCTACATATCCAAATTCAGTTAAACTTCTTTTTATTTTTTGATATTCTTCGTCTTCTGAATTTAGATCTTTTCTTGGATTGTATTCCGCCGGCTTTAGATTTTCTATTTTTATTTTTTGAATATTCACTATAATCAACCTCTTCTTTAAAGCATTTTAATTTGTTTCTACAAACTTTACATTCCCTTAACATACACATACCCAGATTCATAGGCAATACCTCTTTTGTTTATTATAATTGGCACAGACTAATGGATTTGAACCATTACCAACAGTTTTGGAGACTGTTATGCTACCATTACACTAAGCACTGCATAAAAAAATAAGGCTTGTATTTCTACAAACCTTACAAAATATTACAAAGGAGATTTTTTATGGATTCTTTAGTAGCTTTTCCATCACTACTAATTTAACATATTATTTTCCAAATTTCTATGGTAATTTTTTTTCCTGTTATACAGACTTCGCTCCTCTAGCACCAAAATATCTAATAGCAAATTCTCTTAATGCTCTAGTTTTTATATTATATATTGTTTTGTTACTCTCTGAACTATACCCCAGTTCTTGTGCTATTTCTCCCATACTTTTTTTATAATCTGTTATGTATTTTAGTCTTAAGAATGTCTCTAATGTAACATCTTCTTTTTTTATTTCTTCTAGGATATCATTTACAATTTTCATTTCTTCTTCCGTTTCTGCTATTTGTCTATTAATATCCATTATTTCACACATATCATTAAATGTATCTTCACTATAATCCATATGTTGTATTGCTGGTTTATTATATTCAATTGCTCCTGGCATTTTAGGTGCTCCATTGAACACTAGTTTTTTTCTTCTTTTATTTAGTGTTTGTAATGAATAATACAATTTTCTATGTACTTTTAAGATTTCTTCACTTTCTTTTATGTAATTCATCTTTTGCACCTCCTATACTTTAAATATAATTATTGTACCAATTATACTTAATGCTATTTCTATACAGTAAATAATTTCATATTTTAATTCTATGTTTTTATTTTTTTCAGGAAATGATTGTAATATCTTTCCTATTGCATAAAATATTAGAAAAAATATGAATATTGCCTTAATTATAGCCATTTTAACCACCTCCAATTTTTTCTATTCGTGTTTGTTTCTAAATTTGTAAGTAAATAAATTTATTTACTTATCTTTTCAAAATATTCTCTTACTTCTTGTGGATTTTTATTTAATGGATTTAATTCACAAATTACTTCTGCCATAGCATCTATAACTTTATTTTGTTTCTGCAACATACCCTTATATGTTTTATTAGTTTGTATTATTTTTTTACTTTGCTGCAAATTGTTTACTGCTATATGATAAGCCTCTACCCATTTTTTATTAAATTGATATGAGCTATCTAATACAGCTTGATTATCATCTGTTAATATTTTATAGGCTTCCTGTTTGTTCATCTTTTAGTCCTCCTACATTGCTGCAATTCTTTTCTGTACTTCTGGATTTCTCCAATAATGTGCCATTAACTTATTTACCTTTGAATATCCTTGTGCTTTTAATAACATTCTTAATCTATTTCTTAATATCTTTCTGTTTGTTACTGTTCTTGGCATTCCATATACTTTGCCTGTTTCTTGATTTTTTATGTATTGTACTCCATCAATAATAATAGTTTTACTTTTATTAACTTTTCTTTTACTCATATTTTTGAGCCCTCCTAACATTTTTATTTATTATCTTCTAAATAATTATTTTCTAAATACATATATCCAAAATCTATAAATCCTATAAAAATTATCCATATAAACCAAAACATACCTTTGCTTAAATTAAGATCTTTTTCTTTTTGATTAATAATATTTTCTATTGTATTATTTATTGAAAATGTATTTTGATTTATAGTATTATCATTTATATATGTAAAAAGTGTACCTTCAAATTCAAATGGTATTGTATAATATTTATATCTTATATGATGTCCACCACTTTTTGTTTCTTTATAACTTTCATTACAAAAATTTATTGTTTCATAACTAAAATCAATACCTAGAAAATTAAATTTAGCTGTATGAAATTCTTCTTGGCCAGCATAATCCCATGTCCAATATTCTTCTGTTGTATAATATGTTTCTGTCTTATTTCCTACTGTTCTTGTATGTGCTACTTGTCTTGTATGTTTTGTATATTTTTCTTTTACTTTCTTTATTTTAAAATACTTTCCATTTATATCTTCAATTGAAACACCTTCAATTGCTTGTACTTTTCCTTGTGCTAATGTATAGCCTATGTTGGTTTTTATTGCATATTTAAACATTTCTTGATCATTATTTATTTTTAATGCTTTATAATATCTTTCATTACTTTCATTAATTACATCTTCAATAGCACCAGATATAAAAAATCCTATTCCTATTAAAACTAATGTTATTGCGATACTTACTAAAATTTCTCTAAATGTAATTTCGAAACCTTCAAAATTCATCTTTACACCTCTATTCTCCAAATAGATTCCTTGGTGCATCCTCTGAAGCTTTATATTCTAAATATGTATTATCTAACTTTTCATATCCCATCATATTAAGAATCATACTATTAGGAAATGTTTTAATGTGTTTATTATATTGTTTAACTTGAATATTATAATTATTTCTATGTTCTGCAATTAAATTTTCTGTTACTGCCAACTCCGTCATTAAAGTTTTATAATTTTCATTACTTTTTAATTCAGGATATTGTTCTGCAACTGCATTAATTAATATTTCTGCTTCTTCAACATTTCCATTACTTGCTTTTGCCCTGGCTTCTACAATCTTCGTCATTGTATCTTGTTCATATTTATTATAACTTTCAACAGTATCTACTAAATTGTAAATTAAATCTTCTCTTCTTTTTTCTTGAATATTTATACTTGATTTACTTTCTTTAATTTGTTCCTCTAAATTGATTGCAGTATTGTTAATTCCAACAAACATACCTATTATCATTAAAATTATTCCTAATATAATTCCTAAGCCTATTAATATTTTTTTCATTCTATTTTCCTCCCTATCTTTAACATCATATATCATATTTTTTTATATTTATTGGCCTATATCCATTCCTATCTACTCCTACATTGTAGGCTAATGGTATTAAGGCTTTTTCTAGTTCTAAATCCATTGTATGAATATGCCCATATAAATGTATATATCCATGCATTTTTCCATTATGCTCTGCTATTGGATAATGAAACAATACATATACTTTTTTGTTGTACTTAAACTCTTTGTAGTATTCAATTTCTTCAAATAATGTTGTATCAAATTTCTTATCTTTCAAGAAGTTACAATCATGATTTCCTATTATCAATGCTTTTTTTCCATTTAGTTGTTTTAAAATTTCATTAGTTTTTTCACCTTTATACCAACTAAAATCTCCTAAAACATAAACTAAATCATTTTTTCCTACAGTATCATTCCATTTTTGGATTAAATCTTTGTCCATTTCTTCTATATTTTCATATGGTCTATTCTCATATTTAATTATGTTTTTATGTCCAAAATGTAAATCTGATGTTACAAAAATCTCCATAACTATTTCACCCCCAAATCTTCTTTAAATTTCTTTTCTAATAAATCAATTTTAATTTTATTTAATATATCTAATCCTTTTTGATTTATTTCATCTGGTGCATTATCAAAACCAATTGCCCAAGTTTTAACATCATAAGTATCTTCATCTGTTTCTATTGCTAATTTTGTTGCATCTTCTTCAGATAAAATTCCTTTTTTTATCTGTATTAAATATTCTTTATTGTCAGGAATTAAACATTCTTTGTATGGTTTTCTTAATATTGCATATTTTTTTATAAAATCATTCATTCTTAAAATATGATGTAATTGTTTTGGATCATATCCATATTTATTAATTTTATCTACTATTGTTGGATATGGATGTTTCAACGCTTTTAATTTCTCCTTACTCATTCCTGCCATACATCTAATTGCTTGATTATTATTTATATGTGCAACTTCTTCAGCATTATCAAACAATGGTTGGACTAAATCTTTATATTTTGGATTTACAATTTTAAATTCAGTAAATAATGTTTCTATAAAATTTACATTTTGCTTTTTATATGTTTCGAACATTACTCTTATATCTTTCACATCAATATGTTCATTATTTTCTAATACCAAAGTCTTACTTTTAGGCTCTCTATTATAAACAAAGTCTTCAAATGATGGTAATATTACTGCTTTTGTATCTACATCTGATATATAATTTTCATCATATACATCTAATTCATAATTTTGTGAGCCTTGTAATGCCAGAAATACTATTTCATAGCCTTTTTGTTTTAAATAATCATAGTGTTCCTGAACTCTTTTCATTATTTTTTCTTCTCTATTCATCCGCTCACTTCCTTCCATTTTAAATTTTCTTGTATCTCAGTTGGATTCCATTGTTTCCAAATATTTTCACTATACTTTAATAACTTAAATTTTTCTTTGTTATAACTTGTTATGCAATATTCATTAGCTTTAAAGTGATCATTAAATCCTGAAAGTAAATTAATTATATCAGCCATAATATTTCCTGTTGGATCTATCGGTTTTGCATATATTCCATAAGTTTTATTTAGTTTTTCTTCTGTTTCAAATACTGCACATATATCAAAACTTACAATTCCACTTAGAAAATGCATTGCTTCTTCAGGTGTATATTCTTCTAAATTTAAGAAACAAAATCCTATTGAATTTGTTTTGCCATCGTGTTTTTTATCATTTCGTAAAGTAAAATTGTGTTTATATTTTTCAAATTCTACTTTGCTCATAAATCTAAATACTTTCATTCCAATATTTCCTTTTCTACTTCAAATATATTATTTAATAATTTTTCTCTGGTTACAATTTTTAATATTTCAATTTGATCTAAACTCCAAAACTCAATTTGCAAATGTCCATTTACTTTTCTTATAAAATCTTTATGTTGTTTTCCATTTACCTTATAAACGATTAGATCTCTATACCCAACTATGTCTTTTATATTTTTACTATGTTTTGTTATCTTCCCATATTGAACATCAAGAAATTTTAATCCTTGTAATACTTTTTTGTTTTCATCAACTATAAAAATGTCACCTGACTCTGTTCTTACATATTCATTTATATCTATTTCATCATAATAACATCCTGTGCATCCCATCTTTTCTACTCTGCAATGTTGCCATTCTTTATCACCACATTTCACTTTTGTTTACCTCCTAATATTTTTATTAAATCCCAATTAGGATTACCTTCAGCTTTTATTGTTTTTCTTCCTGCTTTTAATGATGCAATAGCTGTATCAACATCAATCATTCTTACATCATGTCCTTCAAAACATATAAGAAAATATGCTTTAATTCCTGCATTTTTACATTTTTTCATTTCATTACATTGACGAATATCTTTATCGACCATTCTCCATTGTCTTGTTTTACATTCTTTAGCATCAAATACAGCCATATATCCTGGTAAAAATATTTCATAGTCAAAAGGCTCTCCTTTTATGTAAGTTCCATCTTGTAATCGTTCTGCATGATTCTTGTGAGCATGTCCACCTATTGCTTCTACATAATCACATACTTTTTGAATTTGATTTTCAAATTGATATCCTCTTCTTGGCATCTAATCACCTTCTTATCTTGTTGTAAAATATGCTACAAAAATATCGTTTAACTTTATTTTTTTATAGTATTTCTTAAAAATTCGTAATAGTTTCTCTTTAAATATTGTATATTCCGCTTGTGCTTCTTTTTTACTTTCTCTACAAACTTGTCCAGAAACTATTAAATATTGTCTATTCTCACAAAATCCTGCTCCTTCTAATGGAAACGGAGTATTTGCAAATAGATTTTTTATTTCTTCTATTAAAGTTTTATTGTTATTAAACTCTTCATCGTCTTTTACATTTTCTATCTCTAGTCTAAAATCAAATCCTTTTTTACTCATTTTTATCACCTACAATCTTTTTATTATATTATTTATTAATTCTGTCAGCTTTGTTACAGTGGGTTCTCCATGTATATTTAATTTTTCTGAAATATATCCTTCTGCTTTATCATTGTTGTTTGTATTAAATCCAAATGCTCCCATACTTATTATTGATATATATAATTCATTTCCTCTTAGTCCTCTTTGCAATGTTCCTTCTTTTAATGTATGATAATTAAATAACAAATCTAAATGTGTATATTTTTCATCTGTCCAGCCTATAATTACACTTTTACCTATTCTTAAATTATTAGCAATTTCTTTATATGTATTTTCTCCATTTATTACTTCTCCATAAGAATCTATATTCATATTTATCACCTACCTATAAAATAACCTATTTAAAATTTGTGTTGCTTGCATTTTGTTTAAATTTTCTGTGTCAAAATCTTTCATAAACCTTTTGATCATGCTAACTTGTTTTTCGCTTGCTGGTACTTTGCCCCATTGTCTCATCATTTTTACATTCCATATATATTCTTCGCTTGAATGATTTTCTTTTAAATATAGATAAACTTCATCAAATGCTTTTTGCATACTTACTTTTTTTCCATTCCATATGGTTTTTCCAAGTTCATCTTGTGCTGGAATTACTATTTTTCTTTTTGGAATAAATACTACCATATTACCATTAGGCATTTTGAAATAGTTTACATCGTGAGTTTTATAGCTTTGTTCTTTAGCCCATATATTTACTATTTCAATATTTCTTATCCAAGATGATGGACAATCCGCTTTTTTTGCAATTAAGTCAGGTAATTCAAATAAGTCTCCTTGTATTTCATCTTGTTTGCTTGTTGGTACTCCATTTAGGTCAACCCCTATTAATGTTGGTGCAGTACAAAGATTAGCTCTTCCTGTTGTTCCTACTAAATCTATCAATGTCAATTTATCTTTTCCTGGATAAAGTCTTAAGCCTCTACCTACCATTTGTGTATATAAACTGCTGTTGCTCGTTGGTCTTGCTATCATTACAGTTTCAACTAACGGCATATCTGTTCCTTCAGTAAAAATCATACAATTTACAAGTACAGGTATTTCTCTATTTGTAAACTTTCTAATAAGTTCCTCTCTATTTTTTGTTTTTGCAGTTACTGCTATTGCTCCTGGTATTTTTTCTGCAATTGCTTCTGCATGATCTACACTACAAGCAAATATTAAAGTTTGTCCTTTCGCATATTTCTTGTAAGCCTCTGCTATTGCATTATTTAATACATCCTGATTCATTACTTCTTCAAGTTCCCCTGGTGCAAAATCTCCCATTTTTCTTGCAACTTTACTTATGTCATATCCAATATTTACTCTCATACAGTAAATATCTGTTAAGTATTTATTTTTTATAGCCCACTTAAGATCCTTCTCAAATATGATATCTTGGTATATATCATCAAGTCTTACATTATCGCCGTCTGTTAGGAGTAGCTGTAAATCCTAAGTGTAATCTTGGCTTAAAATATTCATATACTTTTCTATAAGTCGATGCTGCAGCATGATGTGCTTCATCTGTTATTATCATGTCAAATTCTGTAGGCTTGAAATTTTCTAATCTATGTACTATACTTTGTACTGATGCTATTACGACTGGTTCTCCGTGTGATTTGTGATTCGCCATTTCAATTCCCACAGGACAGTCATAGTATTTAATTGGTTGTGTTACTAGTTCTTCTCTATGTGCTAGGACTAGTACACGACCTTTTCTTTTTATGTTTGTAAATGTTGCCGTTTTTCCACATCCAGTTGCCATTTGTATTAAGTACGATCCTGGTTGTAAATTATCTATTAACCCCAAGCATTCTTTTTGATAATCTCTTAATTCTAATTTCAAAATTTCTCACCTCTTTTCATTTGATATTTTTCTATTCTTTCTCGTGAAAGTCTGACTGTTTCTTCACATTCTTCTTTTTCAAACATACCAATATGTGTATATTCTCTTGATATTCCTAATTGTTCAGCTAGCCATCCATATGCTTTATATCTTGTTGTAATTCTTAATGGCTTTCTCCAAATTTGGTCAAACCAGTAATGTGCTGTTTTTCTATATTGTCTAAGTTCATTATTTGCTAAAGTTCCAAGTGGTGTGTCAGTTCCTGGATGAACTCCTACAAATGCCCTACAATTTCTACATAGATAACATTTGCCCTCGCCATATTCTCTACCATATATTTCTGCATTTGATGTAAATACAACTGGACCTCCACAATATCTACATATTCTTGGTTTATTCATTGCTATCACCATCATTCAAATAATTATTTAATCCTGATGTAAATTGTTCAACTAATTCCTTTACATCTTTTCTTATTAGATTTTCATTAAATTCAAATTCTGTTTCTATTTCTATTTGATTGTGTTCATCTGATAATGAATCTAAATTTGCAATTACCTCTACTTTTATTAATCCAATTTTATTTTCTTTTTTGTCTTCCATTTTTTAAAATTCCCCCTTAAATACTGTACTTATAATTTCCATACATAAATTTATTGTTTCGCATAATCTTTCTTCTGTTATTGGTTTGGCTTCTTCCGCTTTTCCATTTAACATTTTTCTTAATTTTGTTCTTGCATCTTCTGTATTTCTTATATGATCTATATGTTCCTGAAACATTGATGTTTGAAATTCATATTCCTTCCATCTCTTTTCATAATCTGCTAATATTAGTTGCTTTGTTTTACTAGCATTTTCAGTAGTTATCTGCTTATTATGAAACATAACTAATAGTTGTTTTAATGCTAAAAAACAATGTATTTCTAATAAATTATAATCTGCAGGAGGTGTTTCAAGTTTTATAGAATCATTTATTATTTGTTCCTTATTTTTCATTTGGTCTTACCTCCAATTTTATTTTTTTATATACCTCAAATATGCAATTTATATATAGGTCTTACCTGTCTTACCTTTTTCCGTGAATATATTTATATTTTTTATGAAAGTTTTTATTTTCAGATTTTAATAAAAATTCCCATATGTATATTATTATTTTGTAAGAGGTAAGACTTTTATATTTTTATTTTATGTAACTAGCTCGGTTCTATATCTTAAGCTGGTCTTACCTTAGGCTTACCTTTTAGTTTTAAGTAAGACCTAAAAAGGTAAATTATCTATTTCATTTCTATATTTTTTGCTTGTTTTGTATTTTATTTTAAGCATAAGTCCTTTAATTTTTAATTTAATTACTTCTATTTTTCCTATTCTGTGACCTTTTCTACAAGGACTTTTTATTTTACTTGATGCGGTACAATCTCCCATATAATTTTCATATATACATTTACCTGAATAGCACATTGTTTTTTCCTCCTAAAATGGTAAATCTTCCATCTGTTCTTGTTTATAGTTTTCTTCATAAGCAAGATCTGATTTCTCCGGCTCTAATCTAAATTTTATATAATTTGCTTTTACTCCAAATGCTTTAGTTTGGTGTGTAAATTTTCCTTGAGAATTTCTTTCTATCTGATTTCTATCTGCAAAATTTCTTATTACTGCAGTAAAATCAAAACCTGCTTTATTTAATGCTTCAGCATATAAACTTTTATTTACTAAACATATATCTTCATCTTCAATATATTTTCCCCAGATTTCTCCATTTTCATTTTCTCTAAATCTATTAATGTTTTGTGAAATCCAGTTCATTGTCCATTCATATGCTCTTGTAGAAACATCAACTTCTTTTGCACTTGTAAGCCATTTACTTACATCATTTATCGTTAGCTTTTCATCTTTAAATATTAAATCTGTAGATATTTCGTCTGCTAAAAGTATTGTTGCCATTGCCATTGCTTGTTTATCTGTTGTATCTGTTTCTTTTAAAATGTTTTGAAATATCTCCCTATATCTTTGCTGCAATTCCTCTTGTTTAGGAATATTTTTTATAAATTCTTTACCAGCATGTCCATAATTTTTTCTTACAAAGTTACTTATAAAGTTACCATCAGAAATTACTTTTTCTGTCGCTTCTACTTCTATAACTCTATTTTTTACTCCTCCACCTGAAGTTGCTTTTGTTATCGGTTCTTCCCCTGTAAATAGAAAACAGCAATTCCATTCTTTTAAAAGTTCTATTCCACCATATGCCTTACCTCTACCTCTATCAACACCTTCAGTTAAATACATTACAAGATTATCAAAACTATCCCATCTGCTTTTTATTGTCTGTAATTCATCTCCTGCAAATGGTATATCATGTACAAAAGCTGCATATCTTGCAAGGGCTACTTGTGTTGCATTTAAAGTTCTTACTAGTTTTCCTACTTCTGGATTCCCCCAAACACTCATTGCTAACATTAATCCAACGGTCTTTCCTGCACCTGTTCCGCCCCATATATGTACAACAAAAGGCAATACTCCCAATATTTCATTAAGTGTACTAGCGAATGAAGATGCTAAAAGTAAATGTGCAATCTTGCTTTCTTTTCTTACTTTTCTACAAACTTCTTTCCATTCTTCATATTTTCCAATTTCTCTAATACTAGAATAAACATCTTTAAATGCTACATCTCCATCATATTTTAAATCAGATACATAAGGAGCAAATTCATTTTCTATCCATCCAAGCCTGTCCGTACTACGATTAACTGGAATCTCTTTTGCATTAAGTGATACTACATCTGCTATATATGAAACTAATTCCTTTGCATTTTCTGAATTTACTTCTATTCCACGATCAGATAATTGAATAATATTCGATTTATTTGCTACTGTACTTCTTTCTATTGTGATGTATTGCCATTTATTATCTTTAAAAAAAGCTAGTTTTATTTTTTCTGTTTCCGAATCAACATTTATTAATCTTTCAACAGGTAGTATAGGATGAGGGCAAGCAACTATTGTTTGTGGTATCATTCCTGGACCTAATATATTTTTTATTACTCCAGTATCTTTACATTCCCATTTTCCACACTTTAGATTTTCAATTGGTGGTTGTGTAAATTGAATAGTATTACTTCCTTGCTGTTTATATTTTTGAGCAAATTCTGTTTGATATGCTTTTAACAACTTATCAAAACTTCTTATATTTCCAAGTTCTCTAGCTTTATCTTGTAGTCTTATAATTAATGTTGTTCTTGCTATCTGATTATCTATTGAAAATATATGTTCAAATACTTCTTTATCTAAAATAGTCTCTTTTGTTAATTCACTAATTTCTCCAAAAGGTGTAAATCCTTCATCCATTAATTGTTCTGAAAGTTCTAACTCTTGTTTCAATTCTCTTCACCACCTTTTTTTCGTATTTCCAAAACCATATCTTGTCTTTATTTGTTCCATTTATAAAAATTTCTTCTATTAAATACTCAATATAGTCTCTATTGTGCATTGCTTCTATAAATAACTCATTAACATCTTCTTCAGGACTTTTGGGTGCTTTTTCTTCTTCCCATTTCCAAAGCAAATGCAAATAATCACATAGTAATTGAAATGTCTTATTTTCCCATTCTTTAAACATTTCTTCTGTTTTTCTTTTTTCTTTATATTTGTTTATTTCTAAATAGTTACTTGGTTTGTCTGTGTCTAATCCCAAACCCAAAGTGTAATTTATACTTTTCGCCGATTCTAAAGCATTTATATTTAATAATTCTGATACAAGAGAAATTACATCTCCACCTTTGCCACATCCAAAGCATTTCCATATTTGTTTTTGTGGTGATATAGAAAAACTAGCTGTTTTTTCTTTATGGAATGGGCATACACATTTATATGCCCTATTTAATTTCATTCCATAATGTTCTGCTACTTTTACTATGTCTGCTCTTTCTTTAACTTCTCTTATCAAACTCATAATTTACCTCCTAAAATGGAAGATCATCATTGTCTGATGTTGTTGCAAAATTATCAAATGCTTCTCCTTTTGTTGGTAATGATTTTTTATTAGGTATTTTAGTTTCTTCTGTCTTATCATAAACACAAGCTCTAAAAGGCTTTGTTGCACTTCTTATTGCTCCGAAAGTATCTTCAAATTCTTCTTCTCTGAATACTATTCCTATTTTCTTATCTTTTAAGCATTCTGGATGAGCCCAATCGAATTTGAAGTTAGTATTTGATGCTTCAGCACAAGTAATTAATGTTTTAAGATATCTATTTGTTTTATCTTCAAAGTCTTTTACAAATACTACTAACACTCCACCCCATTTTTTATCTTCTCTTGTGTCTGACTGATATCTCTTTTTATAAAAATCTGCTTTCTCTCCTTCAATAATGTCAAAACTAATTTTTAAATATGTCTTAGCATTAGTAGCAATTAATTCCTCTGCCTTTAATATTTTACATTTGTAAGCTCCTGGTTCTAATGTCTCAAAATCTGTTATTGCTTGTACATTTTCATAATCACTTGGTTTTTCCATAATTATTTTTCCTCCCTTACAATAAATTTCATTCCAGTTCTATCTTCATTTTCTACTTTTACATCAGTAAAAGCTGGAATACATATTAAATTAATACCTAATGGTGCTACATATCCTCTTGCTACTGCTATTGCTTTTACAGTTTGATTTATTGCTCCTGCTCCAATTGCTTGCATTTCTACTTTTGAATTTTCTTTTAGTAACTCAGCTATTGCTCCAGCTACTTTACTTGGTTCTGATTTTGATGACACTTTTAATATTTCCATTATTTATTACCTCCTAATATTTTATTTTTTAACTCATCAAATATTTGGCCCATTTCCTCTGGTGTAATTTTTTTTATTTCAACTTGTTCTATTTTTCCATTTGGTATGGACATTTTGTCTTTTTCTCCTTTTGTATTCATATCAATTCCCATACATATTTCTTCTTCCCCATAAACTAATTTCATGGCATCTTCAATTCCTTTTTTAAATCCTCTTAAATAATCTAATTCTGATTTTTCTTTGTTATTTAATTCCATTGCCTTTTACCTTCTTCCTAAAATATACTTGTTTGCTCATTTATTTTTTCAACATAAGTTTCATTTGTTTCTTCATCAACTTTTACTTGATAATCAAATCCTAAATTTCCTTTGTTGGTATTTTTTATTTCTTTGATTTTTTCACTTATAGAATATTCAATTCTTGGTTCTACCCATTCTTTTACTTTATCATCGTCAACTTCTTCAAATTGTTTTATACTATCAAGATTTATTTTTAATACAATTTCAGCTTCCTTGTTTTGTGTTGCTACTATTCCAGTAAGTTTATTTATAATGATTTCAAGTTGTTCTCTCATAGGTTTTAATAATTCACTATCTAAATTAAGCTTTTGCATCTTCCTTTTCTCCTTTCTCTTTAATTTTATTTAATTCGTAATACTCTCTAATTGTTTGATCTACTACTTTTAAATCATTATCAATTTTAGTTTCAAACATTCCCATTGGACTTTTACAAGTTGTATATCCATCACTTTGTGTTTCAAAATAATGCTCTTGTCCATCTGTTTTACAAAGTAATACTATTGAAAATAAGCCTTCCAATGTAAGTTGATTATCTAGCATTTTACCTGAGGTTTTCGCTTTTATTTTTCCTGTATCTGTTGTTTCTGTATGATGCAAAAAATATACTATTACATCATCTGGTGTATTTCTTATAATTCTATCTACTAATGTTCTGAAGTTTAATGCTACATCTGTAAATTTGTTATAGCCAACTTCTTTTGCTCTATCAAACATTTCAAAAGCCATTAGGTATTGACTGTCATCTATTACATATGTTTTTAATTTTGGATTATTTAAACTTTTTAAGATATCTACATATTTAGCATTATTTACTTTCATTAGTTGCTTTTTAAATGGTAATGGCTTACCTGCAACATTAAATATTCCTACTTCTTCAGTTTCAAAATTTCTTAAGCTGCAGCTTTTACCTGCTCCTGATTCTCCTAATATTAATACTGGTATTCCCATTATTTTTTCCCCTTTCTTAACTATCTAATTTGGTTTTTTACACTTATTATTAAATCTAATAATATTTTTAAATTTTGGTTTTGTCCCATTATATCGCCCATTATACAAGTAGGTTCATTTGTATTACTTTCTGGAACTGCATCTGATGTAAATTCAGTATAAATTGTTCTTGTTATTTCTAAACATTCATTAATTAATTTTCTGTTTTGATCCAACATACCTTCTAAAGTTGGAACTTCCTTAATTTCTTCTTTTCTAGGTTCCATTAATCTTCATCCTCCTCTTCTTCATCTCTGTAATTTGCATATATTACAAAATAGTCTATACTGTTTGTACCATCTTCGTATGTTTGTCCTTCTGATAGTGTATGTTGATGTCTAAAAGCATCTTCCACAACTACTTCACTACCATCATCACTTTGGTCTACTCCACTATCGCTCCATAATTCCACTACTAAATCATCAGGAATATTCTCTAAAGCTTTTTTTAATTTACCAACTGTTAATTTCGCCATTTAGCTTTCTCCTTTCATGCATTGACTTTTTATAACTTGTAAGTCGTTTTCTATTGGTTTTATTTTTTCTATTAAATATCCTCCATAAGGATTTTCTCTGTTACATTCCATCATTATTGCTTGTGCATTATCTAATATCGTATAAGCACAACTTCTTAATTTATTAATATCCATGTTTGCCCTCCTGGTTTTTATAATATAAAATTCTAAGTTCTCTATTTTCTTTTAATTCCATAGTAAGTGTATAGCCATTTTTTAACATGATATTTATAAAATCTTCACAACAAGATTCATATTTTAAAATTAGTTCTCCTTCCATTTACATATTGCCTCCATAGTTTTCTTTCCAGTAATTACAAAATTCGCAACAACTACAATATTCTAAACATTTTTTATCTTCACCTTTACGAATTTCTAATTCTAAACTTTCATCTTGTTTTAAGTGTGCTTCTGCATCTTCTAATGTGTCATAAACTCTTAATGCTCTTTTATTTCCTTCTTTCTTTACTGCATATTTATCTCCATCATTCCATCTTGATTCTTCACTACATAGTGGTAATTCATTATCTGGAGTATTCTCAAATTGTTCTATTTCACTAAATTTATTTTTAATAAATTCTTCTATTTCTTCATAATCATTTTCTGAAAATTCAAATACTTTTTTATGTACTGGATATTGAGGATAATTACTGTCAACTTTTGCCTTTGTTTTACTATGATCTTTTATTATTGCAATAATTTCTCCTTTATCTACTTCAAATCCCATTTTCTTAAAGGCCCAAGCATACATTAATAGTTGTTTTCTATAATCTTCCCAATCGTTATAAATTACTTTCCAAACTGAACATGTTTTATAATCTGTTACTGTTTTAGTTTCAATATTGTATAAATCAGCTTGTCCTGATAATTTATATCCATTTTGTACTTCTTCCACAAAATGTTCTTCTTTAAATTCTGCATCTGCTTCTTTACTATTTTCTAATACACTATGTGTTGCTGTTCCTAAAATAAGCCAAATCATATCTGCTACATCTTGTTCAATTTCATTATGATGTCTTCTTGTAAGTAAAATCTCTCTTATATCTTTTAATATTGTTGTTACACTATATTGTTTATCTTTATATTCATATTCTCTTGTAACTGCGTCTACAAACGGTTGTGGTAAATTTAATTTGTTATTTATTTTCACTCTCTTGTCCTTTCTAACTTTTTATGCTAAAATAACATAAGAAGTATTTATATAAATATTTTTATGAATCATCTATTTTTCAGTTTGGTCGCTGGTAGATGGTTCATTTTTTAAGTTATCTTCACAAATGAATAAAATTTGTTGTAAAATTTCTCTTAATTCAGCTTCATTATGATATTTATCTATATCTGAAATAAGATTTTTTATTTCTTGATATCCCATACTAATTCCCTCCTTTCAAAAGTTTTAAATTATTTTTCATAATTCTTAGTGTGGTTAGCATATTGTTGTATCTATATATGATAAATAAACTTTTCACATATTCTCTAATGTTCATATTTTTACCTCCTACTGCTTTCTTCATAAATTGTCTCAATTACTAATATGATCAATAGCCCTAAAATTGGAATTAAGTATTCTCCACCATAGCCTTGATATCCTCTAAAATTATTTGCATAGTTAATTGATATAGGTGTTAATATAATTGTTCCTAATATTGTGATTAATTCTAATATTCTTGTTATAAATTTCTTTTTATTAACAATTTTCATTTGTATTCACTCCTTCTTTGCTTACAAAGCAACTTATATTTAATAGTTTAGTTTTTTTTATAGCCTCATCTAATTCTTTTTCGTTATGGATTCCATATTTTTTTAATTCTTTCCATATCGAATTTTCTTTTTCCAAAAGAATCACTCCTTTTTTTGTGTGTCGTCTCGCATTTTTTTATTTTTTTCATTTTTATTCTCCTTTCTTTCCACTTTGGGTGGAATAGCAAGGCAAAATAATACACTCTTTTGGTACATTATAAAGAGTACAAAGTTCATCAAAATTATACACATCTATTGTTGTTTTGCCCTTTTCCCAAGCAATGATTGTATTCTTGCTTTTATGCAATTTTTCTGCCACCTCATCTAGTGTAAGTCCTGCATTAACTCTTGCTGCAGTTAATGTTATTTGTAACTTTTTTTCCATCTCTTCTTCACTTCCCTTCTTGATTTGTCCACATTCTATTACACTTTAGGTGGAATGTCAATACTTTTAGTAAAATTTTTTTTACTTTTTTATTGTTTTTTTTTACTTTAGGTGTTATAATGATGGCATATTATAGAAAAGGAGGTTTTAAAAAATGCTATCTAAAGATGACACTTATAGAAAAATATTTGCAAGTAATCTTAATTACTACATGCAAATAAACAGTAAAATTCAAGATGATTTAGTAAGGGATTTAGGCTTAAAAAGCTCAACTATCTCTAGTTGGTGTAATGGTCAAAAGTTACCTCGTATGGATAAAATATCTTTATTAGCAGATTATTTTGGCATTCATTTTTCAAAATTGATTGAACAAAGAACAGACAATAATTACTTTGAATTTATATCTGAAGATGATGCAATGTTTCCATTGTTAGATGTTGGAGATATTGCTCTTATATATAAACAGAATGAACTTGATAATATTTTGACACCAAATAAAGGAACATATCTAATAAAGTTATCTGGTAAAAATACTATTAGAAAAATTGAATTAAGTGAAGACAAAACATTTTATGCTTTAACAGCAATGAATGCTTACTATAAAGTTATAAATATTCCTAAAGATGAACTTTATAATGAAATTCAAATATTAGGAAAAGTTGTAAAAGCAGAAAATAAAAGTGCTTTTAAACAGAAAGGAGAAAGAAATAATGGTTAGCTGCAAACATTGTGGTAGTACAAATGTAACAGTACAAGCTGTAGAAAAACAAAAGAAAAGAGGAATAATAATGTCACTTATTTGGATTTTACTTGCTTGTTGTACTTGTGGCCTTGCATTACTAATTCCGATTATAACCAAAAAAGGCAGTAAAACAAAATCAGTTATAGTTTGCCAAAATTGTGGTAAAATTTCAAAGACATAAAAAAAGTGGACAATGTGTTTCATTTGCGAGACGACACACATTATCCAGAGCGTAAACACTTCGGAAAGTGAATACTTTTGTATTATATACAAAAAACCTTCATTTTTCAAGGTGTTTGATAAAAATATTTTGAAAAAATGGAGGTTTTTTTATTGGAAAGAAAATTAAAAGCTGCCCTTTATTTAAGGGTATCTACTTTCCACCAAATAGATAAAGATTCGCTTCCTCTTCAGGAAAGTGATTTGATTAATTATGCAAAATATATTCTAGGAATTGACGACTTTGTAATTTTTAAAGATCCAGGATATTCTGGTAAAGATACTGATAGACCAGATTATCAAAATATGATGGCTAGAATAAGAATGGGAGAATTTTCTCATTTACTTGTGTGGAAAATAGATCGTATTAGTAGAAATTTAAGAGATTTCTCTGAAATGTATGATGAATTAAAAAAATATAAAGTTACTTTTATATCAAAAAACGAACAGTTTGATACATCTACTGCAATGGGTGAAGCAATGTTAAAAATCATTCTAGTATTCGCAGAACTAGAAAGAAAGCTTACTGCTGAAAGAGTTTTTGCTGTAATGATGTCAAGAGCTGAAAAAGGATTATGGAATGGTGCAACAGTTCCTTTAGGATTCATATGGGATGAAGAAACTAAATTTCCAAAAATTTATGAGCCTGAAGCTAAAGTTGTTCAATATATATTTGATCTTTATGAAAAAATAAGGTCCACTACAAAAGTGGCCAAACAACTAAATATGGAAGGTGTAAAAACCAAAAGAGGTGGTTCTTGGACAGCAAGAACTGTTGGTGCTATTCTTACAAATCCATTTTATATTGGTACATATAGATATAACACTAAAACTCAAAAAACTAGAAGATGGAAAGATAAAAGTGAATGGATTGTTATTGAAGATCATCATCCTGCAATTATTTCAAAAGAACAATTTAATAGAGTTGCTGATATATTAAAAGGAAATTATAGAGGCGATTATAATAGACAAAGAGAATCTAAAAATATACATATATTATCTTCTATTATTAAATGTTTCAAATGTGGTTCAAATATGAATGCAGGGAATGATAGAGCTAGAAAAAATGGATTTACTCCATCTAGATATACTTGTTATTTATTTCATAAAACATATACTTGTAATAACTTTGCTAGTGATTTAACAGTATTACCATTTTTAATAAATTACATTGGAAATTATATGACTTTACAAGAGAGAATTACAAAAAATCATTCTTATAGAGATATGGAAAGTATCTTATTAAGAGGTAAATATTTTAAGGATATTGAACATATAAACAAGGATGATATAAAAAGCACATATAAATTATTAGTTAATAATCTTCCTATTGTAAATTATCAAATGCAAGATGAATCAGAAGAAAAAAATATTTCATTTAAAGATAGATATGATATTTATAAGGCTGAAAAAGAAAAACATGAAAATGCTTTAAAAAGATTAGATGATTTATTTTTATATGCTGAAGATAGTATGCCTAAAAAAGATTTTGTTTTAAAGAGACAAGAAATAACGAATAAAATTGAAGAAATAAATTCTAAAATACAAGGATTACATACAGAAGAAAATACATTTATTGATAATAAGGAATTTTCTTTACAAGCCAAAGCTAGTTTCTATTTAATTACACAAGAAATTGGTAACTCAAAAAATATAGATGTTAGATATTTATTAGAAAATGTTGATAAGTCTGTTATTAAAGATTTCTTATCTACTATCATAACTGAAGTAGTAGTAGATCATAAAAAAATCCATCATATCACATTTAAAAATGGACTTACTCATCATTTTGAGTATAAGGAAAATCAGTAAAAAAATACAAAAATGCCCATGTAGCTTTTTCTTACAGCCACATGGGTTTTCTAAAATCATATTTACTTATACATACGGTCAACCGCAATGTATAAAACGCTACTCTTTCTTTTTCCATTTGTTACTTCTCCTTGTATTAATATAGACGGAAATTTCTTTCCGTCTAATTATATTTTATAATCTACTTTTTCCATCTAACGAATCTAAATTATCTAATGCCTTTCCTGTTCCTAGTGCAACACAAGAAACTGCATCTTGTGCAATCATTACATTGATTCCTGTTTTTTCTTGTAATAATTTATCTAATCCATCTACTAAACATCCTCCACCTGTCATGTAGATTCCTTTATCACTAATATCAGAAGCTAATTCTGGTGGTGTTTTTTCTAATACTGAATGAACAGCATCTACAATCATCATGGCAGGTTCTGTTAATGCTTCCATCATTTCACTTGAGTAGATAGTGATGGTTTTTGGAAGTCCTGTTGTTAAATCTCTTCCACGAATATCCATTTCCATATCTTGAATTTTAGGATAAACACATCCAATATTTACTTTTAAGTCTTCTGCTGTTCTTTCTCCTATAATAACATTATGTTTTTTCTTAATATATTTCACGATTGCTTCATCAAATTTGTCTCCTGCTACTTTTAAAGAAGTACTAACAACACTACCACCTAATGAAATAACAGCAACATCTGTGGTTCCTCCACCAATATCAACAATCATATTACCACAAGGTTTTGAAATGTCGATTCCAGCTCCAATTGCTGCTGCAATTGGCTCTTCAATTAAGTATACCTTTCTTGCTCCAGCTTGAGATGCAGCATCAATAACTGCTTTTCTTTCTACTTCTGTTACTTGTGATGGAATACAAATCATAATTCTTGGCGCAAAAATAAATTTGCCACATACTTTATTTATAAAATGTTTTAACATCTTTTCAGTTACTGTATAATTTGAAATAACACCATCTTTTAATGGTCTTGTTGCTACAATATTACCTGGTGTTCTTCCAAGCATTCTTCTTGCTTCTTGTCCTACTGCTAACACTTCTTGTGTTCTATTATCAATTGCTACAACAGATGGTTCTCTTAATACAATTCCTTTTCCTTTTACATATGCAATTACTGTAGCTGTTCCTAAATCAATTCCTATATCCTGTCCAAAACCAAACATTGCTATCTTTCCTTTCTATAGCCTTTTTTATTTATTATTTCCCGTTTGTTACAAAATCATTACAATTATATTACACCTTTTTAAAAATAGCAATACATTTTTTATGAATTGATAAAATTTTAAGAATCCTATATTATTCTACTAAATCGATTGCATTATCTTTGCTTAACCCTTCTAAATTATAAAATGCTTCAGGTATTTTTCCTACAATAATATTTTCTGCAATTAGTACTTGGTTAGAGATACTTTCTTCTGTTACTTCGTAAGGTGTTAAAATACTTATTTTACAATCAACTTGTAAATAGATTCTATGAATTGTTTGGTTGATTCCTTGACTTTTAAATTCACTTCTTAAATCAGTTTCTACATTTCCTATAAGAGATAAGCTTATTGGAATATTGGGTCCAATTCCTGAAAGTAATTTACTTCCCAAAAAGCTTCCTAAATTAATATGTATTTTTTCTTTTTCTGTTTCGTTAATTCTCTTTTGTATTTTTTCTCCTACATCCGAAATAATGTAATTAATTGGAGTAATATTGGATTGAATCATTGTTATGTTATTATCCTTATCTCGATGAATGGTAATTAAATCTTCATATTTGTAATTAGTAATAATTTTCGTGGATTCTTCATTACAAATAATAGTTGCTACGGATTTTGCTTTGTCCTTAAAGAGGCTATCTAAAATTGGTCCTATGGAATTTAAAATAGTATGAAATGTTAAAATCATAACAATAACAATCATAGAGAATTTCATCATTTTCCTACCTTTACTAGGTTCCATATTTCCGAATTTCTGAAAGATAACTTTTGGAATACGAATTCGTTTTCTTCGATAAATACTATCCATTTCTACCTCCTTTTTGTCTTATAAAATGACCAAAAGGTATTCCCTTTTGGTCATTTCCTCATTTTACTTTATGCTGTTTGGTCTTGTCTTGTGTACACATATTTTGGAATAAATAATTGTTGACCCGGAAAAATTTTATTTTCGTCTTCAATTTTATTTACTCTTACAATATCTGAAATAGTACTTCCAAATTGTTTTGCAATTTTCCATAGTGTATCACCTGGTTTTACAAAATAAATAATCATGCTATAAATCTCTTTATTTCTTGTTTCATCTAAGCTTACTTCATCAATGATATTGATTTGAAGTGTGTTCGAAATGTCTAACGAAAAACCAAGATCCACTCTTGTTTCTATCATTCCATCTGTACCTACAATAAAGTCTTGACTTGTTACTTCAATTTGAGTACTGATATTAGTATTTGCTGTAATGTTTGCCACTTCTACATTGTATTCAAATGGAACTTTCATTTCTTTTACAGCCATTCCACAAGTTTGATTTGTTGCATACATAAATTTTAAATTAAGTTCTCCTTCAAACATTACTCTTGAATTTGCTATTGTTCTTTCTAAAATAACTGGTCTTACCTCTACATCATAAATCTGATTTCCTGCAATTTCTGGTACATTTAATTTTTCTCTTATATTACATACACTTTTCATACAATTTTTATCAGACATTGTATTAATTCCTCTTTGATTAAACATTAATGATTTACTTGGACTATATAAATCTTGAATTAGTTTTATTTCTTTATTTCCATATACTCGCGCCGATAATTCAATTTGTGCTTCTATGTAAATAGAATGTTCTTCCGCTGAATTTGGTTTTACTAACATATTTTTTAGCTTATATTTCATATCGCAAATATCTTCTTCTGTTATATTCTCGATATCGACAAATCCCATAACTGGAATAGTACTTTCTACAAATTTAATTCGATTTTCTTCTGTTAAATACAATATTTTCACACATACATCTGCTTTTGCAAGTACTTTATTATAACTAATTTTAATATCCTTATTTTTAATTGCTAGGTCTGTTTTTAATATCTCTGCTAAATTATCAATATTATCAATCATAATCGTATCTTTTGCATATGTTTTAGAAGTCCCCTCTCCTACTAAGGAATTTAATGTTAAATTTCTTTCTAATGATTGCACATCTTGTAAATCTTTCACTTGCTTTAAAATTTCTACAGTTTCATTGGAATATAAAGTTCCTTCAAATCCAAGTTCTGCTTTTACACTAATCTTTCTTCCATTTAGTATTCTACATTCTAAGCTTCCGAACCCAAACGCTTTCTTCTAAACTCATTCCACTATTACAATTTTCAAAATCAATAATTTGTGTAAAATCAATAGAAGTATTTAAACTTCTCGTCTCTTCATTTTCATTATCTGCAAGATAAATCACATATACTTGTACTTCCCCATCAATTCTTATTTTACCTTCTAATACTTCTTTTTTGTATATGCATACATTACCTGTGGTACTAATTGTATTTAGAATATCTGGCTTTACATCTGGTACAATCATATCTCCTTCTACCATGAGTTTTTCCGTCTTTTGTCCTACTATTTTATTAATACATAGACTTTCCTTAGCCATATCTACTTGCATGTTTTCCCCCTCTTTCTTATATTTAATTTATAGTTATATATATGAAAAGGACAAAAAAAAATTCCTATTTCTAGGAATTTTATTGCAAGTTATAAATTTTTTTGTTTCTTTGTTTCTACTAGTGGAGGAATAATTGGATTAAAATTCTCTCCATCAAATAGTTTTACTTCTACTGTTCTTGTTAATACGTCTGTATAACTATATGTAACGTTTCTATCATTTTCATCATATTTTACAATGAATAAATTAGGATAGGCTTTTTCTATTGTAGCTTCTTTCTCAAAATATTTACTTCTTCCCAATGTACCTTTTACAATTATCTTTTGTCCTATGTTTTCTGTAATGTCTGTTTTTAAACTGGTAAAATCGTCTTTGTAAATCATCTGATCACCTACTTCATTAATATGACCCGATTATATCATCTGTGTTATAAAATGTCAAAAAAGAAAAATCGTTGTCGTAAGTGATATTTTCAGTATTATCAATGTTTTTAAGAGTTTTGTTACGTTTTTGTAACATTAATATTACAAAAACATTACAGTTTTTTATTGCTATGTTTAAACAGGTCATAACAACCTGTTTAAACATCACTTATTTTTGTTCTTGTATAACGTTTTCCTTTTGCTCCTATTCCACTAATTCCTCTTGTTCCATCACGAAGTTCATCTGCAATATCATTGATCGTAATATATTTATAGTCTTCTGTTGTTGCTACTTTTTCTGCTACAATTAATGGATCCATAAAGTCAATTAATACTCTAGCTGGGGATGATGCAAAATTGGCCCCTGCTGCAACTAATGCTTCATAATAGCTTTGGCAAGCACCTGCAAATATTACTAAATCTTTTCCAGTCTGGTGTACCCATCTTTTTGCTTCTTTTACGGTGTTAATGAAGTATTTTGAATTTCGATAATTATAAATATCGTTAAAAGCAGTTCCATTTTTTATCATTCCATCATGTCCTGTAATCACTAATACATCTGGCTTATATCGATTTAATAAATCAAGTACAACATATTCTTGCCTATTTTCTGGAATGTTTCGTACAATTGCATTTAGTCCTAGTTTTTTATAGCATTTTACAGATTTATCACTATATCGTTTATCTCCATCTAAATGAAGGATTTTTCCATTTTCTTCCCCTCTATTTTCACTCTTTAGAAAACTTCTTCCAAATATTTTGGAACGTTGTTTTGGAAAAATATCATATTGTTTCATTTTATCTGCCAATTTTTCTTCTAAACTTCTCATATTGGTTTGTATTTGTTTTTCTTCCATAATAACTAAATCATCTAATAATGCATCTGCTTCAATTCGAATGATAAGCCCTTTTAAAATAGCAATTGGTTGTTGATTTTTTCTTTGAATAATTTTTTCTACTGTAAATAGAATATCTTTTCCATACGACTTTCTACCTACAATATCTCCTTTTTTTATCTTTTTCACATTTCTCACCTCACATGCCCATTCGTCCCACTATATTTTATGTCGAATTGTGTAGTTTGGTGAAAAAATAGCGATACCTTTTGTATCGCTATTTACTATTTTTATAATTCTAGTTCTTCGTCTTTTTTCTTCATTTCGATTCTTTCTGGTGTTGATTCTATTAGATCTTTGGTAAATTTTTGAACACGCTCTGTATCTGCTTTTTTTACCATCCACCACAATAATTCATCTTCCTCATTTTCTTTTTGGTGTTTTATTCTATTTTCTTCAATCGTTCTTCTTCCTTCTTCTGTCAAATCGTTTTGATAAAATGTTTGGTTTTTTCTTTGTATCATATTTACATATTCTTGGTCTGTATGAGCTTCTCTTCCTTTATATACATCTTCTGCCTTTCTCTTTGCAATTCGTTCTTGGAGCTGTAATTTTTTACGTTCTTCGATTTCTTCTCTAGTAATTGGTTCTATCCCATATCCTTGTCCTTTTAGTATTCTTTCTTTTACTAATCTTATATATGTATCAAAGCATTTTTTGTTTGTAAAAGTATTTACATATCCTACCACATTTTCTCCTAATGTGTCGCTTGGATTTTGTGTTTTATCAAATGATATGACTCTTTGCCTTTCTTTTTTGCTATTAAGTGGATTATTATATACCATTGTTTTAGTTGGTATTTTTTCTGGATGTTGATAATAATACTCTAATAATTTTTTATATATCATCTGTTGTCTTTCACGATTATCTCCTGTTAATAAATCTCTTTTTCCGTCTTCTTCAATGAAATAGATAACATTTTCATATTTTTTTCTTAATTTTTTACACATCTCTAAAGCACGATTATTATCGTTAATTCTGCCTTCTTCTACTGCTTCATTTGCAATATCTTCAATAATCTTTTCAATTCTTTCTTGTACTGACATCGATTGGTATTGAATTAAATCTTCTTCACCCTCATTAAATTTAACATATTCCATAACTTCATTATAATCATAATTTCGATATTCAATTTTATCTGTTTGTCTTACAATTTGTGCCATTAAATCATCTGGCACAACACTAACTCTTGTAATACTGTGTGATAAGATACCTTGAATTATTTTTTTTGTATCTATTTGATCAAATTCTTCTATATTTCTTTCTATTATTTTAGCAAATTCTATTGCACTTTGTTCATTATGTTCGAAGCTTAATTTTCCTTTAAAATAGTCTGTATGTCCTTGTTCTTCTTCATACTCGTTTCCAAAAACTTCCCTTCTTTTTTCTATTATTTTCATAATCATTTCTTTATCATCAATTGATTGCATAAATTCATTCACAACAGCTTCTCCTGCATGTCCAAATGGGGTATGTCCTAAATCATGTGATAAAGCTGTGATTTCAGTATATAATTCATCTCTTTTTTTATTCAATTGGAATAAAACAGTTTCAGATATTTTAGGAATCGAACACAAATCATAAATTCTCCCAATAATCTTTTTTGAAATAGCTGCAGCATTAGCAGTATGTTCCATTCTAGATCTTATCTCATTTTCTTTACTTTCTTCTATCATTTGTGTTTTTCCATCTAGCAAACGATATGTAGATGAATTTATAATCATCTCTTTTAGTTTTTCCAATTGTCCGTATTTGTGTTTGTAATTTCTCGATATTCTCTTCTAATTCAATAGATAACTTTCCTTTATATATTAGCATAACTTCCCCTCCTCATTTACATAACTACTATTATTGTACCATTTTTTGTAAATTTATGCAACTTATTCATTAATTTTCACTTTTTCTTCTTTTTTACTTGTATCTTATGTTTTTGTGTGTTATAGTATTATTTAGCCTTTTGAAAGGTGTTAGATTTAATTTATTTTAGACGATTTCCTTCTTTTTAGAATGGTTCAATGTGTCAAGAAAAGATTAATTCGATTTTCTAAAAAGGAGGGTTTTATAACATGGAAGAATTACAAGACAAAACATTAGTATGTAAAGATTGTGGTGCTGAATTCGTATTCACTGCTGGTGAACAACAATTCTATGCTGAAAAAGGATTTACAAACGAACCACAAAGATGTCCAGATTGCAGAAAAGCAAGAAAACAACAAAGAAATAACTTTAACAACAATTACTAAAAAAAGCACCACTTCATTATTGAAGTGGTACTTTTTTTATCCTACATTTTGTTCTTTTTCATGTGTATATTTTAACTTGGTTGCCATTCCTCCTCGAATATGTCTCTCCGCCTTATTTTCATCCAATATCTTTCTAACCTCCAACGCTAAAATAGGGTTTATCTTTTGTAATCTTTCACTAACATCTTTATGTACTGTACTTTTGCTAATTCCAAACTTTTTAGCAGCTCCTCTTACCGTATCTCCACTATCTATAATATACTGTGCCAAATTTACTGCACGTTCTTCTATGTATATTTTTCCCAAATGAAAGACCCCCTTATGAATACGTTGTTTTGTACATTGTATTCAACGGGGGGTTGTATTAGAACTTTTCTTTATTTGTATTCTTCTATTTTAGTTTTGCACTATAATTTCGTTTACTAAATTTTCTAAAATTTCTTCTCTATTATAACTAACATCTATAAATGGTAATCCATATTTCTCACATTCTTCCTGTAGGTATTTGCTAATCTCTATATAAGTTTCAATACGTTCTTTCAAACTTTCATCACTTTCTTCAATTGTCCAGTCATCTATAGTATCAAATTTTCTAATTTGTTGTATCTTTTCTTCAACTGATATATTTGGATAACCTAAAAAGTAAATTTCGCAATTTTCTTTTGGAAAACATTCTACAAAATCCTCTGGTAAAATATGATATACATCAATTGCCATTTTATAATCTACTTTATTACAAGTTCCAGATTTTTGTACTTCTTTTATCCAAGCAGATAAAAACTTACTAAATGGTTTACTTGTTTGTTTTAATCCCCAAAAATCAGTATGTGAAATTCCTGTTTCAGAAAAACTGTTTTGAAATGCAAATGTGATAGTATCTGCTTCAATATGTTGATAATTTCCTCTTTTTGTTAATTCATTGCATACTGTACTTTTTCCTGCCCTTGCCACTCCAGCAATAATAATTTGTTTTCTACTCATCTTATTTCTTCTCCAATATTTTACTTAGCCAATCAAGTATTACATAACATACTTCGTCTTTGTTTATTTCATTTAGTAATTCATGGCGTGCATCTTTAAATAAACGAATCGTTACTTTATCTAGTCCTGCTTTTTCAAACATATCAAATACTCTTATAACACCTTTGCTCATTCCACCAACTGGGTCTTTATCTCCTGAAATAAGTAAAATTGGAACATTCAAAGTTTTATTTATATTTCTTTGTTTTGATAAATAGTAACTTCCTTTTAATAAATTCAAATAGCCATTTGTAGTAAAATTGAAGCCACATTTTGGGTCTTTTTGATATTTATTAACTACTTCTTCGTCTCTTGTTGTCCAATCAGCTTTAGTACGATTTGGTTTGAATTTTTTATTAAATGATCCTGTAATTAAGTATTCTAATAAACTACTACGATATCTATCTCCTCTAAAAAGCATAATAAGTTTTATTAAAATTTGTCCTGCTAATAAGCCACTTTTTTGTCCACTGGTTCCCGAAAGGATAACTCCTGCTAAGTCGTCCTTATATTTTGTTAAATATGTTCTAACAACTAGTGAACCCATACTATGCCCAAAAATAATATATGGTAGCTCTGGGTATTCTTTTGATACTTTATTTTGTAAAATATGAACATCCTCTGCAAGTCTATCCCAGCCATTTTCTTTAGCAAAATATCCTAAATCGCTATCATCTTTTGCTGTATCGCCATGTCCCAAATGGTCATGTCCTACAACAATATAACCACTATCTGCAAGTAATTTTGCAAATTCATCGTATCTTTCAATATATTCTTGCATTCCATGGACAAGTTGTACAATTCCTTTATACCTTTTTATATTATCATTTTTCCAAATTTTTGCATGTACACTTTCTTTAGCTGATGATGTAAAATAAAAACTTTCTTGCATATAATTCTCCTTTTTTATACCTTCATTTCTATTTCTTCTTTAGGATATTCTTCTGGTTTTAAACCAACACGTTGTCTCATATATAACATTAGTATAATACTAATTGCTAAAAATACTCCTCCTGCATAGAACATTGCATTTGCACTTGGCACAACACTAATTAGCCATGAGCCCGTCATTCCTATTATCATTCTAAATATATTTCTTGCAATTGAATTTGTTGCATATATATTAGAAGTCATTTCACCACTTGAAAAATTTCCTAAATATCTATTTGTTAAAATATTATTCATCGCATTATCAATTTTTCCAACAAGTCCAAGTACTAAAATGATAGCAATACATATCCATACTGGTGCTTTTATAAGAACAATTGCACCACTTAATACCATTGCAGTTGCACAACTAATCATGATAACAGATAATGAATGGTTTCTAAACATATTATGAAATTGTACTTGTTTTTTAGAAGCAATTCCAGATACAATTCCAAAAATTGCTGCCATTATTCCAATAATTTGTGCTGGTGTATTAATGTCTTGTAATACACTAGTTCTGTAATCTGACATAATACACATAAATCCCCATGTAATTCCGCTATAAAGTAACAAACTTTTTAAACGTTTAGATTTTAAAATAAATACAAATGATTTTTGTAATTGTCCAATATATTCTTTAAGATTTATAGAGTCTCGTTTTTCTTCTTTTTCCTTAATTTCTTCAAACAAAAGTGATAAAAGGCATGCAAATACTGAAACAGCAATTGCAAGTATTAGTGGTAAATATGGATTCGCTACATACATAAAGCCTGAAAGTACTGCAGTTATTGCGTCTATGTAATAATAATGTGCTTTTCCTTTTCCTTCTAACTTTGAGTATATTTTTCCTCTTTTTTCTGTTTTTGGAATAGATGCACTAAGTAAACTTGGCTCTGCTACATCCTTTAAGGAAAATGTAAGTGCACTCATGAATTCTGCAATACATAAATGAACAACATTACTACTAAACATTAAGATTCCAACATAAAATATATTAAATAGATTACTTAAGAATGCACTTCTTCTATATCCTATTTTTTGAATAACTACCATTGCAGGTATTTGTAAAAGTATCATAAACATTGCATACATTGATACAGAAAAGATAACATCTGCCGCAGTTACCCCTCTTACTTGTGTTAAGAACAACAACTTTATCGCATATAAAAATATAATATCACTTGCAAATGCTCTATAAAATGGGTAGAGTTTCATGTTTCTCTTACGTGCTTTAACTAACTTCTCGTTTTCTATCATTTGTTTCTCCTATTATTTTTCTTTATTATATACTACAATAAAAAAGATATCAAATACTTTTGATATCTTTTTTATTCTTCTACATATGCTTTTGATTTTAGTGCATTTTCTAACTCGCTTACTTTTCTAAGTAATGAGTAAAAAAGTGGCCCCATTATATAATTGATATGTGTTATCTGATTGATAAAACTCATGTTAAAACCTTTTGCTTTTAGGCTATAACGTATATTCTCAATTTCTTTTCTTATAATTGGAATAAAAGTAATTGCAAGGCTTACCATTATACCAATATTATTCGTATTTACTCCAAACCAAGTTAATGGATATAATAACTTTTTTATTGCTTTTGCAATTTGCATAGCTGTTGTCGTTTTTCCAAATATGTATGTTGCATGACATGCCATAACAAGTCTAATTCCAATTAATATAGAATCAATTACTTCCATTACAAATAAGTCTATTATAACAGTAAATATAATAAACGGCAAAAGTTTCCATATTGTCTTTATTGCACCAATTATTGAAACATGACATAATAGAGTGAATAGTATTTGAAATGCAAAAATTGCTAGTAATACATTAATGTCTTTAACCCAAAATAAACAAATTGTATAAATAAAAAATGTAATAAATTTTATAACTGTTTTCACTTTCTACTCTCCTTTATATTTTTCAACTAGCTTCTGTATTAGCTCTTGCATTGTCCAATCTTTTAATTCTATGTCTATATTTTGCTTTTTAAGGTCTTGAAGTAATGTAATAATTTCTGGTATTTTAATATCACTTTCTTCAATTTCTTGGATATGCTCTAATATATCCTTTTTTTCAAAAGTAGCTTTAATACTACCTTCCTCCATAACCCAAATTTCATCAGACAATAAAATTTCATCAATAATATTTGTAATGTAAATAATAGAATAACCTTCTTGTTTTAGTTCTTTTACGATTTTATATATTTCTTCTTTTCCTTTTGGGTCAAGCATTGCAGTAGGTTCATCAAGTACAATGTATTTCGTTTCCATAGCAAGAACTGATGCAATTGTTAGTCTTTGTTTTTGACCTAGTGATAATGTATAAGCCTCTTGTTTTTCTTTTCCTTCAAGCCCTACTTTTTTAAGTGCTTCTGTTATTTTTTCTTCTACATTTTCTAATTTTAGGTTTTCTAAAGGAAATCTTATTTCATCTTCTACAGAATTGAAAATAATTTGGTTTTCTGGGTTTTGAAATACAATTCCAACCTCTTTACGGATTGGTAAAAAGTTCTCTTTTTTCTTTGTACTTTTTTCTTCAATTAGCACTTCTCCGTAAGTTGGCTTTACAATTCCTGCAATTAATTTTGCAAGTGTTGATTTTCCGTGAGCCATTTTTGCCAATCACGCAAGTAAACTTACCTGGTTCTATTTTACAACTAACTTCTTTTATAATAGTTTTCTTTTTTTCATAACCATAACTTACATTTTTTAATTCAATCATTTTTCTCACTTCTCTAAATTTTCTAATACTTCGCTATACGTATAAAAACTTCCAATTATAAAGATTGTTTTATCTTTATAATCTGCTTTACATTTTGATAATGCATTTTCTAAAGAATCCATAAATATATTTTCTTTCCTATATTGTATAGCTTCTTTATATAAATCTTCTTTTTTTACATAGCATTTTACTTCATCTTGTTCTTTAGTTCCATCTGTAAAAATAAAAATTGATTTGTTATCTTCCATTAATTCTTTAATAACTGTTTTATAGTCTTTTGTTTTTAAAATTGATAAAATATATATCTTATCATTATTTTTATAATATTGTTCAATCGTTTCTTTTAAATTCTTTATTGCTGCTTCATTATGCCCACCATCAAATATAATTGTTGGCTCTTTATAAATTTGTTCAAATCTTGCTTTGTGTACTACTGTTTTTAGTCCTTCTTCTATATTCTTTCTATAAACTTCATAACCATTTTCTTGCAATACTTCTAATGCTTCTAAAACAATACAAGCATTTGGTATTTGTTTATTTCCTTTTAAGTTAATTTGTATTTGCCTGTAATCTTTATAATCAAATACTTGATATTCGTCTTTATATGATACATTTGTCCAGTCTTTTTGCTTAATTACATGCAATGTATTATTCTTTTGGTTACAAGTTTTTTCTATGATTTCATTAACACTTTCTTCTTGTTCTACAAATATTGTCTCTGAATTTTCCTTTATAATACCTGCTTTTTGAATTGCAATTTCTTCTAAAGTACTTCCTAAAATGTCCATATGATCATATCCAATAGATGTAATAATAGATAAAATTGGCTTTACTATATTAGTACAGTCTACAAGTCCACCAAGACCCGTTTCTAATACTACAATATCACATTTGTTTTTAACAAAATATAGTAATGCCATTGCTGTTTCTATTTCAAATAATGTTACATGTACTTCATGTGTTTGGTTATATTTTGTTACAATTGGTTCCATGATATTAGTTAATTCTTCTAGTTCTTTATTTAATATTTCTTGATGATTTACACGAATTCTTTCATTAAACCTAACAATATGTGGAGACATGAACAATCCTACTTTGTAGCCTGCTTGTTCTAATACAGTAGATAGCATTTCACAAACGCTACCTTTTCCATTTGTTCCTGCTACATGAACAATTTTCAGGCTTTTTTCTGGATGGTCTAATTCTTCCATAAAATATTTAATTGCATCTAATGTTGGTCCTTTTGTTCCTTTATAAAAAGTTGATAGATACTCTTTAGTTTTCATCATTTGCTCCTTCATATAAATAACGATTTACGATTGGTCTTGTTAGTTTTTCTAATACAAAAATTGTAACAATACGAATTGGGAACATTATAACTTGTGCTAATACTCTAGAAGAAACTACTACTAAATATGCTTTCCCATATAACATATTTAACCATAATGAAACCACAAAGATTTCAACAATACCTAATACTAATAAGTTACTAATAATAAGTTTTATAATAAATTTCTTATCTGTCATTTCATTTTCTTGTTTTTTATATAAGAATATACCATAAATAAGTCCTGTTAACCCTGCACTTACTGTAAAACCTGGAAAATACGTTCCAAATGGAAATAATATTGCTCCTATAAAATCTCCTAACGCAGCAATTAATGTACTATACTTTGGTCCTAACAAAATTGCAGCCATCATAATTGGTACAAATGAAAAACTAATTACTAATAACGGTGTTTTAATTGATACGAATCTATTTAATACAATTAGTAATGCAAGTAAAATTCCTGATAAAATAATTTTCTTTAATTTTGACATAAAAAAATTCCTCCTTTAAATTGCTTTTTTTTCCGCATATTTAAAGAAGAAAGATATATTTTTACATATTCATTCTCAAAAACAATAAATAGCGGAATGCGAAAACAAATGCGCAAAAGTAAACTTTCTTGCCCTAGTAACAACTTCCCGTCTACTAGGTCTTAACGATTTATTTTCTACTCTATTTTTCTATAAACTATAATTAATCATACAACTTTTTACAAAATTCGTCAATACAATTATTTCATATTTCTAACTTTTAGTTTCTGTAAGTATTGTTTTTTTACGAAAATAAGTATAGAATAGACGTGATAGATTTTAGGAGGTAAAAAAATGCAAGAATTATCAAGAAGTAAGTTATATGAAATTGAAAAGGTTAGTAATTTTAAAGAACTTATTAACCGTTCAGCTAAACTTTATCCTGATAAAGTTGCTTTTACATATAAAAAGAACCCAAAAGATACCACATATATTACACATACTTATACACAATTAAAAGAAGATATGGAAAACTTAGGAACAGCTCTTATCGATTTAGGATTAACTCGGAAAACGTATTGCTATTATTGCACCAAACCGTTATGAATGGTGTATGAGCTATTTAGCAGTTACTACATCAGGTATGATTGTAGTTCCATTAGATAAGGCTCTTCCTGATAACGAAATCGAAAGTTCTGTTATTCGTAGCCAAGTAGAGGCAGTTATCTTTGATAAAAAATATTTAAACTTTTTTAAAGCCTTAGAAAATAATCCCGATTGTAAATTAAAACATTTTATTTGTATGGATTCTGTTGATAACAAAGAGGAAATTCTTTGTGTTCCAGAACTATTACAAAAAGGAAAAGAATTACGAAAAAATGGAGACACAAGATATAATGAAGTAGAAATTGATAATACGGGTATGACAATTATGTTATTTACTTCTGGAACAACCTCACTTGCAAAAATCGTTATGCTATCACAAGCAAATATTTGTGCAAATATCTATTCAACTGGTTGTATTGCAAAGGTAACTTCAGATGATACGTTTTTATCTTTCTTACCTTTACATCATACTTATGAATCAACAACAACATTTTTATATGGTTTATATTGTGGTATTACCATTGCTTTTTGCGATGGACTTCGTTATGTATCACAAAATTTAAAAGAGTATAAAATAACAGGCTTTGTATGTGTTCCTTTGGTATTAGAGGCAATGTATAAGAAAATTCAAAAAGGAATTAAACAAAAACATTTGAGCATTCCATTTGCTATTTTAACAGCTATTTCAAATCTACTTTTAAAATGTGGAATTGATGTAAGAAGAAAATTATTTAAGTCTGTTATTAATGAACTTGGTGGACACCTAAGACTTGTTATTTATGGTGCTGCGCCAATGGATAAATCTACAATTAAAGGACTTAAAAACCTTGGTATTGAACTTTTAAATGGTTATGGCCTAACAGAGGCATCTCCTATCGTTTCTGCTGAAAATGATAAATATCAAAAACCTGGTTCTGTTGCATTTGCTCTTCCAGATGTAGAAATTAAGATTTTCGAGCCAAATGAACAAGGAATTGGAGAGGTTATCGTAAAAGGTCCAAATATCATGCTTGGTTATTATGATAATAAAGATGCAACAGATGAAGTATTAATTGATGGATGGTTCCATACAGGAGATTTAGGTTATTATGATAAAGATGGATACTTATTTATTACCGGCAGAAAGAAAAATGTAATTGTTTTAAAAAATGGTAAAAATATTTACCCAGAAGAACTTGAAATTTTAATTGCTCGTCTTCCATATGTAGCAGAAAACATGGTATTTGGAAGACCAACAGATGATAACGATTTAGATATTAATGCAAAAATTGTTTACAATGAAGAATATATGAAACAAACTTATCCAGATAAAACTGAAACAGATTACAAGAACATTATTTGGAATGATATAAAAGAAATTAATAAAACAATGCCTGGTTATAAACATATAAGAGATATTATTATAACTAATGAACCAATGATTAAAACAACAACACAAAAAGTAAAACGTAATGAGGAATTAAAAAAGATATTAGGTGAGTAAAACCTAATATCTTTTTTATTCTAGTACTTCAGAAAGTACTTTAATTAATCTTTTATAATCTTTTGTAATTCTTATTCTTGCATAGCTACTATCTAAATTAATAAAATTGCTACAATTCTCCGCTATAATACCATTTTCCCATAGTTTTTTATATAAATCACATTTTCCATTAGTTTTTACTGTAAATATTGGTGTTTCTGTATTAGTACAAATATAATTTTCTTTTCTTAATGCCTTGTATATTTCTTCATTAACTTCAATTGTTTTTAACTTTGTATCATTCAATTCTTCAGAATTTTTTAATATATTAATGAATATACTTGCCGATAAATCTGAGAATGGAAATGGTAATGCTATCTTATTATATACTTTTATTAATTCACTGTCTGCAAACATATATCCTATTCTATGGTTAGGAAGTCCATAAAATTTGGATGCACTTCTTAATACCATTAAATTATCGTATTTTCCTACCAATGTTATTGCTGAATTATCGGGTGACATATAATCTCCATATGCTTCATCTACTATCACATTACTATCATGTTTTTTTGCTTTCTCTACAATCTTTTCAATATCTTTAATATCTATTATTTGACCTGTTGGATTATTAGGATTCTCTATTGAAATCAAACTATATTTATCAGTAATTTTGCTTAGAAAATCTTCTACTATAAACTTATAATTATTTTTCTTTTCTAAACCATAATATTCATATATTCCCCTTTTTAATTCTACTTCTGATATGAATCTTGGAAATTGAGGTGCACACCCTAATACTTTTGTTCCTTCTTGAATTAAAAATTCACTAATATTTCTTAAAATTCCCATAGTTCCTGATCCAAAAGCAATATTATCTTTTGTTATATCTTTATAAATATAATCTTTCCAAAATTTAAGTAATTCCTCTTTTAACAATTCATATTGTATAGAAGGATATTTATTAAGTTCATAACCACATTTGTGTACATATCTTTTTAGCATACTTTCTTCAATGAATGGATTAGTTCCTAAAGAACAATCTATCATATTATTGGATATTTGATTTCCTAAACCATCGTTATTCATATAGTCTCTTACTCTAAAATTTTTATAATATTGATCTATCATATCTGTTTACTCCTATTATTTATAAACCTTCTATCCTTAATTTTATGGATAGAAGGCTTTTTATAATTATATTTTATTATAATATAAATTGTAATATTGTTACAATTACTACACCTGGAACTCCTAAGAATCCTACGATTAATGCTGTAATCCAGTTTAAATCAATCATAAATCCGAAGTTTGCGCCAATTAAATTGATAACAAAAATAATTAATCCACCAACTAATCCATTGATGACAAGTTTAATGATGATTTTCATTGGTAATGCTAATAATTTTAATACGATAAATAAAATTGCTACACCAATTAATATTGGTAAAATCATAGTAAAGTCCATACTTATCCCTCCTTTTTTCTTTTGCTAATCGTTACTACACATATGTTTTCTTGTCATTTCTAATAAATTCAGTTCTGTAAATCCAACAATTTGTGTTTTGGAACGGTCTTTTTTTAAATTTTCTTGTAAAACTTGTATAATTTTTTCTTTGTGCTCCTTTTCTTTCATATCGATATAATCGATAATAACAATACCACCAATATCACGAAGACGAAGTTGTTTTGCAATTTCGATACTTGCTTCTTTATTGACTGTATATACGGTTTGTTCTAAACTTTTCGTTCCTATGTATTTTCCAGAGTTAACATCAATTGCGGTTAATGCTTCGGTTTTGTCAATTGTAATAAATCCTCCACATTTTAACCATATTTTTCTATTTTCTATTTTTTCTAACTGAGTTCCTAAATCATATAAATCTAATATACTATCTTGCCTTTTTAAAACAATTTCAATCGTCTGCCCATTGTCCTTTAACATATCTTCAATTTCTCGTTTTTCTTCTTCGCTATTTACAATAATTCTTGTAATATCTTGGTCAATTAAATCAATTAAAATTCTTTTTATAATATCCGCATTTTCATAAACAAGATTTGGTGCTTCCTCACTATTATCTGCTTTTTTCTTAATATCCTCCCATTTTTTCATGGTTTGCTTCATGTCTTTTATAATGTCTTCTTTTGTTTTTCCTTCTGCTGAAGTCCTAACAATAACCCCAACACCTTCTGGAATGTTTTCTTCAATTATTTTAATTAAACGTGCTCTTTCTTTTTCGTCTTCGATTTTTTGTGATATGGTAATAAATTTAACTCCAGGCATTACCACGCAAAATCTTCCTGGTAAGTTTATATGTGTTGAAACTCTTGCCCCTTTTTTATTGGTGCTATCACGCTTTACTTGTACTAAAATTGGCATTCCTACTTTTACAATATCTTTAATGTTGTTATTCTTTACAGCCTCTTCTGGGTCATCTATTTTGGTATCTACTTTTGGTAAAATATCTTTAATATGAATAAACGTATTCTTCTTTTCTCCAATATCTACAAATGCTGCTTGCATTCCTTGTAGCACATTTTGAATTTTACCAACATAGATATTTCCTTCTAATCGTTTCATTCCACTATTTTCTTCATATCTTTCTAATAAATTTCCGTTTTCTACTAGCATAACGGTTTTATTCTGTTTGTTATCTACATTAATTACTATTTCTTTCATTATGCTTCCTTTCTAATTATATTCGTTCATTGCATGATCAATTCCGTTTTTTAGAATATCAATTACAGCTTCTGCTGCTACTTTTATCCCCTTTTCTAGAATTTCATATTCTTCATTTGGTACTTGTCCTATTACATAGTTTATCATATCATTTTTATAAATAGGTGTTCCAATTCCCACTCGAACTCTTGGAAATGTATCGCTTCCTATTTCTTGCACTACGGATTTCATTCCATTATGATTTCCTGGTCCACCTTTTTTTCTAATTTTGATGATTCCTTTTTCAATATCAATATCATCATAAATTACAATTACATGATCCATTGGTATTTTATAAAATTGTACAAATTGTCTTACGGAATTACCACTTAAGTTCATATAGGTTTGTGGTTTTATCAGAATGACCTTTTCGCCTTCTATGATAGTATCTGTATAAATTGCATCAAATTTCTTTTTATCAAATGAAATATGATATTTTTCTGCTATTTTGTTAATTGTGCTAAACCCCATATTGTGTCTTGTTTTTGCATATTGTTCTTCTGGGTTTCCAAGTCCAATTACTAAATACATGGCTTGCTCCTTTTTTATTATTTTCTTATCTATTTTACATTGTTTTACTTTATTTTACAAGCTGTTTTTATTATTTTTACCATATTCTTACTCCTTCTATATGAATCATACGAGTCTTATTATATTGATAACTAGAAAGCCTTTTTCCATAAGAATCAAATGTATGAGTTGCAACATATATATCATCTTGCGTTTTTTCTATTACAAATAAGCTATGAGAATAAATATTACCATCAAAGGAAAGCTGTATCATATCTCCTATTTGTAACTCCTCTTTTTCTACTATTCTTCCAAATGGACCAACTGATTTGTTTTTTGTTAAAAATTGGTGTAAAAATTCCACTCCTGTCCAACTAGGCGATTTTTGATTTGCATTTTTATAATACCAACCAGCCTTTTCATAATTCATACAAGATGACCCTGCAAAAATGCACTGTGATACAAAGTTTGTACAATCTCCTCCTATTTTATCATAATCATAATAGGCAGGATTTCTAAAATACGCCCACTTTTTTGCATATTGTTTTGCTTTTTCTCTATTATATTCTACTGTCTTCATAAAAAACACCTCTTACTATTTTATGAAAATAGTAAAAAGGTGTTTCTTATTTTAAAGAATATATAAAATTAGTTGAATGAATAAGTAAATGATAATAATACTTCCTACTGTTTTTATTTCTTTTCGTTTTTGTGATTTTGGACTTTCTAAGTCTTTCATACTTAAATAATATTTTGCTCTTTTTAATCTAATTACTTTCATAGAATTTAGATCTGATAATGATAAGCTATTAGCATATTCTTTTGGTAATTTGTTAATATAAATACCACTTGCATAGTCCAATGCCTTTTTGTTTTTAAAATACTCGATGATTTTATATTCCATTATTTTCTTATTGATTAAGTTATTTTGATATCTTTTTTTAGGGGTTGTTATTATTTGTTCTAGGCTTTTTTCTTGGTAATAAACCGATACTCTAATTGAATTTCTAAAATAAAAATACCAAATTAAAATATAAATCATACTTTTTGCAAATACGCTAGTTTCATAGGTAATATATGCTATAAAACTTTCATTCATTCCCATATTAATTACTTGTATGATTAATCTACTAATGGTTAATATAACAACTCCTATTAGCATACCAATCAATGCATTTTCAATTTTCTTTATGGTTTTTGCTTCTCTTTTGGTTAAACGATATGCAATATAAATAACTCCTATTAATTGGATTATATTTTGTAAAATTGCTAAAGATGTATGAATTTTTGTAATTAGTAAAGCCTGTCCCATCCAATTATTGTTAGTAATTTCATCTACTACACCAAAAAGCAAATTAATAACATTAAGGCCTATGGTTACCGCAAATAGAATTAATATTCCTCTATATTTAGAATAATCCGTCACTTTTTTCATATACTCTGTTACATGATTTAATACAGTAACTTTCTCATCTGATTCTAATTCTACTTTATTTCTTTTCTCTTTTATGAAATAAATAATACCTAACCCTATTGCCATTACTGGTATAATCAATAAAGATGCTATTTCTTTAAAACTACTCTTATCTTCCTTAGTTAAAATCTTCACACTGTCCATCATTTGCCTTATTTTAAGAGAGTCTACATCTTTATTTAAAAAACTTACCGAAACAATAAGAGCTTTTCCATCATGAATTGTATAATATTCTTCTGTTTGAACAGTCTTATCACTCACCGTTTTTTCATAAACTGTATCAATAAACAATATATCGTCTTTTTCATATGTTTCTTGTTTTAATACACTTTGCCCGTCTTGTAATTTTGCCTTATTATACTCTTCTATAAACGCTTTACAGTTTTGTTGTGATAATCCTTTTAAACATCCTAGTCTCTTTGTTAATTCATTTTCTAATTGTGTAATCATAACAGATTCATCTTGAGATTCATTTATTGCATGTAAGTAAATATGATTTTGTTCATAATAGTCTTTCATTTTTGCATCTTTTATATCAATCTGTCTTAAATTATTTGGTAAAGTGATTTGAATCTCTAATGCATTTGCTTGTACAATATTAAATATCATTATCAGTACTATCAATAAAACAGCACTTGCTATTATTTTCTTTCTCATAATCTTTCTCCTCATTTGGTATTATAGTATAGTTGAAAATAAAAGTAAAGTTAAAACAAAAAATGACTAAACACAAGTTTTAGTCATTTTTTGTTATCCACTCCTCAACTGCATTTAGCTGATTTTTAGATAGTTTTTTTATTTCATGTAGCTTATTTGTATCAATAACTGTAAAGTCCTTTAAAGATATAATAGTGTTTTTTTCCAAATCTTCTATGTTCATATATTTTTGTACTAACTCTAAATCTTTTACAACATTATTTATTTTCTTACTATATGATAATATGTACATTTTCTGCCTAAATGCTATTGATAAAATCATAGCATGAAACCTACAGCATATCATATATTCCATACTTTTATATTTTTTTATATATTCTTTTATATTTCCATCATAGTAAATTTTGTATACTTTCTCTTGGTATTGTTTAGGAATTTGATTTATAATATTTTCTATTGCTTTTTCATCATTTTCTTCTTTACAGAATGAAAATAAATATACTTCTTTCCCTTGCTTTACATATTCAACAATATTATATATCATACAATTAACATATTTTTGTTCATATTGTACTAAATTATTCCTTATACTCATATCTATAATAGATATTCCTATTGTATCTTTTTTTACAACATGGTCCGTTTCTATATTAAAAATTAAATCTGGTGCGTATCTTACAGTTGGTATATCTTTAAATAATTGATATGAATAATTATCTCTAAAACAGATATCTGTACAATTCTTAAATGTATCTCTTGATAAATTAAAATATTCTTGGGTTTGATATGGTCCATAATTAGAACTTATATAGAAAAATGGAATACTCTTTCTATGACACTGTTTCACAAAGTAGTTACAACCTTCATCTAAATTATATACTTTTCCACCCTCCATAAATATAGAGCCACCAACATAAATATAACCATCATAATCTTCTGGTATTCTATTATTAAAATTTTCTTGGTCGTTTTCTATAATAGTAATATTAGTATATCCTTTAAATGCCTTTGCATATTGTAATTTTTTTACTTCAATAAAAAAATCAATATTCTTATATTTCTCTAATAATGTTATAATAAATAAGTCATCACCTACATTTAACCTTGCATATGCAAATATAAATACTTTCTTTTTTTTCATATAATCTCCTATTTTATAGTACATTCTTTAAGTTTATCCCATACTTCATTTGTTTTAATATATTCTTTATAATGTTTTGTTACGTTCTTATCTGCTTCTTCTAATGCAACAATCAGTTCATCAAAATCAGCATTATAAAATAGTTTATCAATTTGAGGAATACTCATCTCTAATTTTTTCTTTACTTCAAGCATATTTTCTTTATATTGTTCTTTATTTTTTATATACATTAACAATGGTTTGTATTTAATCCATCCCAATGATGCTTGTAAAAATCTATGTTCTATGCTGTCTTCATCAATGTTAATTTTCCTCAAAGTTTTTGGCATTCTTTCTCTCATAATCTGTGGATATTTTAGAAATCCATCGTGAAAATGATAGGTAGGAATTCTTAATACTTTTGTATCTTTTAGCAAAGTAGAAAAAAATGTATCTTCTCCTCTTGCTCCTTTAGGATTATAAAATGCTGGAATTTTGTCAATTGATTTTAGGTTTAAACATAAAGTTGAACCTGCTATCCATTTTCCTGTACCATCATATTCAATTTCATATGGTCCGTTATCTAATATTTCTTTTTGTGCATAAGTAACTCCATTATCTTTTTGAAATCTTTCTTTGATATTTTCCCAATTTACAATATCATTACTGATTCCTTCAATGAATTCTTTAAATGCCTCCTCTGTTATATCATCTCCTACTTGCATATATGGTATTGGAGAAATATATCCGCAATGATGTCCGATTGTAATATCTGAATTTTCGATATTTTTAATGTGAGCTTGTATATTATTCTGTTTTATCCATTCTAATGTTTTATCTTCATTCTTTAAAACAGCTATAGGGTATTCATCATCATCCCAAAATAGCACATAGTCCATTTTTCTTTTTAGTGCAAAATACATAACTGTGTTTCTTCCTTTAGCATGACCATGACCTAATATTAAATCAATTTCATCTTTTTTAAAATCATGTCTTGATACTAATATCTTCTTTTCTTCTTCAATATCTTCTGGGGTAATATACTTAATTTTAATATTTTTATATACTTGTGGTATGATACCATAAAAGTCTGTTCTTTTTGTAAATTGATATTCCATATCATATAGAATAAATATTGTAATATTAACTTGTTTATCCAAGTTCTTAACTTGATTTATTATATTTTCATAATATGAATTTATAATTTTGCATACATTTGGTCTACCTGTTACAAATCCAATTCCAAACTCTATTGTATCTTGCATTCTCATTCTCCTTTGTTTTATATAATCAATTGCTTGTATAACACATACGTCTAATTATACCATATTTTTACATATATAGTCAAATAATGTGGAAAAGAAACTAATTTTTATTTAGCTTCCTTTCTCCTTATTTTTCTATACTTACAACGTTTTTACTTTTACTATAATCATTAATATTTTCTTAAAGTTTTAGTGTTCTGCAATTTCTACGTTGCAATCTCTTCCTTTTATTTTTTTTCCTTTCATTCCTTTTATCACGTCTTCTACTAATTCTCCTGGTACTTCTACAAAAGAAAATTTGTCTAAGATATTGATTTTTCCAATATCTGTTCCTTGTATTCCACAGTTTGCTGCAATGCTTCCTACAAAGTCTTTTACTTTCATTTTGTCTTTTCTTCCTAAGTTAAAGAATAGTTTCACATTTTCACCTTTTTTCATCTTAATGGTAATTTCGTTTTTTTCTTCTTTTGGTTTTCCATATAAAAGAGTTATTAAGGCTTTTGCTACTTCTTCAATTTGGTTATTTTCTAATAATTGTTTTAGTAGGTCTTCGTTTGCAAATTCTTTTTCATCAATTACTTTTTGTATCTTTTGAATTGCTACTTTGTTTTTAATTTTATTAATTTCTGCAAGGGTTGGAATTTTTCCTTCTTTAATTTTTGCATTTGAATATTTTTTAATACTCTGAAGTTTAGACTTCTCTTTTCCTACTACAAATGTAATTGCTTTTCCAGTATTTCCATTTCTACCAGTTCTTCCAATTCTATGAACATAGTATTCTTCCTCTTGTGGTACATCGTAGTTTAATACAAATTCCACATCTTGTATATCGATTCCTCTTGCTACAACATCTGTTGCAACAAGAATTTGAAACTCCCCGTTCCTCATGCGTTTCATGATTCTTTCTCGCATGGTTTGTTTAATGTCTCCATGTAAAGCTTCTGCTTTAAAATGATTTTGTTTTAGAACTTCAATTAAGTCATCTACTCTTTTTTTTGTGTTACAAAATACAATCGCTTTTTGTGGCTGATATACTTGTATTAGCCTCATTAATGTTTCGCTTTTCATTGCCTCTTTAATCGAAATTGATATTTGCTCTATTTCATTTACTGTTAATTCTTCTGCTTGTATTTTAACTTTTTTAGGATTTTTCAAGTATTTTTTTGTAATCCCCATAATTCTTTTGTTCATAGTTGCTGAAAATAGTACAGTTTGTCTTTCCTCTGGGACATCTTTCAAGATAGTCTCAATATCTTCTTCAAACCCCATGTTTAACATTTCATCTGCCTCATCTAATACACACATTTTAACATGATCTAACTTTAATGTTTTTCTTCTCATATGATCCATTACTCTACCTGGTGTTCCAATTACAATTTGAACACCTTTTTTTAGCATTTTAATTTGTGTTTCAATCGATTGTCCACCATAAATAGCAATTGTTTTAATTCCTTCTTGATATTTTAAAAACTTTCTTGTTTCATCTGCTACTTGAACAGCAAGTTCTCTTGTTGGGCAAAGTACAATAGCTTGTACTTTTTTGTTTGATGCATCAATCCCCTCAATCATTGGTAAACTGTATGAAGCTGTTTTTCCTGTTCCTGTTTTTGATTGTCCAATAAAATCTTTTCCTTCTAGTATGGTAGGAATTGCTTGTTCTTGTATTGGTGTTGGACTAACGTACCCTGCATCTTTTAGTGCTTTTTTTGTTTTTTCATTTAATGGTAATTCTTCAAATGTCATTTTAAAATCTCCTTTATTTATTTTTTAAGCGCAAAAAAGCCCAGAAACAAATATATGAAACTTGTTTCTAGGCCAAACGACATTTTTATATAATCGACAAACATATAAAAAACAAATTTAATATACTAACTTTCTATCTTTTTTACGATTTGTCTATTATATCATAGTTTATTCCTGTTTGCAAATTATACTGATTGTGCTCCTTTTAAGTAGTCAATATATTCTTCCAAACAATATCCTTTTTCTTTCATTACCTTAGCATGGTCTTTACCTACATATCTCCAATGCCAAGATTCATATACAATTCCTGTAATCTCCTGCTTGTCCTTTGGATAACGTAAAACAAATCCATACTCCCATGCATTTTTTTGTAACCATGTAAATGCTTTTGTATTTTCAAATTCATTTGTTACGGTATTAAAGTCTGCAGCAAGTGCTAAATTATGCTCACTCATTTCTGGTCTTTGTACTACTGTTTGAGCCAATCTTTCTGCTTCCTCTTGTTTTTTCCCTTGGTTTTTATAATAGGTTACTTTTCTGTTAAATAACTCCTCTTGTTTTTCATAACTTCTATAAGATGATTGAACCCATACATTCTTGATTCCCGCTTTATACATTGCATTTATCATACTTCTTAGATATCCAATCGCTCTTTTATCAAACATAATTCCATCATCTAATTCTTCTAGCTCTGGAACATAGCTTCTATCGACTGAATTATCTTTATTGACTAATTTTAAATTCCACTCATTTAATACGTCTAGATTTTGTGAAGTTCCTTGGTTCGTTGCAGTTGTCGACGCTGGCAATGTATTTGTTTTCATTGGTTCTTGTACAGGATTATCTACTTGTGCAACTTTGTTTTCTTGTTTTGTATCATCTTTCGGTTTTGTAAAAAGATAAATGATTCCTTTTATCATCATAACAATTAGCATAATAATAATTACTAAACCAGCAATTATAATACTAATTCCTCTTATGAATTTCTTTTTATTTACAACTTTTTTTGCCATTCTTTTTGCCATAACAGTACATCACCTTCTTTTGTTTTCTCTATTACCATTGTATCTTTTCTTTCATTTTTCGTCAATGAATTTGGCTTATTTTAATACATACTTAATATTTCTTTTTATCTTTCTATTTTACTTTTTAAAAGATTAATAAATCATAAATATTATTTTTGTAATACTGCGTAAGCGACCAAACGAGCAAAAGCGAGTGCGAATTGGAGCAACCTTCCATATTTAAAATTAGAGGTTGCGACACCAAGGTATAAAAAAATAATATTTTGATTATTAATCTCTAGAAATCAAAAACATATTAATAAAATCACATTAGTTATATTTTGCAATTAGTGCTTTTATTTTAATTCCTTGGCTAGAAAACATCGTTTCATGTTCTGTTATAATATTATCTTCTATGCCTTCACTATGTAGGTCATATGTTTCCCATACAATTTCAAATCCTGCTTCTTCAAAATAGTGTAAACTGTCTGAAAATAAGTTATCATCATCTGTTTTAAAATGTATTTCTCCACCTGGCTTTAAAAAAGTTTTATATAATTCCAGTTGCCTTGTATGGCTTAATCTTTTTTTATGATGTTTTCCTCGTGGCCAAGGATTACAAAAATTAATATAAATACGTTCTACTTGATCCTTTTCATCCATCATTGTTAAAATTTGCTCAATATTGCATCTTGTTAGAATAACATTATCTATCTCTTTATTTTCACTCGCATACACTTCTTCTACATTTCTTTTCGCAAGACCTAACATGGTATCAATTAAATCTACTCCAATAAAATTGATATTTGGATTTCGAACTGCAAGGTTTGCAATAAACTGTCCTTTTCCACATCCAAGTTCAATATGCATTGGTCTTTCCACTTTAAAAACACTTTTCCACTTTCCCTTGTTTTCTTGTGGAGTATCGATATAAAACTTTGCTTGTTCTAACTCTTCTTTCGTCCAACTTCTTTTTCTAATTCGCATATTTATTCTCCTTAATTTTGACTTCATTGTATCATAAGTATCATTTTATGACAATAAAATCGATAGAAGATTTTAACCCTCTACCGATTTTTAGGAATTTTTTATGTATTATTTTTGTTTAATACCTTTTTGGTAATATAATTAAATATGATAAAATTACCAATGGCAATTACACTTAGTAAGAATACTAGTTCTATATATTGTTTTGTAATAACAACGGAAAACCAGTCTTTTAGTATCATAAAACATGCTATAAATAAGCCTATCATACTAACAAATAATGTTATTCTTAATAAGTTAAAAGGCTTACTGATTTTAGCAAGTAGCATAAATCCTGTTAATACTGTTAGTATGACACATATTGTAGAATATACCTCTTGTGGAATATTTGCATACCAACTAATAAGGGCAACAATTATGATATTTGCAACTGTTGTTAATGCTGTTGGGATGGATTTACTGATAACATTTTTAATAAACCTTCCTTTTACTCTTTCTTTATTTGGCTCTAATGCCAAAATAAAAGATGGAATTCCAATACATACTAATGCAATTAGGCTTAGTTGGATTGGCATAAATGGATATGGCATATGTGCAAATACAAAAATGATAGCAAGTAAACTAGCATATATTGTTTTTGATAAGAATAAACTTGCAGAACGCTCAATGTTATTAATGGTTCTCCTTCCTTCTGCTACAATTTTAGGCATAGACTGAAAGTTAGAATCTAATAATACAAGTTGAGACACATTACGTGCTGCATCACTTCCACTTGCAATCGCAATACTGCAATCTGCTTCTTTTAAAGCAATCACATCATTTACCCCATCACCTGTCATAGCAACCGTATGACCTTGTTGTTTTAATGCTACAATTAGTTCTTTTTTCTGTATTGGGGTTACTCTACCAAAAATCGTATATTCTTTAACAGCTTTTTTTAGTTCTTCTTCTGTTTGTATTTTACTACAATCTATATATCTTCTATACTCACTAATCCCTGCATGTTTTGCAATTTTAGATACTGTTACTGGGTTATCTCCAGAAATTAATTTGATATCTACTCCTTGTTGTTTAAAATAGTCCAATGTTTCTTTTGTTTGTGGTCTAATCGTATCGGCTAACAATACCATTCCTAAAAATTCAATATCTTTTGGTAATCTCTCTTTCGTTAAGACTTCTTTTGAACGAGCAAGCACCACAACTCGGTAGTCTTCTATTTGTTTTTCAATTTTATTTTTATATTGGTTGTATTGCTCTTGCAATACATATTCTGGTGCACCAATTACATAACTTTCTCCATTTGCAAATGAAATACCAGACCACTTTTTATCGGATGAAAACGGAATTTCTTTTATAACTTCTCCTTCTACTGGATTTGTAAATTTCTCTCGAATTGCTTGGATCGTTCCATTATTATCTTGTGAATACATGGCAAGTAAAGATAAGCCTTCTTCCATTTCTTCTTTCGAATTTTCCCAAATAAAATCAGTTACTTCCATCTTTCCTTCGGTAATCGTTCCTGTTTTATCTAAACATAGTACATCTACTCTTGCTAATGTTTCAATACAATATAATTCTTGTACTAATACTTTATTTTTCGATAATCGTATTACACTAACAGCTAGAACCGTGCTAGTAAGTAGTACTAGTCCTTCTGGTATCATTCCAATGATTGCTGCAACGGTGTTTACTACTGCATTTTGAAATGTATTTCCTTCTAATCCTAATTGATTAAAAAATAGCAATCCTCCAATTGGAATAATAACAACAGAAACTATCTTAATAATACTATTTAATGATTTCATGATTTCTGAATTAATCTTTTTTATCTGTTTTGCTTCTTTTGAAATTCGATAGGTATAGTTTTCATCTCCAATATGTTCTACTTTTCCGTATACATTTTCCACTAATAATGTAACTTCCTGATAATAACATATCTCCTTTTTTCTTCACTAATGCATCCGATTCTCCTGTAATGCACGATTCATTTACTTCTACTTCTCCCTCTTGTACTATACAATCGTTTACAATTTGATTTCCTGCTCCAAAAACAACAATATCGTCTAATACAACTTCATTCATTCCAATTGTTTCTTCATTTCCATCTCTTATGACATGAACTTTACTGTCTGAAACAACAGATAATTTATCGATTACTCGTTTAGAATGGATTTCTTGTAATGTACTAATAGCAGTATTAATAATAACAAGTCCCAAAAATAACATATTTTTATATGACTTCACACTAAATACTGCAAGTGCTAACAATAAATTCATTAAATTAAATACAGTAAAAAAATTGCTATAAACAATTGCTTTCATGCTTTTTGTTTTTTGTGTCATATCACGGTTTACTAGATTATGCTCTTTTCTTTCTTCTATTTCTTTACTTGTTAATCCCACTTTTGCATCTGGATCATATCGTAATCGTTCTTCTTCCATACTTTTCTCCTTATACTAGTTGCTATTATATCACTTGCTCTCTATAAATACTATTAATTTTTTCTTAAAAAACAAAGAGCAACTCACATAAAGTTACTCTTTTTGCATGTTTTAGTCAATTCTCTTTGCAATAATTAGTAATATTTCATTATTATATCCATCGCAGGTAGTTAAAGTTATTAAGCAATCTCCGAATTCTGCCGTTGTTTCGATAGGATAACATTCATTTTTCTTTGCATTATCTACATACTCCTGAAACTCTTTTGCAGAATCCAATTCTACATGATCATAAAATTGGTAATAGCCTTCATCTTCTTCATAATACTTCGTTGTAACTACACTTATGATTTCGTACGTTCCTCTTTCATATAGTGTATCAAACTGAATGTACTTGTACTTTTGGTAGAAATCCTGTTTTTTGTACTTTTTAAGACTTCCAAACATCTCTCCATACCTCATGTTATGACCATAAATAATCGTGTTCTCAGTATCTTGAGTGGTTCTACCGTCAATCCATACCCACCAACCTCCAGATTTGCAAACTTCCTTCTCTAAGTTTTTATCTTCATAAAAATTTGGATCCTTTGGAGTAAACATAACTGGAAAATCGATATCAGTACCTTCTATCGTTATCCAACCATATAAGTCATTATTTTTTTTATATAGACTTTTGTACTCCTCTAATATTTGCCTATCTTCAGCTGCAGAGGTAGTAGCAGTCAGCTCTAAATCTTGCATTCCATTTTCTAATGCCTTCTGCTTTTCTAACTGAATTTCCTTGATCGCCCGTTGTTCTTTAACTCTGTAACTTACATCTATTAGTAGATATAGTACTGAACATATAATAAATACCCACCAAATGCAATATACTAAATCATGCATCGTTTTTCTAAACTTATTTTTCATGCAGTCTTCCTCCTTGTGCTTTTTAATCTAGAAAAATTACCGTTTCCTATTTATTATAATAACATATTTTTATACTACCGTCAAACTTTATGTAATCAAGTTCCTAATATATAAAAATCCCTTGGCAAAATTTGCCAAGGGATTACTAATAAGTTCAAATTTCAAACTCATAAATCGAATGTTCTTTTACAAAGGAACATACTTTTATAATTCTTCTTCCTTTCTTTTTTTAATAAAATGGTGTGTTACAAGTCCAAGTAAGCCTAAAATCAACATAACAACTGGTATTATGTTTCTTTCTTCGCCTGTTCTTGGATAGTCTTTCTTTTCATTGTTGCTATTAGAAACTTCATTACTAACATATTCTACTTGAACAATGGCATCACATTGTGTGTTTTGTTCTTCCGGCTTCTTTTCAAAATCGTCTTCATAATTATCCTTAGAGTCATTTTCAAAGTCGTCCTTGGAATCATTATTGGTGTCTTCTTCCATACCTTCCTTCTGGTTTTCTTTCCATTGCGCGTATAACGTGTCATTTTCCGGCGTTAACGTATAGTCGCTACCTTCTTCATAACTATCTCCTGTGCCATCTGCTTTGGTGTTCCAACTGGTAAATGTATATCCCTCACGAGTAAATTCATTTGTTGAAACTTTTACAGTTTCGTAAACTTTCCCATTTGTGTCTTCCATTGTTCCAGTTCCACCATTTGCTTTGT
>CATLHF010000003.1 GCA_949948835.1 uncultured Clostridia bacterium | reverse complement strand
GAAATTATTTTGTGGATTATGCTATAGCAAGAACTGGAAATGGAGGAGATAGAGAAGTAAAAAATGCAGATTTATTAGAAGTTGCAAGTATACAAAATGAAGATGAAAAAATAATAGAAGAAAATAGAAAAAATGAAAATGAACTCGCAAAGGAATGGATAAAAAATACTATAAATAAAAAAGTGGAAGTAAAGGCAAAAGATGAAATTATCTTAAGAGGAACAGAATATTTATTAAAGGAGCAAAGCAATAAATGGGCAATAGTTTTACATGGATATCATTCAAATCCAGATTCTGTTATTTCAATTGGTATGCATTTTTCAGAAAAGGGGTATAATGTTTTAATCCCAAGCATGAGAGCATCTAATGAAAGTGAAGGAGAATATATTGGAATGGGATGGCTTGATAAGGATGACTTAAAATGCTGGATTAATCTAATAGTTGGAGAAAATAAAAATGCTCAAATTGTATTACATGGCTCTTCAATGGGAGCAGCAACAGTAGTAATGGCATCAGGAGATGAACTCCCTAACAATGTGAAGGCTATTATTGAAGATAGTGGATATACATCTGTATGGGATATATTTGCATCAGAAGCAAAAGCTAGATTTAATTTACCAACATTTCCAATATTAAATATGTTTGAATTGATTGCTAATATTAGAGCGAAATATGATATAAAAGAAGCTTCAGCATTAGAACAAGTTAAAAAGTCCAATACTCCTATTTTATTTATCCATGGAGATGCAGATGACTTTGTTCCAGAAGTTATGTGTGAAAAACTATATGAAGCAGCAAAATGTAAAAAAGATAAACTAATAATACATAATGCTGGGCATACTGAATCAAAATATAAAGAGCCAGAGACATATTATAATAAAATATTTGAATTTTTAGGTAACATTTAATAAAAGAGAGAAAGTAGCTATATTGCTAATTATCTGCTTTTATGTTATTATTTCTCTATTAGAACTCAACGAGTCGTTGTTTTTCCTCACTCAACGATTCGTATGTTTACTTTTCTATATAAGGATTTTACAATAATAGTAAAGGAGGTAAATTATGAATCAAGTAAAAATAGGTAAGTTTATTGCTCAATGTAGAAAGAATAAAAATATGACACAAGCAGAGCTTGCAGAAAAATTAGACATTACCGATAGAGCAATATCGAAATGGGAAACTGGAAAAGGTATGCCAGATTCTTCTATCATGCTTGAATTATGCAACGAACTTGGTATTAGCGTAAATGAATTATTAAGTGGGGAGGTAATTGAAGTGAATAATTATGATAAAAAAGCAGAAGAAAATTTGTTAGAAATGAAGAAACAAAAGGAAGATGCAGATAAAAAAATGCTAAAATTAGAGTGGGTGATTGGGTATATATCATCAATAACATTTTTAGTGTTAATATTCGTGGCAGTATTTATACAAATGGCACCAATTGTGAGAATTTTACTTATCATTTTTGGAAGTGTTGTGTTTATAGTTGGAATAGTAAATTGCTTAAAAATTGAACAATCAGCAGGATATTATGAATGTGCAAAATGTCATTTTAAGTATATTCCAACCTATAAAAGCGTATTTTTTGCAATGCATAACGGAAGAACAAGATATATGAAATGTCCACAATGTAGCAAAAAAAGTTGGAATAAAAAAGTGTTAAGTAAATAGGCCAAAACAGCTTACAAAAGCAGATAATTAGCATTGCTAATTATCTGCTTTTATGATACAATTTCTGCTAAGGAAATAATATAAAAAAGAAAGGAAGTTATTAATATGAAAGAAACAATAATAAAAGTAGAAGGAATGGTTTGTGGAGGATGTGAAAATAGGGTTCAAAATGCTCTAAAAACATTAGAAGGAGTAGAAAATGTGGTTGCAGACCATACAAAAGGAATAGTTACAGTTACTGCAAAAGCAGAAGTATCTAAAAGTATTATGAAAGAAAAAATTGAAGATATTGGATTTGAAGTAAAGGAAGATTAATTATGAAAAAAATAATTTTGTCAATTGATGGAATGACATGTAGTGCTTGTTCGAACGGGCTTGAAAAATATTTAAATAAACAAAATGGTGTTATTAATGCTTCTGTTAATCTTGTAATGGCAAATGCTACTATCGACTATGATGAAAACATATTAGATCAAGAAAAACTAGAAAAGTATGTAAAACAAGCAGGATTTGTAAGCTTAGGGGTATTTAAAGAATTCAAAATACAAAAACAAAGTAAAAAAGAGAAAATTGAATTTATTGTATTTACAATATTAGCGATTGTTTTGATGTATATTTCAATGGGACATATGTTAAACTTACCAATACCTAATATTTTAAATCCACATGATAATCCAATGATATATACTGTTACATTATTAATACTAACAATATTATTTTTAATATATGGGTTCGATATTTTAAAAAATGGGTATAAGAATTTAATTCACAGAATTCCCAATATGGATACATTGGTTATGATAGGGGTTGTTAGTAGCTTTTTATATAGTTTATATGGTATGTATATGATATTAAACGGTAATCACAACTATACAATGGACTTATATTTTGAATCATCAGCGATTGTAATTTATTTTATAAAATTAGGAAGATACTTAGATGGAATTAGTAAAGATAAAACGAAAGAAGCAATACAGAAGTTAGTTGAAATAACGCCAAACCAAGCAACAATTGAGATTGATGGAAAAGAAAAAATTGTTACATTAGATGAAATAAAAAAAGGAACGATAGTGATTGCAAGGCCTGGAGAAAAAATTGCAGTAGATGGAGAAATTATAGAACGGAAAAGCACATTTAGATGAATCATTTATCACAGGAGAAAGTAAGCCAGCATCTAAAACAGTAGGAGACAAAGTGGTTGCAGGTAGCTTAAATTATGATGGGTTTATAAAATATAAAGCAGAAAGAATAGGAAAAGAATCAACCGTTTCTGAAATAGTAAAACTTGTAATTGAGGCAAGTAATACAAAAGCACCAATTGCAAAAGTAGCAGATACCATATCTGGTTACTTTGTGCCAATTGTTATAGTAGTAGCTATTATCACATTTATAGCATATTTGGTATTAGGTTACACAATAGGAAGTGCAATCATTACTTTTGTTACAATACTTGTTGTTGCCTGTCCATGTAGTTTGGGATTAGCAACACCACTTGCAATTGTAATAAGCGAAGGTCTATGTGCAAGTAATGGAATTTTGGTAAAGAAAAGTGAAATATTAGAAACTGCTTCAAAAACAAATACGATTGTTTTTGATAAAACAGGAACATTAACATATGGAAAGTTAAAAATTTCTAAGTTATATAATTATAGTGAACTAAAGGACGATGAAGTTTTACAACTTGCGGGAAGTGTTGAGTTAAAATCTACACATCCAATAGGAAAAGCATTTGCAGATTATATGGAAGAAAATAAAATTACAAAATTACAAGTGGATAATTTTGAAGATATATCTGGATTTGGAATTGTTGGAGAAATTAAAGAACAAAAAATAGTACTAGGTAATAGTAAAATTGTATCGAAGTATGATGTTGAAAATGAACATATAGAAGATGAAAAAAGTCTTGCAATACAAGGAAATAGCATAGTATATGTCATAAAAGACCACCAAATAATTGCTCTTATTGGGGTAAATGATATTATTAGAGAAAATGCAAAACAAGTAATTGAAAACCTAAAGAAAAAAGAAATAGAAACAATTATGCTTACAGGAGATAACAAACAAACGGCAGAAAAGATAGGAAATGAACTAGGTATTACAAAAGTAATTGCAAATGTTCTTCCAAAAGAAAAAGCAGAAATAATTAAAAAATTAAAATCGGAAAATAAACATGTGATGATGTGTGGAGATGGCATAAATGATAGCCCTGCTCTTGCAAATGCAGATATTGGAGTAAGCGTAAAAAGCGGAACAGATATTGCGATGGATTCATCAGATGTAATTTTAACGAAAAACGATTTGGAATCGATTTTAAGATTAATCAATATAAGCGAAAAAACCATTAAGAATGTAAAACAAAATTTGTTTTGGGCATTTTTCTATAATGCCTTGATGATTCCTATTGCAATAGGAATTTTAAAACCAATTGGTATATCAATAAACCCTATGTGGGCAAGTTTAGCTATGGTATTTAGTAGTTTAACTGTTATATTGAATGCATTAAGGCTAAGAAGAATTAAGTTTTAAATAATAAATTGCGATTTTGAAGGAGAAAATTTATGGCAAGAATATTAAAAAACAAAGAATTAATAAATACAAGATTAGCAACCAATTATGGTGGATGGATGTATTGTGATAAATGTAATGAAAATATAGGGTATTTATGTTATTCGACTTATGATAGGTTAGAGCTAAAATATAGGTGTAACTGTGGAAATCAAGGAAGTGCAATATTAGATTTTGAAGATAGCAAGGAAGGTCAAGAGTGTAATGAGGAATTAGTTACTATAAAAAATAGGCTATGTTGTCCAAAAGATAGTGAACCTCTAATTACTATATTAGATAAAAAAGTAGATAGTTATGAAATGAAAATTACTTGCAAATCTTGTGAAAGTATTTATAAAAAAGTAAAATAGAAAAATAAAAGAGAATTCATTTCAAATGTTATATTAAAATTAAAATCATCTGCTAAGCTAATTAAATAACAAACTATGGAGATGATTATATATGATAATATAGTAACGGACAAATAGTAATTTGTAGGGAGGATGAAATTTTATGAAAGAATCAAAAATAGTAACATTCATAGGAGGATTTTATATATTTGGAGGAATTATTGTATTGTTGTCATTGATATTTAATGGTAGTGGACTCAATATGATATTTGGTGTACCCAATATTCCAGATTATATTATAAAATTATTAGTAGGTATTATATATATACCATTAGGTTATTTGTATATAAATAGGATAAAAAATTCAAATTGGATAATATTAGCATTGGCTATTGTATTCTTTTGCATTAGTGCTTCTTTTACAACAGAATTTAATACACAACCATTTATAGGAAATTTAATATATTCTTTGTTTGTTATAATTGCAACCATTGTGAGAAGAAAAGAATTTATAAATGGTCTGAATACAATTATGAAAAAATAATAGGTAACTATAAAATTACAAATTGCCGAGTAGGAGGAAATGATTTGAAAACCTTAATAATTTATGCTAGTAAAACAGGAACAACAGAAAAATGTGCTAAAGAAATAAATAGGCAGTTGAAAGACTCTAAAATAGTAAATATATTAAATCAAAATGAAGATATAAATGAATATGATTTAATTATTATTGGTACTCCAATTAGAATGGGAATGATAGACAAAAAAATAAGAAAGTTTTTGATTAGTAATATTGAAAATCTAAAATTAAAAAAGGTAGCATATTTTATTTGTTGTGGTTTTAATGAAAATTGGAAAAGTTATTATGAACAAAATATTCCAAAAGATTTATTAGATACTGCTATTATTTATGATACTTTTGGAGGAGAAATGGATATACAAAAACAAAAAGGATTCGATAAATTTATTACAAAGATGGTAAGCAAAAACATAGAAAAAGATAAAGAAATAAAAATCTTAAATGAAAATATTGATAAATTTATAAAATCATTAAGTTAGTAAAAAATTACAATTTGAAATGGGGTATTTATGAATATAAGAGTTAATAATGTAAATCTTAATTATGAGGAATATGGAAGTGGAAAACCAATAATATTATTGCATGGTAATAGCGAATCACTCGATATATTTGATAAATTAATAAAGAATTTACAAAACAATTATAAAGTATATGCTATTGATAGTAGATGTCATGGAAAAAGTGAAAAAGTAAAAAACATTTCTTATGAATTAATGGCTAATGATGTTATAGAATTCATTAAATTATTGAATATTCAAAAGCCAATTTTATATGGATTTAGTGATGGAGGAATAATTGGTTTGCTAATTGCTATTAAAGAACCAGAATTACTTTCAAAACTTATAATTAGTGGAGCAAATTTAAATCCAAATGTATTATCAAAAACAATGTTGATTTTCATAAAAATCACATACTTTTTTACAAGAAATAAATTATTTAAAATAATGATTCATGAACCTAATATAACAAAGAATCAATTAACGAATATTAATATACCAACAGTTGTTTTAGCTGGGGAAAAAGATATTGTAAAATATGAACATTCAAAACTTATAGCAGATAATATAAAAAATGGTGTTCTGGAGATTATTCCAAACGAAAATCATGGAAGTTATATAATTCATAGTGAAAAATTATATGAAATTATAAAGAAATATTTGTAACATAAATTACAATTCATAGGAGAAATAGAAATGTTAGAAATAAGAAAAGAAACAAAAAGCGATTATGATGAAGTATACGATGTAATAAAAACAGCTTTTGAAACAGCAGAACATAGTGATGGAAATGAACACGATTTAGTAGTAGCATTAAGAAAAAGTGATAATTTTATTACAGACTTATCATTAGTAGCTGTTGAAGATAATAAAATAGTTGGCTATATATTATTTACAAAAATTAAAATAGGAGAATATGAAGAATTAGCATTAGCACCACTTGGAATATTACCAAAATATCAGAAACAAGGAATAGGTAAAAAGTTAATAGAAAAAGGACATCAAATAGCAAAAGAATTAGGCTATCATTATTCTATAGTTTTGGGTAGTGAAACTTATTATTCTAAAAGTGGATATTCTCCAGCAATAAATTATGGAATAAAAGCACCATTTGAAGTACCGAATGAAAACTTTATGGCAATAAAATTGAATAATACAGATAAAGAAATAATTGGTATAGTAGAATATGCAAAAGAATTTGGAATATAGCTACAAATTACATTCATAGGAGAAATAGATGATAAGAAAATTTGAAAAAAATGATATAAATGATGTGATGAGAATATGGGAAAAGGAAAATATAAAAGCTCACAAATTCATATCAAAAGAATATTGGGAAAACAATTATAACTATGTAAAAGAAATTCTACCAAATGCAGAAATATATGTTTATATTTTTAAAGAAAATATTGTAGGATTTATAGGAATAAATGAGAATTATATTGAAGGAATTTTTGTCGATACAAATAATCAATGCAATGGAATAGGAACATCTTTATTAAATAGAGTAAAAGAAAATAGAAATAATCTAACTTTAAGTGTATATAAGAAAAATATAAATGCAATAAATTTTTATAAGAAAAATGGTTTTGCGATTACAAGTGAAAGTATAGAAGAAAATACAAATGAAGTAGAATATACTATGACTTGGAATAAGTAAAAGATAAATCACAATAAAATGAGCAGATAATAGGTTAAATTATCTGCTCATTTTTTATAAATATGACAGACGAATGTCATATTTATATGATATAATACTTGCAGGAGGGGAATATGCAAGTAAATAATAGATTATTTGAAATAGTGTATATATTAATGCAAAAGAAAAAAGTTACAGCAAAAGAACTAGCAAATAAATTTGAAGTATCAACTAGAACTATATATAGAGATATAGAAGTGTTAAGTGGTGCGAACATACCAATTTATGCAAGTAAGGGAAAAGATGGAGGTATAGGAATTCTAGATGAATATGTACTAAATAAAACAATACTTTCTGAAGAAGAACAAAATCAGATTTTGTTTGCATTGCAAGGAATGAAAAAAGTAAAAGGGCAAGAAGAAAAAGATGTTTTGGAGAAGTTAAGTATATTATTTAATAAAAAAGTAAATGATTGGATTAAAATTGATTTTTCTAATTGGAATAATATACAAGAAAAACAATTTGACATTATTAAATCTGCAATTTTAAATAAGCAGCTAGTACAGTTTACTTATTATAATTCTAATGGAGAAGAAAGTAAGAGAATTGTAGAACCATTACAAATATGGTTTAAAGATAAATCATGGTATTTAGTAAGCTATTGCAAATTAAAACAAGATTACAGAATATTCAAAATTGCTAGAATAAAAGAAGTTAATATCTTACAAGAACATTTTGAAAGAGAACTACCAAAAGAGCAAAAAGAAGAAAAATATAATTTTAATAACATATTACTTGAATTAGAAATAAGTAAAGAAATGGCTTATAGAGTATATGATGAATTTGAAAATAGCGAAATAGCCAAAAGGGAAAATGGAAACTTTATTGTAAAAGTAGAATATCCAGAGAATGAATGGGTATATGGCTATATTTTATCTTTCGGAGAACATATAAAAGTTATAGCACCAAATATGGTAAAAAATATGATAAGAGATAAATTAGAAAAAACTTTAAAAAATTATTTATAATATGACACACAGTTGTCAAGTTATATAATATATACTTCTAGTCAATAGGTAGATATATTATGAAATAATTCATATTTATATTGCATTAGATGAGTAGAAAGGAAAAAATAAAATGGCTTTTGATTATAAAAAAGAATATAAGGAATTTTATATGCCAAAGAATAAACCAAGCATTATAAAGATTCCCAAAATGAATTATATTGCAGTTAGAGGAAAAGGAAATCCTAATGATGAAAATGGAGAATATAAACAAACAATAGGACTTTTATATGCGATTGCATTTACTATTAAAATGAGTTATAAAGGCACACATAAAATAGATGGTTATTTTGAATATGTTGTTCCACCACTTGAAGGATTTTGGTGGCAAGAAGGAATGAAAGATAGTATAGACTATAATAATAAAGACAAAATGGACTTTGTATCTATTATTAGATTACCAGACTTTGTAACAAAGAAAGATTTTGATTGGGCAATTCAAGAAGCAACAGACAAGAAAAAACTAGATTTTTCAAAAGTGGAATTTTTAACTTATGATGAAGGAATCTGTGTTCAATGTATGCACATAGGCTCTTATGATGATGAGCCTAAAACCATTAGCTTAATGCACGATTATATAATAGAAAATGGATATGAACTAGATATTACTGATACTCGTTTTCATCACGAAATTTATTTAAGTGATCCAAGAAGATGTGATGTAAATAAATTAAAAACAGTTATAAGACATCCAATTAGAAAAAGAAAGGTAAACGAATAATATGAATGAATATATAAATTTAACTTTAGAAAACATTGATGAAGAACATATATGTTGTGCGATAGGAGATAAAAAACATCAAGAAGGTGTTGATAGTAAAAAAGAATGGATAAAAAGCAAATTAAAAGATGGACATATTTTTAGAAAATTAAATGCTAGAGGGAAAATATTTATTGAATATGAACCAATAGAAACTGCTTGGGTTCCTATTACTGGCAAGAACTATGAATGTATTTATTGTTTATGGGTTGCAGGAAGTTTTAAAGGAAAAGGAATTGCTAAAGAATTACTAGAATATGCAATAAATGATTCAAAAGAAAAAACCATTTATTGGAGAAAAGAAATTCTTTGAGCATTATGGATTTAAAGTTGTTGATGAAATAGGAGATTATCAATTATTAGCATTACAATTTGATAATAGTGAAACTCCTAGATTTAATGATAATGCTAGACTTATGAAAATAGATAATCAAGACTTTACGATTTATTATAGTCCTGAATGCCCTTATGTAGAATATGAAGTAAATGAGCTAACAGAGTATGCAAAAGAGAATAATATTAGGATTAACTTTATAAAAATAGATTCATTAGAAAAAGCAAAAAATGCACCTTGCATATTTAATAACTGGGCTAACTTCTATAAAGGTGAGTTTATATCTAATACTATATTAAATGCTAATTCATTTGAAAAGCTGATAAAGGAGTAAAGGAGATAGTCTAATTGCTATCTCCTTTTGAAATATAGAAATCATTAAATATATTTGCTAATTCGTGCGGAGTTTCTTTAAAATTATTTTTAATCCAATAATAGTAAAGATTATATAATGCTCCAGAAACAAAAGCATAGTAATATATGTCATTAGAATTTTTAGCTTTTGCTAAAAATATTCTATCAAATTCATTTTTTAAATAATGAATCATATCAGCGTTATAAAGTAAAATAGCAATATCCTTATTCTTTTCTAAATGAGTAAATAACTTAACAATATAACTCTTGAAATTATTTGGAGTATATATTATTTTACTTGTTTTTATAAAGTTATCTGTAATATTATCCAAGTAATACTTAATAATGTCATCTTTACTGTTAAAATGACGATAAATTGTAATATGTGATAAACCCGCATTATCAGTAATATCCTTATTAGTTATAAAAGTAAATTCTTTTTTCTTCATTAACGATATTAAACTTTCTGCTATAAGTTTCTTTGATTCTTCTATTCTTGTATCCATTTGTTATAAAACCTCGATTTTTCTAACACTTCTCTTGTAAGCATTGTAGTTTTTAATAGTATTTTATATAATATTTGTTAGAAATATAACATTAATTTTGTATTAAGTCAAGGAGGAGGAAAGATGGGAAAATTACTAAAAATAGTTGGAATAATAATTCTAATACCAATTCTATTAGTTATTGCACTTTTAGTTATAATATCATTTATACCAATGGCACCTAATAACTATACAAAAGAAATTGAAACAGGCGGAGATATTGAGGCAAAATATTTAGCAATGGGTAATTATAAGGTTAAGAGTATAAAAAAAGACGGTTCAGAATTAACAAAAAAATATTGTATATATTATCCGGATGAATTAAAAAATAGTAATAAGAAATATCCTGTAGTTGTTGTTTTAAATGGCACAGGAGTTTTACCTAAAAAATACAAAGCATTATTCAAACATTTAGCTTCTTGGGGATTTGTGGTTATTGGTAATGATGATGGTAGTACAGGATTTGGTAAGTCTGCCGATGAAACTATAGATTTAATTATATCCGAAAATAGCAATAGTAATAGTATTTTTTACGGTAAATTAGATTTGGATAACATAGGTATAACAGGGCATTCACAAGGTGGAGCAGGAGTATTTACAGCAACATCTATTATGGAACATAAGGATAAATATAAAACAGCTGTGGCTTTGTCTCCAACACACGAAGAAATGGCACATCAATTTGGATGGAAATATGATTTAACTAAAATTAATGTACCGATATTGATGATAGCAGGAACTAATGGGGATTTTGAAACCGAAGCAGTAATACCTATTGAAAAAATGATTAAAATGTATAATAAAATACCGTCATCAAAGGTTATGCTACGAAGAATTGGAGCAGAACATGGACAAATGTTATATTCAGCTGATGGATACGTTACTGCTTGGTTTATGTGGCAGTTGCAAGGAGATGAAGAAGCAAGTAGAGCATTTTGTTGGAGAAAATCCAGAAATATTAAGAAATAGTTTATATAAAGATGTAAATATTTAGAGGTTATATATTAAATTAATTAAAGGAGGAATAGCGTATGTTTGACAAAAAAAGGATTATTATTTTGTTGATTATAGCAATTTTAGGAATCATTTTAGGTCGCCTAGCTTTTAGAGCGTTTTTAAATTTAATGTTAGGTGGAACTATGTTTGGAGGTAATATACTATGAATGAGAAGAAAAGAGGAAAAGGAATGTTTATATTTGTTTGTATTTTAGTGTTTATTGTTTCGTTTATTGTTGGTATAGTTTCAAAAACCACTATAAAGCCAGCTTGGAGCAAAAAGTATGCAGTAGAATGGACTGATGAAATAGGAACTTTAGTAAGTGATATTTCTTATGGAGATAAAGAATCTAATAAATTTGATTTGTATTTGCCAAAGGATAATTCTAAAAGTAATTATGGTTTAGTTGTTTATCTTCATGCAGGAGGATTTACATCAGGTGACAAATCAGGTGATAAAGAGATACTTTCTTGGTTATGCTCAAAAGGATATGTAGCTTGTGGTATTAATTATACATTAAGAACAGATACAAATAATGCAAGTGTATATTCTCAAAGTATGGAAATAAAACAAGCAATGCCAGTCGTCATTGAAGAAGCAAGAAAACTAGGATATAATATAAATGAAATGGCAATAAGTGGTGGTTCAGCAGGTGGAACTTTAGCAATGTTATATGCTTATCGTGATAACGAAACATCTCCTGTACCAGTTAAATTAATGTTTGAAATGGTTGGACCTTCAAGTTTTTATGCAGAAGATTGGGGGGTATATGGACTAGATCAAGATACAGAGGAATCACGACAAGCAGCAGCGGAATTATTTGGAATTATGGCAGGTGTAGAATTAACACCAGAAATGATAAAAACAAAAGAATATGAAGAACTTATGAAACAAATATCTGCTTTCATGTGGATAAATGAAAATTCAGTTCCAAGTGTTATTGCCTATGGTATACATGATAGAGTATGTCCATTTAATACAGTAAGACATTTAACAAAAGCATTACAAGACAACAATATTGACTATAAATATTTTGAAGGTAAACATTCAGGACATGGTATGCAAAATGATGATAAAGTATTTGAACAATATATGAAAACAGTAGATGAATATTTAGAAAAATATATGCCGATACAAAATTAAAAATATTTATAAGAAATAATGAAGATAGATAATTTATTGAAAATTATCTATCTTTTATGCTATAATCATTTCAATAGTTATAATTTATAAAGGAGATGAATTTGATGAATTTAAAAAGAGAAGAATTAAAAAAGAAGATATTTTTTATACTATATTTAGTATTCTTTGCATTAACTATTGCTGGAGCAATTCTATATCTTACTCATAAAGTAAATAATGTGGGATATACAGTTATACCAATGCTAATTGGAATGGTTTTTAGTATGCTATATAGAAATAGTAAGAAAGCGATTGAAGAAAACAAACAATAAAACAATATATTGGTTATTCTATATTAGCGTTTAATTATGTATAAATAAATGATTCGCCATTTGTGGGGTGTTATTTTTAAATGTAAAATGCTATCATTTTTACGAAAGGAGCGAATAATTATGGATGTTAAAAAGATAGGAGAATTTATTGCTTATAATCGTAAAAATAAGGGGTTAACACAAGAACAGTTAGGAGAAAAATTAGGAGTTACCAATAAAACCATATCACGTTGGGAAAATGGAAAATATATGCCTGATTTATCTTTGTTAAAGCCATTAAGTGAAGAATTGGGAATTACTTTAAATGAGTTATTAAGTGGAGAAAAAATTGAAAGAGAAAACATAGGAGAAACAGCAGAAGCAAGCTTAATTAACACGATAGATTATACAAAAAACAAAATTAATAACGAACACAAAAAGATATCAATATGTATAATGGCAGTAGGAATCATTCTAAGTTTTGCAGCATTTACAATATTTGAGGCAGAAAGCAGTTGGGGTTCAATATATTCTATATTAGGAATTATCATATTTGTAATGGGAATATATAGAGAAATAAAAGTAAAAGAATTATGGAAAAAGGTAATTCTCTCAATAGGAATATTTATAAGCGCGTTAACAATATTTTTAATAACTGATTATATAGGAGTAATAGAATTTAAAAGGCCACCAATTTATAGGCATATAACGGAGACCACAAATATTATTACCTATAAAAATCTTTTTTATAATGTATATAGAATAAATCCTAACACTAAAAATGAGTATTATATTATTGATACTAAAAAACAGTATACAAATGAAACTGTTCCAAGAACTATATTTAATAGAGATAAAAGCGGAATCAAAAATATTATAAAATATCAAAATAAGTATATAGGCAATAACAGTAATACTGGAAATTTAATTAGAAACTTACCACTTTCAGAATACGGCTGTGTGTTTGAAATAGATTCTAAAAATTTAGGAGTAATAATAAATTACAATACAACAGACTGGTACAATAATGAAGACTTGTATATACAAAAGAGTTTAATCTATAATTCGGTTTCAATTTTTGCTTTAATAGAAAATGTAGAATATATACAATATAATTTTACAGGAACTTCTTATAAGACAACTAGAAAATTAGTAGAAGAGTGTTATCCAAACTATTCAAAAATTATAGAAAATGGAAAAATAAATGAAGATAGTTTTAATAAGTATATTGAAAACAAAGTGAATGATAATGAATTTGCTGAAAACATATATCAAAAAGTAATTACTAAATAAAAAATTTAATTAAGAGTATAAAGTGCAAGTAGTTTAAAACTACTTGCTTTTTTACTATATTTATATGATAATCAAAATAAAAATTAAACTATGGATTTGTATGTTAGCTTTGAACTGTATGGAGATGGAAATGAATAGATAAAAAGTAATAAAAGCAAAGAGCAAATAACTTATTGTAAGTTGTTTGCTCTTATGTTAAAATAAAGCCATATGAAAAGGGAGTATAGAAATGGAATTAGTATATAAAAAGGCAGATATAGAAGATATAGATGCATTAATAGACTTAAAAATAAAACAAAATATATATAATTGTAACAGAGAGGGAACAATATTAGAAAATGAAGATTTGGTAAGAGAGAATATAAGAAAAGTATTATTACAAGAATTAAACAAAACAATTTACTTTTTTGTAGCAATTGATAAAAGTAATAATAGAACTGTTGCTTGTAATGGAGTTGTTATCCATCAGATGGTACCTTCAGCTTCTTTTATTAATGGTAAAAAGGCATATATAACAAGTGTTTATACAGATGAAGATTATAGATGTAAAGGAATTCAAAATATACTAATGCAAATGGTCATGGATTTGCTTGAAGAAATTGAGTGTACAAAAATAGAATTAGATGCAGTTAATCCACATGCAATAAAATTATATGAAAAGTTTGGGTTTATAAAGGATAACATGAAATATATTTTGATTAATTCATAAAACAGAACTATTTGTACAAGGAAGTAATGATTGATAATTACTTCCTTGTATGTTATGATTTAAGCATAAATAAAACAATAAAAAGGAGTAATGATATGGGAAGTTTTTCAAAGAAAATGAAGAAAAAGTATAATGAGACAAATAAAAAATCAATTGCAGTATATTTGATATTAAGAGTATTAGTTGTTATTAGTATGATATTTCAAATGCTAATGGGAAATTTTCAAAATGTATTTATGTGTATTTTAGCACTACTATTATTTACAATACCAACAATTATATCTGAAAAATTTAAAATAGGATTACCAAGTTTGTTAGAGGCAATTATATATATTTTTATATTTTCAACTACAATTTTAGGAGAAATAAATAATTTTTACGGAATTATACCTTTTTGGGATACCATGTTACATACATTAAATGGATTTTTATGTGCAGGAATTGGATTCTCATTGATAGATTTATTAAATCAAAATAGTAAAAAAATAAGTTTATCACCACTTTATGTTGCAATTGTAGCTTTTTGTTTTTCAATGACAATAGGAGTATTATGGGAGTTTTTTGAATTTAGTTCAGATAGTGTAATTAGAACTGATATGCAAAAAGACAGAGTTGTCCAAAGTATTTCTTCAGTAGAACTAAATCCAAATGGAGAAAACATTCCAATTAAAGTAAATGAGATTGAAAAAACAGAAATTTATTCAAAGGATGGAACAATTACAACAATAGAGAATGGATATTTAGATATTGGTATTATTGATACAATGAAAGACTTATTTGTTAACTTAATTGGAGCAATTGTTTTTAGTGTTATTGGATTTTTACATGTTAAAAATAGAGAAAAATATAGGTTTGCAGAAAACTTTATACCAGTTAAAGATAACTAATTAGAATAAAAGTGGAGAATATAACAAGTAAACTAAAAACATTTTATTATAATAAAAATTGAAAATCATTATAAAAGTCTACACAAACTGATAAAAGTATGTTACAATGTTTTAGTGAAAATTTAAGAGTGAAAAAAGTGAAGAGTACAAAAGCTTCGCTTTTGAAAGGAGAGAGGAACATGTCAGGACATTCAAAATGGCATAATATTCAAGCTAAAAAAGGTAAAGCAGATGCAGCAAGAGGTAAAATATTTACAAAGTTAGGAAGAGAATTATTAGTAGCAGTAAAGCAAGGTGGACCAGATCCTGCAGGTAACTCAAAATTAAAAGATATTATTGCAAAATGTAAAGCTGCCAACATGCCTAATGATACGATTAATAATGCAATTAAAAAAGCAAGTGGAGCAGCAGATAGTGCAAATTACGAAGAAGTAACTTATGAAGGATATGGACCAAATGGAGTTGCGGTTATTGTAGAAGGAAGTACTGATAATAGAAATAGAACAGCAGCTGATGTAAGACATGCATTTGATAAATGTGGTGGAAATTTGGGAACAACAGGTTGTGTATCTTATTTGTTTGAAAGAAAAGGTGTTATTGTAATAGATAAAGAAGCAACTGATAAATCAGAAGATGATGTTATGATGCTTGCATTAGAAGCTGGAGCAGAAGACTTTAGTGCAGAAGAGGAATGTTATGAAATTACAACTGCACCAGAAGATTTTTCAAGTGTACGTGAAGCCTTAGAAAAAGAAGGGCTAGAATTTGTGGAAGCAGAAGTAAGCCAAGTTCCAAGTACATATGTAGCATTAGATGAAAAAGGTTCTGAAAGAATGCAAAGATTAATCGATATGCTAGATGATTTAGATGATGTTATGAATGTATATCACAACTGGGAAGAATAACTCTTTTAAATAATTTTAAATTATTTAAAAACATTGACAACTTGACAACAACGTTATATAATTGATTTATAAAAAAAGCGGTGAGTCCATCCGATAAACAGGAAACGAAAAATGCGGTTAAGTCTATCCGAAAAAATAGAAACGAAAAATGCGGTGTGTCCGGCCGATAAGCGGGAATCTAAAAAAGAATATGGGGGTTAAATGGCATATATAAAATATGTTTTTAACTCCTATTTTTTATTCTAAATTAATTTAAGGAGGATTTTTATGAGATTGAATTTTTACACAGTAGATACCCATTATTTTGATTTTTTAAGAGGATTTGAGCCACGAGTTCCTTTTGTTAAGGAATATAGACCGTTTTTAGGAATTGTGTTAAAAGTAAATTATAAGAATTACTTTGCACCGCTTGGATCACCAAAGGAAAAACATAAGTCAATGCATATACAAAGAGATTTAATTAAAATCGATGATGGAAAATTAGGAGTAATCAATTTAAACAATATGATACCAATTCCTATTAGTAGATGTCTGAAATTAGAATTGAATGAATTAGGAGATGAGAAATATCAAACTTTATTAAGAAAGCAACTAATTTGGTGTAACGAAAATTCCAAAGAAATCATAGCAATTGCAGAGAAACTGTATCATTTAATTTGCTATTCAGATAAGCCAAATACGATGTTACGAAATCGATGTTGTGATTTTAAGTTATTAGAAAGAAAATGTATTGAATTTATGCGAGACAATACATTATGTGAAGAAGAATTTTTATATAAAGTTTCATAGGATAGGTTCTAAAAATAAAAGCGATAGCATATATATTATTATGTTATGGCTTTTTTTATTTTATAGTGAAAAGCACAAAAGCTTTGCTTTTGAAGGAGGAGCAGATGTCAAATATAAGAGAGGTAATTGGATATTTTCCTAAAAGAATTCAAAAGGGATTAGAAGAAACACTTTCTAAAGTAAGTGCACAAGATGGTGTGATTTTACTAGAAGAAATACGAATTCGTTCTGGAAAACCAATTATATTAAAATATACCAATCAAGAGCAACTATTAGAAAATCTATTTCCATCACAAGAAGAAATTTTAGAAATTGTACAAGCAATTTGTAATCAGTCTATTTATTCATATCAAAACCAAATATGTAATGGATTTATTACTCTAAAAGGGGGACATCGTGTTCGGAATTTCTGGAAGTGTTGTTTTTGTGGATGGAAAAGTAACAAATATTAATTACATATCCAGTCTTAATTTTCGAATTGCAAAGCAAATGATTGGTTCAAGTAATCGAATTTTAAAATACGTATTAAATATAGAAGAAAATACCGTTTATAATACTCTTATTATTTCACCACCAGGAGCTCGGAAAAACGACAATGCTTCGAGATTTAATTCGTAAATTAAGCTCTGGTATGGAGCAAATTCATTTTAAGGGAATGACGGTTGGCTTAGTAGATGAAAGAGGCGAAATTGCTGCAAGTTATAAAGGAGTTGCTCAAAATGAAGTTGGAACAAGGACAGATGTATTAGATAATATTCCAAAATCAGTTGGCATGCAAATGATGATTCGTTCTATGGCACCACAAATCATTGTTGCTGATGAAATCGGAAATGAAGAAGATGTAAAAGCAATTCATTATGCTGTTTGCTCTGGGATAAAAGGAATATTTACTGTACATGGTGGAAGCATTGAGGACATTCAATTAAATCCATATATCGGAAAACTAATTCAGTTACATATTTTTGAAAGACTAATTTTTTTAGACGAAAAAACAAAAGGAGAGGTAAAAAAAGTTTATTTTTTAAATAATATGCAAGAGGAATATATTTTAGCATAAAAGTAGTTCTAAAATAGGGACAAGTTGCATATATTTTATATAGAGTAGGTGAAATACATATGATAATGATAAAAGGAACACTATTACTAACTATTTTTCTAGGATGTATGTACATTGGAAGAATCCTTTCTAACCAATATAAAAGTCGAGTAGAAGAATTACAGGAAATGAAAAAAAGTTTTTTGGGATTAGAAACGAAAATGAAATATACTTACGAAATATTACCAGAAATTTTTATAGAAATTTCCAAAGGATTAAGAAATAACATTAGTAAAATATTTGAAAATGCGTCTTTATATATGCAAGAAAAAAACGCAAAAGAAGCATGGATTAAGGCAATTGAAACAAGTAGTACTTGCATGACAAAAGAAGATTTAGAAATTTTAAAAGGATTTGGAAAATTACTCGGAAAAACCGATATAGAAGGACAAGTAGGTCAAATTGAATTAACGAATCAATTTTTAGAGGTGCAAATTGAAAAAGCACAAAAAGAACGAGTCAAAAACGAAAAATTATATAAAACATTAGGAACTGTTTTTGGACTTGCTATTGTAATTTTATTGATTTAATTAGGAGGAAACGTATGGATATCAATTTACTATTTAAAATAGCAGCAATTGGGATTTTGGTTGCAGTGCTGCACCAAGTATTAGTAAGAGCAGGAAGAGAAGACCAAGCTATGATGACAACTTTAGCAGGTCTTGTAATTGTGCTTACTATGGTAATTAAAGAAATTAGTACATTATTTGATACGGTTCGAACTATTTTTAATTTATAAGGGGATGAATATGGATATTATAAAAATCATAGGCATTGCCTTTTTGGCGGTTATTATTATATTAATTTTAAAACAATATAGACCAGAATTTGCAATGTATGTCAGCATTTTAGCAGGAGCACTCATTATTCTAATGAGCATTGGAAAACTAGATGGTATTATTCAATTACTAAACACAATTGCTACTTCTACAAAAGGAAATGGACAATTCTTAGGTGTTTTACTAAAAATTACAGGAATTGCATTTTTAACAGAATTTGCGGTAAGTGTTTGTAAAGATTCTGGAGAAACAGCAATTGCAAGTAAGGTCGATTTGGGAGGAAAGATTATTATTGTTGCAATTTCTGTTCCCATTATTTCTAGCCTATTAGAAACGGTTATGCAGGTATTACCATAGAACCTCTTCACATAGAAAGGAAACAAAGGATGAAAATAACAAGAAAAAGAATATATATAATCCTAATTCTATTGATTGCATTTTTTCTAATCCAGAATCCATCTTACGGTTCACAAGAAGAAATATTGCAAACACAATCTGAAACCTTAAACATTAAGGAATTTGTAAGTAAGGCAAATCAATACACACAAGACGTTTTTACGGATATTGATGCAGGCAACTTACTAAATGATGCAATTACAGGAAAAATCGATAATCAAACAATTTTAAAAAAAATACTGAATTTATTTGGAAAAGAAATAAAAGAAACCATAAGAATTATCGGAAGCATCATTGTTATTATTGTGATTCATAGCATTTTAAAATCCATTAGTGATAGTTTAGAAAATAAAAGCATTTCACAAATTACGTACTATGTTCAATACATATTAATTGTTACCCTTATTATGAGTAACTTTGCAGATATTATTAATCTTGCCAAAACTACCATCCAAAATTTGGTTGGATTTAGTTATACTTTACTTCCCATTTTATTAACGCTGATGATGACAACGGGGAGTATTGCATCAGCAAGTGCTGTACAACCAGTTTTGTTATTTTTAATTACCTTTATTGGAAATATCATTATCACTTTTTTGTTACCACTTATCCTAATTGGAACAGCCTTAAGTATTGTTTCTAAAGTATCGGATAAAGTGCAAATTGATAAACTAGCTAAATATTTTAAAACAAGTGTTGTATGGATATTAGGAATTGTTCTTACGATATTTGTGGGAGTGCTTTCATTAGAAGGAAGTTTAACTAGTAGTGTAGATGGTATTACTGCAAAAACTGCAAAAGCAGCAGTATCAAATTTTATACCAGTCGTTGGAAAAATATTAGGAGATGCGGTCGATACGGTCATTGGATGTAGCAATATTTTGAAAAATGCAGTAGGAATCGTTGGTGTGATTGTGGTGATTGGGATTTGTATTTTGCCAATTATTAAGTTAGCAATTCTTACGATTACCTACTATATAGCAGGAGCCCTGTGCCAACCAATTGCAGATGATAAAATTGTTTCTCTTCTATCTGGAATGGGAGATACGTTTAAGGTCTTGCTTGCTATGCTAATTTCTGTTTCGGTAATGCTAATTATTGGAATCACTCTGGTTATCAAAATATCCAATAGTGGACTGATGTATCGATAGGGTGTGAGAAAAGATGATAGAAAATTTAAGTATATGGGCAGAGCAAATTATTGTTGCTGTTATTATTGCTACTTTAATTGAGATGATATTACCAAATGGAAATAATAAAAAGTACATTAAAGCAGTGATTGGTGTATATTTATTATTTACCATTATTTCTCCTATATTTGGTAAGAAGAACTTTAATTTTAACGAGATTGATTATGAAAAGTATTTTAAAGATACAAAAAGCTATCAAACCATGTCAGACAGTCTAACAACTTATAACGATCAGTCCGTAGAAGAAATTTACCTTACCAATCTAAAGCAAGACATGAAACAAAAATTAAAGGAAAAAGGGTATTTGGTAAAAGAGATAGGAATTAAGCTAAACTTAGAAGAAGGCGAAAATTATGGAAGAATTGATGAAATAATTTTACAAGTTTCTAAAATAAAAGAAGAAGAAAAAGAGGAAAAGAAAGCAAGTAATATTAGTATTAATACAATCGATAAAATTAGTATAGGAAATACGATAACAAATGGGATAGAAGAGACAACACAAAGTGAAACAATATCCTCTAGTGAGGAAAGAAAACTAAAAGAATATTTATCTAGTGTATATGAGGTAGCAAGTAAGAATATTCAAATTAATAAAAACACATAAGATAAGAAAGGAGAGGTCTATGCTAAAAGAAAAACTAAAAGCTTTGATGGTGACAAAAGAAGAAAAGGATGGCAAAAAGAAAATCGAAAATATTGTGGTATTAATTATCATACTAATTATTACGATTATTGCCATTAATACCATATGGAATGGTGACAAAAAGAAAAGTACAACAAAACAAGAACAAACAACAACACTTACAAAACAATTAGCAGTAGAAGAAAATAGGGAGGAAGTGACTAAAGAAGAGAACATTCAAACAGAGTTAGAAAGTATTCTTTCTAATATCAATGGAGTTGGAAGGGTAAAAGTGCTAGTGAGTTATTCAGAAAGTAGCCAAGTAGTTGCAATGTATAATGAAAATAGCAAAAATAGTCAAGTGGAAGAAAAGGATTCTGGAGGCGGAACGAGAGTAACAACCCAAGAAGATATCCAAAAAGATGTGATTTATAAAGAAGAAAATGGCCAAAAGGTTCCGATTACGCAAAAAGTGATTAGCCCTAAAATAGAGGGAGCAATTATAACAGCCGAAGGAGCAAATAGTGCTAATGTAAAAAATGATATTATTTTAGCTGTAGAAGCTGTTACTCGGGCTTAGTAGCCACAAAATACAAGTATTTGAAATGAGAAAGGATTAAAGATTATGAGAAATGTGTTAAAAAAGAATCAATTAGCAATTTTAGTCATTGCATTAATGTTGGTAACAGCAGGTTACTTAAATTATAGTTCTACCCATGATGCGATTCCAACAGGAAGCAATACCATAGAAAATGGAGAACAATTTGCAGCAATTGGAGATGCTACTTTAGTAAATAGTGGAGAATTATTAGAAGAAAAAGATAAACAAAACATATTAAATACCATAGCAGAAGCACAAACAAAGGCAAGTACTAACACCGTAGAAAATACAGTAGATACTAACAAAACAACACAAACCAATACACAACCAGAAAATAGTGATGATTATTATACCTCTTCTAAATTAGAAAGAGATAAAATGTATTCTCAAATGCTAGAAACCTATCAAAAAATATTAGAAAGTAATACGATTTCTGCAGAACAAAAAGCAATTTCAGAACAAGAAATTACAAAAATCAACCAAACGAAAAATGCTATTATGATAGCAGAAAACCTAATTTCAACCAAAGGATTTGCAAATTCTGTTATTTTTGTAAATGATAATAGCGTAAGTGCAGTAGTAAAAGCAGAGAACTTAACTCCAGAACAAATTGCAAAACTTCAAAATATTATTTCAAGAGAATTAAAAGTAGAAATTGAAAATATACATATTAGCCATAAATAAGAAAAGAAACCGCGATATAACTGCGGTTTCTATCTTTTCTACTCATTAAACAAATCATCCATCGTGTAGATACGAGGTTCGGTTTGCTGCATAATGAAGCGTGCGGCATCCAATGCACCTTCTGCAAAAAGTGCCCGGTCTGAAATGGAGTGCTTAAGCTGAACGTAATCGCTTTCACCTGCGATAGTCACAATATGATCACCACGAAAACTTCCAAGACGGCCAGAAGAAACCCAAACTTCATTTTCAGCCTTCTTACCACTTGAATCGAAGCGGTAGACCAAAGTTCCGTTACGTCCCTCATTTACAGCATCAAACAGCATTTTTGCTGTGCCACTGGGAGCATCTGCTTTTCCACTGTGATGATCCTCATGAATTGCAATCTCATAAGGCTCGGGAAAAAGCTTTGCTGCAGATTTCACCAAACTAATAAAACGTTTGGTGGACAGAGCCATATTCGATGATTTGAAAATCGGAATAAGGGAGGCAGCGGATTTGAGTTCCAATTCCTGCTCTTTGGTAAAACCGGTAGTTGCAATTACCATAGGAATCCGATACTTAACTGCGTATGGTAGGATTTCCATAGTTGCTTCTGGACGTGAGAAGTCTACAATGACATCTGTATTGTAGAAAACTGCATTTGGATTATTGCGCAAATTCTCCGAACAATAGGAGGCAATAACACCACCTTGATGCTGATCAAAACCAGCAGTAGTATCCATGTCGTCACTTTCGCTTATTAGACTCCGAACGATCCGTCCCATCTTACCATTGCAACCAACTACAAATACATTTTTCTTTTTCATACTTTTTGTCCTCTCTTTCATTAAAGTTAGTGAGCCCGAAGGCTTGTTAATAAGTAGTTTTAGAAAGTTAAAAAGCAAACTTTCTTATTTAATTGTATTGGAATAAATTCCAAAGTATCTATATTATACCATAATATCCAAATAAACACAATATGTAAACTCAAAAACAGATTGCATATATGATATTACAATGATATAATGAGAAAAAACAAATGGAGTTTATATGAAAAAAGTAATGAAAAGAATTGTTTTGATTATTATGATTTTAATAATTCTAATGCTAATAGGAATAATAGGTTACTTTCTAATTCAAAAATATAAGACTGTTTATACAGCGGAAGATTTTGATATTGAAAGAATATATAGCAAGAAAGATTATAATCAAAACGGGGTAGATGATTATACCGACATTTTATTAGGAGCAAGGCAGGATGCCATCAATCATCCAACATATAAAAGTGCATACTATAGTGGTGGATATCCACCAGAAAATGAAGGAGTATGTACCGATGTCGTATGGCGCGCATTTAAAAATGCTGGTTATGATTTAAAAAATATGATAGATGAGGATATAAAAAATTATACCAAAGATTATCCAGCAGTAAATGGAAAACCAGACCCGAATATTGATTTTAGAAGAGTACGAAACTTGAAAGTATATTTTAAAAAGATATGTGATACATTAACGAACGATATAAAAGAAATAAGTGAATGGCAACCAGGAGATATTGTAATTTTTGGTAGTTCTCATGTTGGCATTATATCTGATAAAAGGAATAAACAAGGAATACCATATTTAATTCATAATGCAGCTCAACCGTTACGAGAAGAAGATGCATTAGAATTATGGGATAATCAAACGAGTATTACAGCACATTATCGTTTAAGAGATGAGTAAGGAGAAAATAATGAAAAAAGAAATAATCGAATGGGGAATTTGTATTGTTGTTGCAATTATAATAGGAATATTAATTAAATATTTTATTGGAACTCCAACCCTTGTAAAAAGTATATCCATGGAAAACACATTAATTGAAAATCAGAGACTAATTTTAAACCGTATATCAACAAGAATTGTAAAAGAAATACCTAAAAGAGGAGATATTATAACATTTGAAGCACCAAGTAAAGGTCAAATTTCTTATGTGGAAGCCGATTTTAGCCGTCCAGTAGCAAAGTATGAAAGAAAATTCCCAAGTAGTCTTGCAAAATTCGTTTATTATGTGTTAGAAATTGGAAAAGAAAGCTATATTAAAAGAGTAATTGCACTACCAGGAGAACATGTTCAGATTAAAGAGGGAAAAGTATATATTAATGGCGAAGAATTACAAGAAGATTACTTACAAGAAGGAACCGTAACCGATTCTCATGGAGGAGTATTTACCGATTTTGTTGTACCTAACAATTGTGTGTTTGCCATGGGAGATAATAGACAAAATAGCGCAGACTGTAGAATGTTTGGCTGTATTCCGTTAGAAAAAATAGAAAGCAAAGTATGGATTCGCTTTTGGCCACTAAATTTATTTGGAAATGTAAAATAAGAAAAGAAAAGGAAAATTCTTGTATAAGGATTTTCTTTTTGATATAATAACAAAAGAATTGGGAGAAAAACATGGTAGCAGAAGTTATAATCAATAGTACAGTAAAAAATCTAAATAAAACATTTGATTATCAAGTACCAACAGAGCTTGTTGGTACTATTAAGCTTGGAAGTCGTGTTTTGCTACCATTTGGAAACACAAAGAACCTAGAAGAAGGTTTTGTAGTAGGTTTTAAGGAATCATCAGAATACAAGGTAAAAGAGATTGCAGGAATTCAAGAAGGGTTTGAAATTAGTGAGGAAAACATTGAACTTGCAAAATGGATAGCAAAACGATATTTTTGTAATATATCAGATGCTATTAAAATGATGCTACCACCAGGAACTTCTACAAAAGTAATGGAGAACAGAGTAAAAGAGAAAAACTTAAACTTTGTGTATTTAAAAAGAGAAATTGATGAAATTGAATGTGCTATTGAACAAAAGAAAATAAAATCAGACAAGCATATTAGAACTCTTCGCTTTTTAGCAGAAAATGATGGGGTATTAACAACCGATTTAGAAGCATTTTGTGATGTATCGCGAGCAATTGTCACTACACTAGAAAAAAATGGTTATATTGAAATAATAGAAAAACAAGTGGAACGAAATCCGTTTTTACATAAGGTAGTAAAACAGGATAATAATTTGGTATTAACCGAAGAGCAACAAAATGCCTACCATGAAATTACAAATTCGATGAATCAAAAAGAATTTAAGGAATTTTTAATATATGGGGTAACAGGTTCACGGAAAAACAGAAATTTATTTACAATTAATTGAAAAAGTAATTCAAAACAATCAATCAGCCATTATGTTAGTACCAGAAATTTCTCTAACACCACAAATGGTAGACCGTTTTATTGCAAGATTTGGACAAGACCAAATTGCAGTCTTACATAGTAAATTATCGGTTGGAGAACGTTATGACCAATGGCAAAGAATTAAGAAAAATGAAGCGAAAATTGTAATAGGTGCTCGTTCGGCTATTTTTGCACCAGTCAAAAATTTAGGATTAATCATTATTGATGAAGAACATGATGATTCTTACAAATCTGAAATGACACCTAGGTATCATGCAAAAGAAGTAGCAAGAAGAATTGCAAAAACAAAGAACATTCCTTTTATATTAGGAAGTGCAACTCCAGATTTAACAAGCTTTTACAAAGCAAATGCCAATCAAACGACATTACTAACATTAACTAAACGTGCCAATCATTCAAATCTACCAAAAGTAGAAATAGTCGATTTGCGAGAAGAGTTAGCAAACGGTAATAAGACGATGATAAGTAGGTCTTTATATGAAAAGATTCAAAAAAATTTAAAAAACAAGCATCAAACGATTTTGTTTTTAAATAGAAGAGGTTTTTCAACCTTCATTATGTGTCGTGATTGTGGGCATACCGTTAAATGTAAAAATTGTAATATTACCTTAACGTACCACATGAAGGAAAATAAATTAAAATGCCATTACTGTGGTTATGAACAAGAAAATGTGACCGTTTGCCCAGAATGTGGAAGCCATAAGATTAAGTATTTTGGAACAGGAACACAAAAACTAGAAGCACAAATTCAAAAAATATTTCCAGAGGCAACCACGATTCGTATGGATGTGGATACGGTTTCAAAAAAGAATTCACATGAAGAGATTTTAAATCGTTTTAAAGAGAAAAACGTAGATATTCTTATCGGAACACAGATGGTAGTAAAAGGACATCATTTTCCAAATGTTACATTAGTAGGAGTAATTGCAGCAGATGGTAGCTTAAATATAGATGATTACCGTGCAAGTGAAAAAACGTTTCAAATTTTAACCCAAGTAGCAGGAAGAGCTGGAAGAGAAAATTTAGAAGGTAGTGTTGTAATTCAAACCTATAATCCAGATCATTTTAGTATTGAATGTGCAAAAAAACAAGATTATGATGAGTTTTATCAGATAGAACAAAACTTACGAAAACAATTGAAATATCCGCCATTTTGCGATATAATAGTAGTTGGTATTAGTGGAGAAAAGGAAGAAGAAGTAAAACAAGTTTCACAAGATGTATATGTAAAATTAAAAGAAAAAAACACAAAAGTAGAAACAGACTTAGTATTATATAGCCCACGACCAGCACCAATTGATAAAATAAAAAACAAATATCGTTATCGTTTGATTATGAAAGGAACGTTTAATGATATTGTAAATAATATGATACAAGAAGTATTAGAAGAGGTATATAAAACGGGAAATAAGACCAGAATTGTAGTAGATGTTAATCCAAGTAGTATGATGTAAAAAAGGGGGAAAAGAAAGTGGCAATCAGAAGCATAAGAGAAGAAGGGGACGAAATTTTAAAAAAAGTATCAAGACCAGTAGACGATATTGATGAGAAAATACAAATATTAATTGATGATATGATAGAAACGATGCACAAGTTTAATGGAGTTGGGCTTGCAGCAGTACAAGTAGGAGTTTTAAAACGTATTGTAGTGATTCATATAGACTATGAAAAAGAAGAGCCAATTATTTTAATTAATCCAGAGATAAAAAAGGAAAAAGGAGAACAAGTAGTAGATGAAGGATGCTTAAGTTTTCCAAACAAATTTGCAAAAGTTGTAAGACCAGAAGAAGTAACTGTTGAAGCATTAGATAGAGATGGGAAAAGAATAAAAATAACAGGAAAAGGTCTGTTAGCACAAGCAATTTCACACGAAGTAGACCATTTAAATGGAGAAGTGTTTATGGATAAAATTCTGCCAGGCACATTAGAATATGCAACTCCAGAACAATAAAAGGGAGGTATATAATGAATATTATATTTATGGGCACACCAGATTTTGCAAGAGATTCCTTAGAAGCAATTTATAATGCTGGGCACCATATTTTGGCTGTCGTAACAAATCCAGATAAGCCAAAAGGAAGAGGCATGAAAATGATTGCAAGTCCAGTAAAAGAGTTTGCACTAGAACATAATTTACCAGTATATCAACCAGTAAGTGTAAAAAATAATGTAGAGTTTATAGAACAAATAAAAGCCTTACAACCAGACCTTATTTGTGTAGTAGCCTATGGAAAAATATTACCAAAAGAAATATTAGATATCCCACCATATGGATGTATTAATGTTCATGCATCATTACTTCCTCAATACAGAGGGGCAGCACCTATTCAATGGGCGATATTAAATGGAGATACTATAACAGGTATTACCACTATGTATATGGATATTGGAATGGATACAGGGGACATGATTTTAACAAAAGAAGTATCTATTGGCGAAAATGAAACAACAGGAGAATTGTGGGACAGATTATCGAAAATCGGTGGAGAACTTTTGAGTGAAACCATAAAACAAATTGAACTAAACATGGCACCAAGAATTCCACAAGGAAACGATTTTACTATGGCACCAATGCTATCCAAAGATATGGCAAAAATTGATTGGAATACGAAGACCTCAAAAGAGGTTAAAAACTTAGTAAGAGGATTAAATCCAATTATGGGTGCTTATACCATATACCAAGGTAAAAAAATAAAACTTTGGAACATAGAAATAGTAGACAACATACAACTAGACCAAGCACAACAACCAGGGCAAATTTTAATAGCAGATGATAAACAGGGATTATATATTAAAACAATAGATGGAGTAATTAAGGTACTAGAGATACAGGGTGAAAACGCAAAACGAATGAGCACACAAGATTTCTTGCGTGGAAATCATATGGAAGTTAGTACGATACTAGAATAGTAAAAAACAAAGAGAATCTCATTTTTGTAAATAAGGTCAAAGCCAATAAAATATGAATAGAATTTTTATTGGCTTTACTGCAATACTATTGTTCTTTCAATAATTTTGCAACTACCTCATTGCAAAAATAATTATATAGTTCATAGTCTTTTGTTACCGTTTCAGGTAATTCTTTATTAATTCTTTCAAAAAAATTGATTAACTCCATGGAAGCATTATCAGACTTAATCTTTCTTATTAAATCTTTTTTTGAGATATGTTTATCAATATCAAGCATAATAAGATTTTCTAACATGTCTGTTCTACTTTTTAAGGTAGCATCAATACTATTTACATTTCCTTTATTAAACAAGAGTTGCAAAGTTATATTTACAATAGAATTAACTAAAAATATATCAGATGTTGTTTCTAAAGCTTTTTTGCAACTCTGTACAAAACGTGGATAAATACTTTTATGCTCAATTTCTTGTGGATTGCAATTAATAGATGTTCCATAATCTTCTGTAAAAAAACGATACGTCAACTCAAAGATATCTTCTCTTTTTTGTGAATCTATATTGTCTAAAACATTTAAAAAATAATTTAATGTGTTATTTTGTAAAGATGTTATATAATTTATGTGATATGGATTCATAATTTCATATGTGCTAAAATTATTATTTATTTTATACTTATAAGGTAAATCGATATAATTGTTTAATAATGATTCTAATTCTTTATTTTCCCATACTTTAATTTTAAAGACAGATTTTTCTTGAATTCCATTAATATATTGCTTACATGAATTTGATAGAAAATTAGATGTAATTATTAACAATTTATCAATTTTTTCTGATGAAGCCCAAGCTACAGCATTAGCAATTTTATCGACAGAAACGCCATTTACACAATGTTTACATTCAATATACCATTTTTCTTCATATATGGTATTATCAATGTCGGTAATCATTAAACTTGCCTCAATATCTCTTCCACTGTCTGCTATGCTAGTGGTTTTTCCAGTACCTTTTCTCCAATTTATGTTTATAAAACCTAATTTGACAAGCAAATCATAGCAGAGCTCTTCAAATTGTACTTCATTTATATCATTTAGATTTATCATAAGATCATCTCCATATCTATTAAATTAGGTACATTTTATTACATTTAAGTATATTTTTCAAATGTTCTATAAAATCTAAACATTTATACTAATTCAGTTAAAAAAATAAAAAATTTAAAAAATATGTACAATTATTTTAAAAAGTATGTTACAATGTTTATCGTACAATTCAATAAATCATATTAGATGGAGAAACATGCTACTGTAGCTCAGTTGGTAGAGCAACAGATTCGTAACCTGTAGGTCGGCAGTTCGATTCTGCCCAGTAGCTCCATTTGAAAACAACTTACGGACTGTAACAAGTTCGTGAGTTTTTTGTTTTTTTAAAGGCTTAAAGTTCTCTTTCTAGGAAGGAGGACTTTTTTGATGTTGGATTTTAAAACTATGGAAACATTAAAGCCAAATAACAAAATCTTGGAGGTAATCAAAGACTATACTTACAAAGTTAAGAAAGGAACAGTTAAACACTTATTACATACTAATTTACAAGTTATAGAACCTACAGAGTATCAAATTACATATCCTACTACTCTTACAATACTAGAATATAAAATTAACGAAATATCTAACAAACCGTTTTATATTAAAGAACATAATCAAAAATATTCATTATCAGAACTAATCCAAATTTTAAAGAAATTGAAAATTTAGGGTTTACTTTTTTCGTTTTAGTGAGGAAACAGATGAGAGGACTAATTTTTTAAATTAGACTTCTTAAAAATACTTTTTAGCAAGAAAACTACCCAAAAAGTGTAAAAAATGCGTAAAATTTTAACTTTTTTCATAATTGAGGTCTGTTTTTTGGCTTCTGAGTGAGGAAACAAGTGAGGAGATGATTATTTTATGAGATGTGCAGTATATGTAAGAGTTAGTACAGATGACCAAAGAGATAATGGCTATTCTATTGATTCACAACTTCGTATGATTAACGAATATTGTGAGAAAAACGATTATAGTATTGTTGATGTTTATAATGACGCAGGGCATTCTGGAAAAGACTTAATGAGACCAGAAATGCAAAGATTACTTGCAGATATTAAATCAAAAAAGATTGATAAGTTAATTGCTATTAAGGTAGATAGACTTACCAGAAACAACTATGATGGCTTTTGGTTACTTAATTACTGTGAAGAACACGATGTTAAGATTGAGTTAATACTCGAGCCTTATGATGTATCTACTGCTAATGGTGAAATGATATTCGGTATGAATTTAGTATTTGGTCAGAGAGAAAGAAAAGAAATTGGAGCAAGAACAAAAAGAGCAATGGAAGAAATGGCTTTAGAAAAAATCCACCCTAGTAAAGCGCCTTTCGGCTATGTTAGAAATAAAGATACAGGGCATTTAGAAATAGAGCCTATTGAAGCCCAAGTTGTAAAAGAAATCTTTAAATTGTGCCAAGAGGGAAACTCTACTAGGGGTATTGCTACTATTATGCAAGATAATAATGCATATCTAAAAAATGGTAAATGGAGAGCAGATAGAGTTTATAAAATACTTACGAATTCCATTTATATCGGTATATTTGAATATGGAAAGTACAAAAGAAAACAACAGGATATTTTAAGGGTTAAAGACTATTGTGAGCCAATTATTGATGAAGTTACTTGGAATGCTACTAGAAATGTATTAGTAAAAAATAAGCATTCAAACTATGGAGAGTTTATTCATTTGTTTTCAGGATTAGTAAAATGTCCTATATGTGGTGAAATAATGGCTTCGTCAGAATCTTTTAAATATCCAAATGGAAAACAAAAAGTTTACTATCATTTAAGATGTAAAAATCATAATTGTAGTGGATTTGGGCTTCATTATAATACTGAAAAAATAGAAGTTAAATTAAGGCGAGTTTTAGAAGAATTAACTATCTTTATGATGGGAACAAATAATGAAATTATTACTTGTAATTCTACAAAAAGTAATGATGTAAAAGAGATAGAAAAAGCGATTGAAAAATTAAAACTTCAAGAAAAAAGATTAGTCGATTTATATTTAAGTTCTACCCTAGATGTTGAAACGATTAACCATAAAAATGATGTTATTAAAAAGGAAATTGAGAAACTGAACAAAAAGAAAATAACTCTTGATCCAGATAACGAATCAAAAGAATATACAACAGAACTACTAAAAAAATTAGACTGTAAAAAGGAAAATGACAAATTAGTATTCAAGAATGCTAAGATGATGAACTTCACTTTTTTCTACAATTTACTATCAAGAGAAGCCAAACGTGATATGATCCATAGACTTATATCTGGGATAGAAATTACTAGAGATGATAACTATAACATTGATATTAAATATATAAAATTTACTGATGAATTTATTACCAAAAGCAGTACAGAATTTATTAAATACTTATATATTGTTCTAAAAAATGATACTGTTGGCATTAAATATCTAAATGGAATAACTGAAAAAGAATTAGAAGTCAAGAAAAAAGATTATGACGTTTTATCCATTCTAAAAATGACAAGTAATGAATATCCGAGTGAGTTTGTAGATGATTTTTTTGCTAAAGCCCATAGTCATTTTTATGTAGATGGTATAATTGGCAGTCCTTATTTTGAGGGAAATGTTTCTAAAGATTTTCTATTATTAGTACCAAAAAAAGAAGTAGTCAAAGCAACCTAAAAGTGAAAGGAGTTAGCAATGAAACACTTAACAAAAGAAAATATTTTAAAGAATCAAGTAGATACCATAGAGCAATTTAAAGTTCTCGATTATCTAAAAAAGCAATTATCTATTCTTGAATTTGATTTATATTTAATAGATAGATTTACTATTAAAGTTATAGATAAAAACAATGAACAAGGTTATTTTAAATACAATAGCAAAACGAAATCGGTAGATTTTTACGAAGAAAATATTAAGAATAAAGAAATGGAGAGATAAAAAAATGGAATTAAACTATACAAAAGTTGGTGATTATTTATTACCGAATTTAACAATAGAAAAACAAAATAATGAAAAAATAAACAAGTATGGCTATTTAAGGTTACACTATCTGAAAGAAAATAATAAGCCACTTTATACAACTCTTTTAATGAAAAATGAACTAACAAATCATCTTGTTTCAGTTAGTATTGAAGCAGAAAATAGATTAAATATTTTAATGGAACAATACAAAAATTCTGATGAATTACTATCTGAAAAAAATAAAATTAATAACCAAATTGAATGGGCAAAACTAATGAATAATTATAAAAATATGGCAGAAGAAATTATCTTAAAAGAAATAATTTATGTATGAAAATAGGACTGTAAAGCAAGCAGTCCTTTTAAATTTGAACTAAATAAATGTGAATACAAGTCAAAATATATGTCCTAGCCAGCACTGAAAACCTACTCCCGCACGTTTTCTATTTATGGGAATTCCCATACCCTTTAAACTATAATGATTATTTATTTAAGTTCTTTAATTGATGATTTTCAAATGTATAAAACTTATTGCATATTTCATTTATTTTTTCATTATGTGTAGCGATTATTAAAGTTTTATTTTTAAAATATTTTAAGATAAAATTGACAACTATTTCTTCAGTATGTTTATCTAAATTAGAAGTAGGTTCATCTAAAATATAAATATCTTTATTCATTAAATAACTTCTTAAAATGTTAATTCTTCTTTTTTGACCAGTAGACAGTTTTAAGCCCTTTTCACCCACGATAGTATAAATATTATCTTCAAACAATAATACCTCGTTTAATTCTAATTCTTCTAAATATCTTATGATTTCTTCATCTGAAATTTTTTTGTCTAAACATAAGTTGTCTTTAATAGACATATTAAAGAGTTCAATTTCTTGACTTACTGTTCCAATATCTAACTTAACATCTTTTAAGTCTTTTCCATCAATAGAAATTTGTCCTTTATAAGAATCGATATTACCTAAGATTAAGTTTATAATTGATGTTTTACCTTGTCCAGATTGTCCCGTAATTGATATCTTATCATTATCATTGATTATAAGATTATCTACTTTTATTTCTAAATTTGATTTAGGATATTGAATTACAATGTCAGATAATTGAATTTCTTTAAAAGATTTGAATTCTTTTCTATTGTCTAAATTTTTAAATATAGATATTAATTTGTTTTTAATTGCTTTAAGTTCATACCAGCTTATTATAGTTCCGGATAATTCTTCAAATACAAAGCCCATTTCTACTTGTAATGAAATATAGAAAGTAATTATTCCAAGTGTATCAATTCCATTTGATAAATCAATGGCAGCCTTAATAAGCCCCAAAAAGAATGGTATAACTATCAATATATTACGTAATGCTTCTTCAAAAGAATAATACTTAACATACTTTTTGTTTTCGTTATAACACTTTTTACCTTCTCTGCTAATTTTATTAACAAAGTAATCATCATCATTTAGTAATTTTACAGTACGAATATTACTTATAAAATCATTGTATACTGATGAATACTCATATTCTTGGTCATATAGTTTTTCTACTTGAGTATTCGCCTTTTTTAATATTCTAATACTTAAAAATATGCAAATAGCACTTGTAATAAAAGAACTAACAAAAAGTATTATTGATTGATTATATAGTGTATAAAATAAAAAAATAAAAGTTATTACTATACTTACATATTCTGCTTGCAATATTTTTTTTACTAATTCACTAATTTTCTCAATTATGTTTTCAAAATACCCAGTTTGATATTTTGAAATTGTTTCAACTGGTAATTTATTTAATTTCTTATAATATTCTTGATATTGAACCTTTGAATATTCATATAAATAATTATCACTATATTTTCTTAATAAGTAATTCCCTATAACACGAAGCGTTTTAGAAATCATAAAAATTGCTATTACAATAATTGCTTTCTCAACTGTAAAAGGCATAGTTAAAAATAATGTAAAGGCAAATGGAACAAAATAGTAAATAAAATCTAAAAATGCTTCTATTAATAAACAAATTGTTATTTTTTTCTTATTAAGACTCTTAAATATAAAATTAATATTATTATCTTTTTTCATTTTCTATACCACCTAAAGTTTTTACTCTATTAAATTATACTACAAATGCTAAAATTTTCATATACTCCATTGAAATTTAATAACAATTCATATATAATATTTATAGAAAGAGAACCAAGTTCGTAACTTGTATGTGATTCGCTCCAAACTTGCTTACGCAAGAGCGAAGAGATAAGAGTGAATAGTGAAGAGTATATAAGCTTTTTATAGCAAAATATAAAGGTAAGTTTGTACTTTTCGCTCTTCACTCTTTGAGCTTAAACCAGATGAATTTGCAATTTTATGTAAAATATGATATGATTTATATGTAAATATGATAGTCAAAGACTATTTGTTGTGTTTTTTATCTTACATAATGTAAGAAGAAAGGAGCTTTTATGGCATTTTTTGATTTTCGGATAGCTGACAAAGCCTATGATGTGAATGATTTGACTGACCATGTTAACAGCAATCATGACGCTTTAGTAGATTTATCATCCGAGGCGAGGTTATATTCATTGACACGCCGTGAAGGAACGCACGATAAATTCGTAGCTACTATAGTTGGAGACGAATGTAAAGTTCCGGCTATAAACAAATGGCGTCACACTTTTGCTGTTTTTGAAGATCGCAGTTCTTCATCTGCAGATAAGATTGCAGTAATGCGTGTCTTGCAGTATCTGAACAATGAGGAATATAAAAAGCTGTGAAGAAGAAGTAAGAATGTAAAAAAGCAATAAGAGAAGGGGTAAACAAAAACCCCTTCTCTTACTTTATAAAAATAAAGTACTTCATTATATAAAATAAGTTAAAATACTATTTTTATATAAATGCAAAAAATCATATAAAACAATGGAAAAAAAACGTAAACTATGATAAAATATATAACATAGTTTAAAAACTTTAAAATATAGCAAACGAAAGAGAGAAGTTATGGGATTTTTTGATAAGTTAAAAGAGGGACTTGGAAAAACAAAAGCCTCTTTAGATGAGAAGTTAAATAATGCTTTTAGTGTTTTTCGTAAAGTCGATGAAGAATTACTAGAAGAGCTGGAAGAAATATTAATTATGTCTGATATTGGAATGGAAACATCTATTAATATTATTTCACGTTTAAGAGAAAGAATTAAAAAAGAAAATATACAAGATTCTGAAGAAGTAAAACAAGCATTAAGAGAAGAAATGGCACACATTTTAGACATTGATAGTTCGTTACAATTAGATACAAAACCATCCGTTATTTTAGTGGTTGGCGTAAATGGTGTTGGAAAAACGACTTCTATTGGAAAAATTACAAACCGTTTAAAGAAAGACGGAAAGAAGATTGTGATTGCAGCAGCAGATACCTTTCGTGCAGCAGCAGTAGAACAATTAGAGATTTGGGCAAAACGTTCTGGATGTGATATGGTAAAAAAAGAAGAAGGCTCAGACCCTGCCTCAGTTGTATATGAAGCGATTAAAATTACAAAAGAAACCAATGCAGATGTTTTGATTTGTGATACAGCAGGAAGACTTCATAATAAAAAATATTTAATGGATGAGCTTGCTAAAATTCAAAAAGTAATTGATAAAGAATTGCCAGATTGCTCAAAAGAAGTATTAATTGTAATTGATGCAACAACAGGACAAAATGCAATTTCACAAGTAAAAGCATTTAGTGAGACAACACCACTTACAGGAATTGTTCTTACTAAATTAGATGGAACAGCAAAAGGTGGAGTGGTGCTAGGAATTGTAGATGAAAACAAATTGCCAATTAAGTTTATTGGCGTTGGAGAACAAATTGACGATATGGAACTTTTTGATGCGGAAGACTTTGTAAAAGCGTTTATTTAGGAGGGAAAACATGCAAAAAGAAGAAAATGTAAAACAGCAACAACAAAAGAAAACAAGAAAAATACGAACAAGAGTTATATTAGTATTAATTGTTGCTTTAATTTTAGCAATGTTTACTTATATTTCTTATCGAGGAAGCTATTTAGAAACGATTGAAATAGGAGAGCAATTTAAGCAAGTATTTGAGCAAAACTTATTTTACCAATATGCAACAATAGGCGCTAATTTTGTTATTCTATTTATAGCATTCTATTTTGTAAATAGAGGAATTCGAAAAGGATTAAAAGCCTTTTTTGATGAGGAAAAAAAGCAAATGCCCAAACTACCAAATAAATCCATTGCTTTTATTTTGTCTGCAATTATCAGTATTGCAATTTCATACTTAATAAGTGGACAAGTGGCATTGTTTGTTAACCGTGCATGGTTTGGAATGTATGATCCGATTTTTGGAGCAGATATTGCATTTTACATCTTTGAAAAACCATTTATCGAATTAATCATATTCTATTTTATAGCACTGATTATAGGACTTACAGCATATACTACGATATATTATATTATTATCTTTAATAAATACTTTGATGGTATTAATGCAGAAACATTAAAAAGAAGTAACTTTTTTAAACAGATTATTCGTAATGTACGAGTACTTGCCGTTTTATTTGCAGTACTAATATTAGTAAAAGCACAAGGGATTTTAACTGACAAATTTTTAATTTTAAACAACGATAATTCAACAGCAATCTATGGAGCAGGAATTACAGATGTTACAATTAAATTATGGGGATATCGTTTGCTTTCAATTGTTATGGTTATTTCTATTTGGAAAGCAATTGGTTATTTTAAAGAAAAGAAGACTAAAAATGTAGTTTTATCGGTACTTGCAACACCAATTTACTTAGTTTGTTTATTTGTGATTATGGTTGGATTTAAATTCATTTATATTAATACAAATGAATTAGATAAAGAAAAAGACTATATTAAAAATAATATCGATAGTACTAAAACAGCATATAATATTCGAATAGATGAAACAGAAATTAGTAATAATGATACTCAAAATTTAAAAGAAATCGAACGTAACAGTGAATTAATTAGTAATATTACAACGGTAACAGAAGAAGTAACCCTGAAAACATTAGGAGTTACACAAACAAGTACAGGGTATTATTCATACCGAAATGTGAATATTAACCAATATGATGTAAATGGCAAAAAAGAAGTTGTTTATGTTGCACCAAGAGAAATTATTAGTGGTGGAGATAGAACCTATAACAACAAGACATATGAGTATACACATGGTTTTGGAGCAGTTATTACATCTGCAACACAAACGGATGAATTAGGAAATGTAAAATATATTCAAAAAGATTTCTTGGCAAATAACCAAGCACTTTTTATTAGTGAGCCTAGGATTTATTTTGGATTAGAAACCAATAACACTATTGTAACCAATAGTACCAACAAATCTGAGTTTGATTATCCAACAACAACATCACAAAATACAGAATATGTATATGATGGAGAAGCAGGATTAAAATTAAACTTTATTGACCGTATGATTCTTGCTCTAAGACAAGGAGATATTAACCTTGCACTTTCTAGCAATGTATCAAAAGATAGCAAAATAGTGATGAATCGAAATATCATTCAAAGAGCAAAAACAATTTTACCAAATGTGATTTATGATGAAGAACCATATTTAGTAATTTCTAATGAAGGACGATTGGTATGGGTATTAGATGCCTATACGGTAACAAACAAATACCCATATTCACAACCAATTACTATTACATACAATGGAACAAAGCATGAAATTAACTATATAAGAAATTCGTTAAAAGTATTAGTAGATGCATATGATGGTGCAACAAAATTCTATATTACAGATACTTCAGACCCAATTATTATGGCATATAAAAACATGTACTCAGATTTATTTGAGGAAGAAGCGATTCCTAGTGATATTGCAAGTCATTTTGTATATCCAGAGTTTTTATATAATATTCAAGCAGAAATCTTACAAATGTATCATAATGTAAGTACAGATGTATTGTATAGAAGTGATGACATATGGGAAATTGCAAAATATTCGAGAACGGCACAAACATCGACCAAAGGAGTGAAACAAGAGCCTTATTATACAATGTTAAAAACAATCGATTCTGATAAAATGGAATTAGGACTTGTTACTTCCTATACATTACTTGATAAACAAAGTTTGAAAGCATATCTAGTAGGAACTTATGATGAAAATGGAAATGCAAGGTTGCGATTATACAAATTTCCACAAGATACTAACATTCTAGGACCAATGCAGTTAGAGACACTTCTTGGACAAGATGAAACGATTGCAAAAGAATTAGAAAGCATTAATATAGCAGGTATGAGAACCATAAAAAGTATGATAGCAGTTCCAATTAATAATACCATTTTATATGTACAACCAATTTATCAGATATCGTTAAATGAATCAAAGAGCATACCAACTCTTAAAAAAGTTATTGTAGCATGTGGAAATAAAGTGGCAATTGATGATACCTTAAAAGGAGCTATTAAAAATCTTTTATCACAATCAGCGGTTAATATCGAAGTAGAAAATACGGATACCATTGAGGATTTAATAGAAGCTGTCATAAAAGCAAATAATAATTTACAAACATCTTCTAACAATAACGATTGGGAAATGATTGGAAAAGATTTAAAGAAACTACAAGAATTAATTAATAAACTAGAAGAACGAAAAGAAGAAGAAGATAAGAAAAAGCAAAATCAAATAACAATTAATAACACAAATACAATATCAAATCTTCTAAATGATGTATAGTTTAAAGAAAATAAACCACTCTAATAAGAATAGGGTGGTTTATTATGTTTTTAAGAAAATCAAAACTAGAAAAATTAATGAAAAATATCGATAATTTAAATTTTGTATTAACCAAAAACAATCTAATCGATTTGGCTGAATTATTAGGAAATCGAAAAGAAATGCTAATACGAAATTTACTTGCAGGTATTGCAAAAGGGATAGGAATAGGAATTGGCTTTACCATACTTACAGCAATACTTGTCATTGTCTTACAAAAAATTGTAACTTTAAATATACCTGTAATAGGGGACTATATAACCGATATTGTCGATATAGTAGAGAATAACAGAAGGTAGAATTTTACAAATCGACATAAATGTGATATACTGAAATAGTAACTTTGCTTGTGTGGCAAGAAAAATAAAGCACAAGTAGTAATATTTCTTTTTTTGTTAAAGGAGGTATAAAATGGCGTTAAATTTTACAGAACAACAGATTGAGAAGTTTGATGATTGGAAGACAGATTACTTAACGAAGATTCATTTCATGCGGGAAGTAATCAAGATCTCCAACCAGGACAAGTGCGAGGAAAATGAATTTTATAAAGTGCTTGGAAGAACTGCAAAAGAAATTGATTCGTTTGAGATGGAGAAAGAGTATGCAATTTATGGAGTAAAGATTACTTCAGAAAAAGCCTTTTTCTTTAATTTAAGCGAATATCTCAACAAAATCGAAATTGAAATAGCAAAATGCCAGATATCTGATGTAGTAGAATCTGTGTTCAGACAAAAGAAACTTGATGCAAGACACATATTTGGGATTTAACAAAGAATGCAAAAAAGGGCGGAGGAAACGATGCCTTTTTTTGCATATTTTTTTCTTTTCTACTTCCTTTTTTTATTGTTTTTGTATATAATATTGCTATGAAGTTACAAGGAGGAAAAACAATGAATTTACCAAATAAATTAACGATTTTTCGTATTATATTAGTACCAATTATGGTGATTATCCCATTTTTTCATATTCCAGGAGATTTATGGGGTGTGCCAATTTCTATGTGGCTTATGAATTTAATTTTTGTAATCGCATCCATTACGGATAAATTAGATGGAACAATTGCTAGAGCTAGAAACCAAGTAACAACTTTTGGGAAGTTTTTAGATCCAATTGCAGATAAGATATTAGTCCTTGCTGCTATGATGTTATTAGTGGAAATGAATAAATTACCTGCTTGGATACCAATTATTATTTTATTTAGAGAATTTGTGGTGTCTGGATATCGTTTAATTGCAGTAGAAAAAGGTGGTAAAGTTGTTGCTGCTTCTATTTGGGGAAAATTAAAAACCGTAACACAAATGATAGCAATCATTTTAGCTTTTATCGATACCAGTTACTATGGCGCTATTTTTAATGGTGGACTAACAGGATACCATTATTGGATTAACTTTGCCGTCACCATTATGATGACAATTTGTGTAATAGCAACTATCTTTTCTGGATATGACTATATTAAAAATGGAAAAGATTTATTTAAAGACTAAGGAGATAAAAACATGAATGCAGAAGAAGCAAAGAAACGTATAGAAGAATTACGAACTTTAGTGGAATATCATGCAAAACGATATTATGATGATGATGCACCAGAAATATCTGACTTTGAATATGATATGATAATGGTAGAATTACGTAATTTAGAAAAAGAATTTCCAGAGTTTTCATCAAAGGATTCTTTAACACAAAAAGTTGGAGGACATGTAAAAAAAGGTTTTAAAGAAGTAGAACATGAAGTCCCACTTCAAAGTTTACAAGATATATTTAATTTTGACGAGTTAGTTGAATTTGATAACAAAATTAAAAAAGCAGAAGAGGAACATGGAAAGACAACAAAATATGTAGTAGAAACTAAAATAGATGGCTTATCAGCAGCTTTAAAATATGAAAATGGGATTTTGGTACAAGGTGCAACAAGAGGAAATGGATTAATTGGAGAAGATGTAACCGAGAACTTAAAAACAATCAAAACTATCCCACAAAAGCTAAAAGAACCATTAAATATCACAGTTCGTGGAGAAGTATTTATTAGTAAAAAAGACTTTGAACAAATGAATGAAGAAAGAGCCTTAGAAGAACAACCGTTATTTGCTAATGCTAGAAATGCTGCTGCTGGTTCTTTAAGACAGCTGGATAGTAATATAACTGCATCAAGACCATTAGATATTTATATTTTCAACGTACAAAAAATAGAAGGAAAAGAGTTCGAATCTCATTATGAGGAATTGCTTTTCTTAGAAAACTTAGGCTTTAATGTAAACCCTGTTAAAATTCCATGTGATACCATAGAAGAAGCAATAAATGCAATTAATAAAATAGGAGAAGAACGAGAAAAATTAACTTTTGGAATTGATGGAGCAGTTGTAAAAGTTGATAATTTAAGTTTAAGACAAGACCTAGGAAGTACAGCAAAAACACCAAGATGGGCAATTGCTTATAAATATCCACCAGAGAAAAAAGAAACGATTTTAAAAGATATTATTTGCCAAGTAGGAAGAACAGGAGTTATTACACCAATGGCAATTTTAGAACCAGTAAGTGTGGCAGGTTCTAAAATTTCTAAAACAACACTTCATAACGAAGATTTTATAAAAGAAAAAGATTTAAGAATTGGCGATACAGTTGTCATTCAAAAAGCAGGAGATGTTATACCAGAAATTGTAGAAGTAAAAAAAGAAAAACGAACAGGAAAAGAAATAGAATTTACAATGCCAACAGTATGTCCGGTATGTGGCGCAGAAGCTATCCGTGAAGAAGGAGAAGCTGCGATTCGTTGTATGGGAATAGAATGCCCAGCCAAACTACTTCGAAACATTATTCACTTTGTATCCAAAGAAGGAATGGATATTGAAGGACTTGGCGAAAATTTGGTACAGCAATTTATTGAAAAAGGATTAATTGCAAATATTGCAGATATTTATACCTTAACATTTGAAGATATTGCATCATTAAAGAAAAATGGAACCAAGTTTGCAACAAACCTAATAAATGCTATTTTAGACAGTAAAAAAAGACCATTTTATAAATTACTTACTGCATTAGGAATAAGACATATTGGAACAAAATCTGCAAAAACGATTGCAAAACACTTTAAAACAATAGAGTATTTGATGAATGCTCAAAAAGAGGAATTAGCAGAGTTAGAAGATGTAGGATCTATTATGGCATCTAGCATTTATGAGTTTTTTAGACAGGAACAAACGATAGATTTAATAAACAAGCTACGTGATGCAGGTGTTAATATGAAGGAAGAAGAAACTGAAAGTAAAGAGCAAAGATTTGAAGGTTTAACGTTTGTTTTAACAGGTTCTTTAGAAAATTATACAAGAGAGGAAGCAACAAGTATTATTGAAAGTTTTGGAGGGAAAGTATCCTCTTCTGTTTCAAAAAAGACAAGCTATGTATTAGCAGGAGAAGAAGCAGGTAGTAAACTAACAAAAGCGCAAAGCCTAGGAGTTACAATCCTAACAGAGTCACAATTTGAAGAAATGATAAAGGGGTAAAAATGAGCGAAAAGTACACATTCGAACGATTTGATGAAGAATTAAATAATGGGTTTCAAATTTATTTTACGTATGTGAATAATCGATATTTGGTATTTAAAACTACCGAGAATTGTTATACACAGAAATTAATATCAGTTCACGATAAAAACCCACAACCACGTATGGCGATGATTACAAAAAAGCGTTTAAAAGAAATGTTTCCTTTTATGGAAGAAATCGAATATAAAGCAATTATCGCGCCTTAACGGAACTTTAAAAAATGCTTAATAAAGAATTAAGAAATATATGATATAGTAACAAATGAAATAAAAAATGAACCAATAGGAGGGATTGTGTGGAAAAGCAAAAACTTCAAGTAGTAAAAGAAGAATTTATAAAAATATTCTGGGTATTTTTAATTGGAAGTATTGTAGGATGTATTGTAGAAACTTTAGTAGGAATTATATTTGACCATTCTTTTAAAATAAGACAAGGACTTATTTATGGACCTTTTATTCCAGTATATGGAATAGGTGCAATTATGTACTACTTCATTGTAAGTAGAATAACAGATGTAAAAAAAGTATTTCTATTAAGTATGATTCTTGGAGGAGCAATTGAATATTTTTGTTCCCTATTTCAAGAAATATGCTTTGGAACAGTATCTTGGGATTATAGTGATATGTTTTTAAATATAGGAGGAAGAACAAGCTTATTATTTTGCCTTTGTTGGGGAATATTAGGGGTATTATTTGTAAAATTTGTTATGCCTCTTCTTCAAAAAATAGATATCTATATTGGAAACAAACAATTTAAATGTATTACAGCAATATTAATAGGGTTTATGCTATTTAATATCGGTATTTCTTGCCTTGCTGGGGCAAGACAAAATGAAAGAGTACTAAAGATAGAAGCAAATAGCAAAATGGATGCTTTTTTAGATAAACATTATCCAGACCGAGTGATGGATAAAGTATATTCTAACAAAATGAATCGAACGAAAAAGCTTCCTACTAAAAATTTATAAAAGGTAGGGGGGAAACGTAAAGGGTTGCAAACATGCAACCCTTTTAAAAATTTATTCCTGATATGTTTTTTCAATTTCTTGTTTTTGTTCTTCTGAAATGTAATGATATTTTACCATTTGCGCTAAAACAATCGATTGTCTTTTATGAGCAAGCTCTATATTTTTTGTAGGAGCATATACACTAGGTGCATTAGGAATACCTGCTAATAGAGAAGCTTCTTTTAATGTTAAATCTTTTGGTTCCTTTTTAAAATAACCAAGGCTTGCTTCTCTTAAACCATAATAACCATTTCCATAATAAATCATATTACAATACAATTCTAAAATATCATCTTTTGAGTAATCTTTTTCTAAATTAAATGCAACAAAAAGTTCGGCGATTTTTCTAGTAAAACGTTGCTCTTGAGTAAAATACATAAGTCTTCCGAAGCTGTTGCGTAATCGTACTTCCGCCAGCAACAATATCTTTTTCTTTAATATTTTCTAACATAGAGCGAGTTGTCGTAATAATATCAATTCCGCTATGAGTATAAAAACGATGATCTTCTATTGCTACAATAGCATGTTTAAAATCATCTGGAATATCATTAAAATGAATATAATTTTCATCTGCTCTGATTTCTTCAATACGACTTGCAATACTTTGATTGGTAATCGCATTTTGGTACATATTATATCCCATATAAACAATTACACTAACAACAATAATCATGATTAATAGAATGGTGATGATTAATCTTTTTATAAACTTCATATTATCACATCCTTATATCAACATTATATCGTATTTTTCGAAAATATCAATTAAAAATTTCTTAATATTAATAAAAAGAAGTAGCGAATGCTATAAAAAGCATTCGCCTAATACGGTCAGAACTATCATTTTACTGTTATGTGCATTTTTTCGTGATTCACAAAAGAACGCATACATCGCTGCAACTCTAACAAATTAGAATCTACTTCAGAGAGTGTTTCAAGCATTTCATTGTCGGAAACATTTTCACTTTCTGAACGAAAGTAAAGTTCATGTAGTAATTCTACATTTGCATGTAAATCTTGAATGAAAGCCTCAAGGAGCTCTGTTTTGTTATTGTTGCTACTGTTTGTGGTGTTAGTTATTTTCATGTTGTAAAGCCTCCTTATTTTATAATTCCAACGCAATTACTTATTAATATTATAACACTATAATTAGCATAAGTCAAAATTGTTTGGTTGCACATTAACAGTTTGAAAGTTTGTGTAAATTACCATACCAGGTTTTGAACCAGATGGTTTTTTTACATAACGTATAAAAGTATAGTCAACAGCCACATTAGAAGAATTTTTTGCTTTGCTATAAAAAGCACAAAGAGAAGCACATTTATTAATCGTTTCTTGCAGAATTTCTTCTCCATTGGTTTTTAAAACGACATGGCTTCCATGAATATCTTTTACGTGAAACCATAAGTCATTTGAGTGAGCATATTTTAAGGTTAAATGGTCGTTTTGTTTATTGTTTCTTCCAATCAAAACAGCATAGCCATCAATTGTTAAAGTAAGAGGGGAGAAAGGCTCTTCTTTTTTCTTTTTAGACATTTTCTTTTTTGATGGTTTTGAAGAATTTAGTATATTTTTTCCTAAAAAGTTTTCTGAAAATTCTGTGTAAATTGAATCAATATCTGAAACAGTAGTTGCTACCTCTAATTCATAAATAATACTTTCGATATAATCAATTTCACGTTTTGTTTCTTGTTTTTGAAGGGTTACGATTTCGCAAGCATTTTTTAGTTTTGCGTATTTTTTAAAATATTTCTTGGCATTCATAGCAATGCAGATACTTTTATCTAGTGGAACACAAATAGGGGTGTTGTTATCATAATAATTATCTAATGTAATTCTATCGACATTATCATTTGCATTAATATGATAAAGATTAGCCGTAATAAGTTCTCCATAAATACGATATTGTTCTTTTTTATCACATTCTTCTAACTTTTGGTTTATGTTATTTAAGCGTTTTGTATATTTTTTTAATTCATTTAAAATGAGTTTTAGAACACTGTTTCGATAGCTAATAAACTCATTTGTAGTTTCCTTTTTATAATAAAAATTATCTAAAAAGAAATTAATATCTAGAGGAGAGGACTTATCTCCAAGTGTTACAACATAATCTTGTTTTTCTCCATTAGAAAAGGGAATACACAGAGCAGAAGAAGTAGTAATAAGCTCTTTTAATGTGTTATATAAAACATAACAATCTTCTTCTGAAACGGAATTAGCAGAAATTTGATGTGATTGTAATAAAGAAGTAACAAGTGAGTTACTAATGCCAATAAAACGAGAAGATAAGAGGATATTAATTTTTTCTTTTCCAAGATATGGAATAACCAGTTTATAAAATTCTTCAAAAGATTCTATGTCTAGAAAACTTAATTTTTCAGTAGTAGGAAAAGTGTACAAACGAGCAGGTAAGATATCTCTTGTTGCATTAGAAGACACTTCTAAATGGCGCATACTATCAATAATCTTAGAAGAGTTGTTTAATAAAATAAGATTACTATGTTTTCCCATTAATTCCACAACAATTTCTTTGGTAATAAAATCATTTAACTCGTTATAACCTTCTAATACAATTTTGATAACTCTTTCTAAATCGTAAGTTTCAAATGCTTTTATTTTCATACCAATTAAGTGTTTGCGAAGAAGCATACAAAAATTAGGTGCATGGAAAGGATTTGGTTTTTGTATATCACTTAAATGCATTCGACAGCAAGTTGCATCAATATTAATTAATAAGCAATAGTGTTTTCCATTGGCATAAATGCCGAATAAAATTTCATTTTTATTCGGCTGATAAACTTTATTTATTTTTCCACCAAGTATACATGTATTTAGTTCTTGTATTACTTGTTTTGTGACAATTCCATCAAAAGCCATAAATTTACTCCTTTATTGTTTCATCAAATCTTATAACACAATGAATTGTAGTTTCATCTTGTGTTTTCATAACAATATAATGAGATTGTTCTATCTTTGCATAGAAACATTTTATTGTTTCTCCAAGTTTCGTTTCTTTTTTATAAAGAATTTCAAAACAATCTAAATTACTATTTTCATAAATATCTTCAGGAAGAACTTCATATGCAAAATCTAAATAGTAAGTATTATGCACATGTCTATTAATATCGATATCTTTTCTCTGAATGGTATAAGAAAGCATATTAGCATATTCTTCAGGAATATCAATTTTATTAATTTCAGGTTCCCCTTCAAATACACATGTTAATTCTGGTTTGTATTTACCAATCATCTCTTCTGGAATTTTCGTTAAATGCATTGTTTTAGCATCCATTAAAACCCATTTACTACTTGCAATAGCAACTAATTCATTATTATTATCATATACTTCAAAATCACGAAAAGTATAAAACTTTACACTATTTCTTGCCCAAGTTTTAATAAAAATAGATTCTCCATAAAGAGGACGTTTAAAAATACGTACTTTCCAATTTAACAATACCCAAGTTAAACCTGTTTTATCAATATTATTTAAACCAAAACCAACTTGATTTGAATGCATACCTGCAATGTCCTCTAAAAAACCAAGTAAGCCTTTATTGGTAAGCTCATTACTTTTTCCAACATCACGAAACCCGATTTCAAATTTATGTTCAAATTTTGCCATATAATTCATTCCTTTTTGTATAAATTTTATCAATAAAATATTGACAAAAGCAATTGTAACACATATAATACAATTTGTAAATTCAAAAACTACTTGGTCAGCGAATTCAAATATGCTACTATAGCTCAGTCGGTAGAGTGCTACCTTGGTAAGGTAGAGGTCACGGGTTCGATTCCCGTTAGTAGCTCCACTTGAGTAAAATCGTCGCACCAAACGAAAACATTGATAAATCAACTTAAAGTTGATTTTTTTGTTGCCTTTATTTTGAAAAAGAAAGGAATGTGTGGTATGATTAGTATCATTAAAGTTAGTGATTTCTAATTCCCAAAAATTGCATACATTTTATTGAAAGGAGAAAATAAATATTATGGATAAAAAAGAATTTAAGAAAAAATGCAAACAAGAAAAAGCTACAAGTTATAAATTAATGTTGTCAGGAGGAATAGTATCTATAATAGGATTCATAGTTATTCTATTATCATTTTTAATGATTAAAGAATTCATGCCACAAATTGTTGGGTTTGCAATAGGTGGAATAATTGCATTTATTGGAATGATATTAGACTTATCAGGAGAGATAAATTTGGCTAAAAACTATAAAGAGTACAATAAATAAGAAATTATAGGTTATAGGTAGAAATGATTTATGTGTAAAAAATAAAGTAGCTATAACAGTCAATTAAGGATATAACAATTCTTATAATATAATTAAGGATTTTACAAATCTACATAAATGTGATACAATATAAATATAGCGCAATAAAGTGCAAAAACGAAGAAAGTGGAGGTATAGCAGTATGAGTAAAACGACACCTAAAACAGCTTATGTATGGCCGATTAGTATATCGGGGCATGAAACACAAAAGGAAGAAATGCGGGAAACAATCTCGACTTTGGAAAGTTTAGTAGAAAAATATGGAGGAAGAATTCTTCCGGTAATAGAATTTAAAGATGGCTTTTTCTTGCAAGCAATCTTTGAAGATGCAGAAATCCTGAAACAGTGCAAAAATGAGGCAGATATTGGATAATTCAAGAAAGAAGGAAAGCTCTTGAGCTTTCCTTCTTTCTTTTTACAAATTTTTCATAAGCTCTTGGAAAATAAAATAAACAATGATATAATACGTTTATTAGAATGAAAAGATAGGAGAGAATAAACGTGAAAATAGGTATTGTAGGACTTCCTAATGTAGGAAAAAGTACGATGTTTAATGCAATTACAAAAGCAGGGGCAGAGTGTGCAAATTATCCATTTTGTACGATTGAGCCAAATGTAGGTGTTGTACCTGTTCCAGATGAAAGATTAGACAAGCTAACCCAAATGTATAACCCAGAAAAGACAACACATGCGGTAATTGAATTTGTAGATATTGCAGGTCTTGTAAAAGGAGCAAGTAAAGGGGAAGGACTTGGTAATAAGTTTTTATCTCATATTCGTGAGGTGGATAGCATTGTAGAAGTAGTTCGTTGTTTTGAAGATCCAAATGTAGTTCATGTTGATGGTGATATTAATTCATTAAGAGATATTGAAACCATTAATTTAGAATTAATTTTTGCAGATATTGAAACAGTTGATAAGAGATTGGATAGAGCAAGAAAACAGCTAAAAGCAGATAAAAAAATACAAGTTGAAATTGACGTGTTTGAAAAAATTAAAAAAACATTAGAAGAAGGAAAATCGGCAAGAACATTGGATTTAACTGATGAAGAAAAAGAATTGGTAAAAGATACATATTTATTAACATTAAAGCCAATACTATACATTGCTAATGTTTCAGAAGAACAATTGGATAATGCAGAAAATGATGTAAATGTGTTAAAAGTAAAAGAATATGCGAAAAACGAAAATGCATTAGTCATTCCGTTATGTGTTAAAATTGAAGAAGAATTAGCAAGCTTAGATGATAATGATAAAAAAGAAATGTTGGAAGCATTAGGATTAGAAGAATCAGGATTAGATAAAGTAATAAAAGCAAGTTATGATTTATTAGGTTTAATGAGCTTTTTAACAGCAGGGGAACCAGAAGTACGTGCTTGGACCATTAAAAAAGGAACAAAAGCACCAGCTGCCGCAGGAAAAATCCATTCTGATATTGAAAGAGGATTTATTCGTGCAGAAGTTGTATCCTATGATGATTTAATACGTGAAGGTTCTATGAATGCAGTAAAAGAAAAAGGATTATTACGTTCAGAAGGAAAAGAGTATATTATGCAAGATGGCGATATTGTTCTATTCCGCTTTAACGTGTAATATAATGGAAATTCAAAGGAGGAAATAAAATGGAAAAGCAAGAGTTATTTAACAAGAAAGAAACAGGATGGAAAAATATTTCAAATGAAAATAAAGAAAATATATTTAAATTTTCAGATGAATATATTTACTTTTTAAACAAAGTAAAAACAGAAAGAGAAGCAGTTCATTTTGTAGAAAAAATGTTAAAAGAAAATGGATTTTGCAATATATGTGAAAAGGAAAATTTGGTTGCTGGAGATAAAGTATATTACATTAATCGCGATAAAAGTATGTATATTGCTGTAATTGGTAAGGAAGCATTAGAAAATGGATTACAAATATTAGGAGCTCATATTGATTCACCAAGATTAGATTTAAAACCAAATCCATTATATGAAGATAACGGATTTGCTTATTTAAAAACTCATTATTATGGAGGCATTAAAAAATATCAATGGACAACAATCCCGCTTGCAATCCATGGTGTGATTGTAAAATCCAATGGAGAAAAAGTTGAAGTAGCAATTGGGGAAGATGAAAATGACCCAATCTTTACGATTACAGATTTATTACCACATTTAGCACAAGAACAAATGGAGAAAAAATTAAAAGAAGGAATTAACGGAGAAGACTTAAATGTTTTAATTGGAAGCATTCCAGAAGAAGACAAAGATATTTCTGAAAAAGTAAAATTAAATATGTTGATGCTATTAAATGAAAAATACGGAATGAAAGAAATTGATTTTGTAAGTTCCGAATTAGAAATAGTTCCAGCATTCAAAGCAAGAAGTTTAGGATTTGATAGAAGTATGGTTGCTTCTTATGGCCAAGATGACCGTGTTTGTGCATATACATCAGTTCGTGCAATGCTAGATGTACAAAACCCAGAAAAAACAGCAGTATGTATTTTATCAGATAAAGAAGAAATCGGAAGTATGGGTAACACTGGTATGGAATCACATGTGTTTGATTACTTTGTTTCTGAATTACTAAATAAAAAGAATGAAAATAGACCAAACGCTTTAGAAAAGGTATTTTGCCATTCTAAAATGTTATCAGCTGATGTTGATGCAGGATTAGACCCAATTTATGCATCTGTTTCTGAGAAAAACAATGTAGCTATGATTGGACATGGAATTGGATTAAACAAATATACAGGAGCAAGAGGAAAATCGGGAGCATCGGATGCGAATGCAGAATATGTAGCAGAAGTAAGAAACATATTTGAAGAAGCAAATATACCTTATCAAGTATCTGAACTTGGAAAAGTAGATGTAGGTGGTGGAGGAACCATCGCTTATATATTAGCTAATAAAGGAATTGATGTAATTGATTGTGGTGTGCCAGTATTATCAATGCATGCACCATATGAAGTAACGTCTAAATTTGATATATATTGTGCTTATAAAGCTTATTATGTGTTTGTAAAATAGAAGATAAAAAATGAAGAAATTTTATTAATTTCTTCATTTTTGTATAAAATTAACAAATTTATGTAAAACTGTTGCAATTTTACATAATTAGTAGTATAATTAAGTTATCCTGAAATAGTAGGAAACCCTATAACCAAAATAACAATAGCAAAAAGAAAGGAGTCATAACCATGATGACAAACAGACCAATTGAAGAGTATATTTTGGAGGCAAAGAAGGATATAGTAGTCGAATTAGACTTAGCTTATGCCTTAGGAGTACTGGGAGGCGTTGTTACTTCTGAAGGACTTAATCAGGTAGGCTATACGCTTTTGAACACATGCTTGAAGCTGCACAAAGTAGCTAAGGCAAACGGCATTGAGCATGCAAGAGTAAAAATCGGCAATAAAGGGCCTGGAAAAGCAAAAGAAGTATTGGGAGAAGATTTTGAAAGAGTAATCGGAATCTGCATGATGGTTTTGAGAACTTCAGAAGATATTTCAATCGAGGACCTTGAGGAGCAGTTTGGAATGACAAAGGCTCAGATATGGCAGAGTGTGCCGGAGCTTGTTGGTAAAGATGGACATAAGTATTTCAAAGTGCATACGCCGATACGGAAGCTGGTTAAGCGCATAAGCGACTGTAATGCTGGTATTATCGAAAAAAACTGAATAGGGGAAAGGGACGCTGAGTGTTTTAACAGCGTCCCTTTTATGAGTATGAATATAAAAAAGCAACACCTTATGGTGTTGTTTCTTTATTAGTTATTTTCTTCATTTTTTCCTGCCATAACTTTTTTTCCATCATAGTATCCACAGTTTGAGCAAGCTGTATGTTGCATAACTGGTTCGTGGCAATGTGGACATTCAGCAAAGTTAGGGTTTTCTAATTTCCATGTTGATCTTTTTAATCCTGTTCTTGCTTTAGACCATCTTCTTTTTGGTTGTGCCATTTTTATTCCCTCCTCGTTCTCATCGATATGTATATATCTTTTAAATTTTTAGCGTTTTTAAATTCACTATAAGAGTATACTAATTTTTAACAAATTTGTCAAGAGATAGGTTAGCTTTTTATAAAAATTTATTGAAAAAAATATCAAACATTGATATAATGAGAAAAAAGTGAAGGTGAGAAATATGGAAGAAAATAAAAGAGTAGATAAAATTAATTACTATTTAAATATAGCAGAAGCAGTATTAGAAAGAGGAACATGTCTTCGTAAAAACTTTGGATGTATTATTGTAAAAAATGATGAAATTATTTCTACAGGCTATTCTGGTGCTCCTCGTGGAAGAGTAAATTGTATTGATTTAGGATATTGCACTAAAAAAGAGAAGTTTCCAGATATTCATCATGGTGGTTATGATGCTTGCAGAAGTGTTCACGCAGAACAAAATGCAATGCTTAGTGCTTCTAGAAAAGATATGATAGGTGCCACAATGTATTTAGTAGGAAAAAGAGTAGATACAGGAGCCTATGAACCAGGAGCAAATTCTTGCCAAATGTGTAGAAAAATGATTATTAATGCTGGAATTAAAGAAGTAATTATCCGTGGTGCAAATAAAGGCGAATATTTAGTAGTAGATGTGGAAGATTGGATTAAAAACGATGACTTGTTAGAGGGTAAAAATACATATTAATAAAAGGAGTAGCAAATGAAAAGAGTTGTAAGAGATATATTAAAAAATAAAAAAGTATTAAGTTATATCATTATTATTGCTATTTCAATTTTCTTATGCATTCCATTATTTTCAAAATACATGGATATATCAAGAGATGATGGAATTCAACATATATGTCGATTAATTGGAACATATAACAGCATAAAACAAGGAGATACTTTTGGTATCATTATGCCTGATTTTTGTAACGGATTTGGCTATTCATGGAACTTATTTTATAGTCCATTAACAGCATATATTCCATTACTTTTTTACATAGTTACAGCTTCTTTTGTTATATGCTTAAAACTATTCATGCTATTTACAGTAATGTTATCAGGAATATGCATGTTTCAATTTACATATAAGATGTTTCATAGTTATAAAGCAGGAGTAATTGTAGCTATTTTATATATGTCTGCGCCATATCATTTAACAGACCTTTATAACCGTATTGCAATAGCTGAACTGGCATCTTTTATCTTTTTGCCAATCGTATTTAGTGGAATGTACGATCTCTTCCATAGAAAAAATAAGAAACCATTTGGTATTATCATTGGAGCTATTGGACTTATCTTAACCCATAATGTAATGGCAGTTTATACAGCAATATTTTGCTTTATTTATCTACTGATTCATTATAAGAAATTAGCAACAAAAGAAATAATAAGAAAGATTTTAGTTTGTGTGATTATTATTCTATTATGTACAAGCTTTTATTGGATTCCATTATTAGAACATATGTTAGCTACAAACTATGAAGTGTTTCTACCACAAAGAATGTATAAAGACAACACATTAATTAGCTCAAAGCTAGGAATATTAGATTTATTTATTACGCTACATTTTGAGATGAACTTTCATATTGGTTTTGCTATTTTACTTGGAATGTTAGCTACCTTTTGCTACCGAAAAAAAATTGCAACTAGACATAAAGGATTACTTACCATTTTTGCTATATTTGGTTTTGTAAGTATTGTTATGACATTAAAAATATTTCCATTTGAATACTTTCCCAATTCATTAAAAATGATTCAATTTACATGGCGAATGATGGAGTTTGCAAGCTTTTTCTTAAGCATCGTTGCAGGTTTTGGCTTTGCATACTTTATGAACCATAATTCAAAAAAAGAAATATATATTGTTATTTTTTTAATGATATATATGTGTATTTCTTTAATTTTCATGAAAGAAAGTGTAGAAATACCATTTAATGAAGAAAGATACCTAACTCCAATTCCAGTTAATTCTACAACAGGAAGAGTACATGCAGGATGCGCATCGTTCGAGTATTTACCACAAAAGGCATTTAAAAATAGAAAATATATTGAACAAAGACCGAATGAAATAATTGTATTAGAAGGCAATACTAAAATTAGTGGAGTAAGCAAAAACAGTACAAACTTAAAGTTTACATTAGAAGAAGTACAAGGAAATGTAAAATTAGAATTACCATATATTTTTTATTTAGGATACTCTGCAAAATTAGAAAATGAAGATGGAATAATAGAAGAATTAAACGTAGAGGAATCTCAAAATGGATTTTGCATGTTAACAATAAGCGATACAAAAACAGGAACGATAGCAGTCTCTTATGAAGGAACAACATGGATGAAAATATCTTATATACTAACATTAGCAGGAATCAGTATCATTATTTGGCTGAAATTGTACAATATGATAAATAAAAGAAAATAAGAGATTGAAAAATGTCAAATAACATGATACAATGCTTTACAAGATACGTTATAGATATATATTTGAAAGGAGATTGAAGTGGGCAAAAAGAAGAAAAAGCACCCTCCAGAATTACAAGTATATGAAGAATCTTTAGCAGGAGGTACTATAGCGATACAGCAAGTAGAGCCTGATTCTGCAAAATGGAAAGTCATTGCTTTCCAAGGGCTTAATTTATGGAAGCTGGCAAAAGCACTCTATAAAATATTGAAAAATAAAAATGAGTGCTATACCATTTATATTGGTAATGTACGACTGACAAAAGCCCTTACCAAAGAAGAAGTTCTTCAAGAACTTGCTAACGGAATTGGAGAAGAAGAATTACGGAATATTTTCTTATCTAAATAAGACAGAAGTACCACATTGCTTGTGGTACTTTTTTATTAAATTTGTATAACAAGAATTGACTATATTCTATAAATGGTATAGAATAGCAATATAGAAAATGAGGTGAAGAAGAATGGCAAAACCAACAGTTGCAATTGTTGGAAGACCAAATGTTGGAAAATCAACTTTTTTTAATTATATTATAGGAGAGAGATTATCAATTGTAGAGGACAAGCCAGGTGTTACAAGAGATAGAGTGTATGCTGAATGTAATTGGAGAGGAAGAGATTTTACAGTTATTGATACTGGACGGAATTGAAATTGGTTCGGAAGATTTTATAACAGAAGAAATTGCAAACCAAGCTAATATTGCAATTAACTTAGCAGATGTTATCATTTTTTTAACAGACATGAAACAAGGGGTAACTCAAGTTGATAAAGAGATTGCATTAATCCTAAAAAGAGCAAATAAACCAGTTGTTTTAGTTTGTAATAAGGCAGATAATTATGGAAAAACATCAGACGATATTTATGAATTTTATAATTTAGGATTAGGAGAACCACATCCACTTTCAGCAACCAATGCTATTGGAATAGGGGATGTGTTAGACGCTGTATATGAGAATTTTCCAGAAGAAGATGAAAATGAAAATAATGATGAAATCATAAAAGTAGCAATTATTGGAAAACCGAATGTGGGGAAATCCTCTTTGGTTAATAAAATACTAGGGGAAGAAAGAGTAATTGTTAGTAATATTGCAGGAACCACAAGAGATGCAATCGATTCTTCTTTCGAAAACGAATTTGGGAAATATGTATTTATTGATACAGCAGGAATTAGAAGAAAAAGCAAAGTAGAAGAAAGAATTGAAAAATTTAGTGTTATGAGAACTCTTCTTGCTATTGAAAGAGCAGATGTATGTTTAATGATGATTGACGCAACAGAAGGAGTAACCGATCAAGATGCAAAAATTGCAGGGGAGGCACATGAGGCTGGAAAAGGTGTTATATTAGTCATTAATAAATGGGATGCTGTTGAAAAAGATACTTATACCATCGAACAATTTAAAAAAGATGTTTATAACAAATTATCTTATTTAACATATGCACCAATTCTATTTATTTCAGCAAAAACTGGACAACGAGTAAACAAACTATATGAAACCATTAATAATGTAGCGAGTCAAAATGCATTAAGAGTTACAACAGGTATGTTAAATCAAGTTTTAAACGAAGCAATTGCGATTGTACAACCACCAACAGACAAAGGAAAACGTTTAAAAATTTATTATATGACACAAGCAACCACAAAACCACCAACATTTGTTGTGTTTGTAAACAACAAAGAATTATTCCACTTTTCCTATGAACGTTACTTAATCAATCAATTACGAAAAGAATTTGGATTAGTTGGAACACCAATTCGTATGATTGTAAGAGAGAAGGGGGAAAAAGAAGAATGAATGAACTAAAAATAAAAGGAATCTATAAACATTTTAAAGGCGATTATTATTTGGTAGAAGATGTGTGTACACATAGCGAAACGAAAGAAAAATATGTATTATATAGAGCTTTATATGGAAATGGCGAATTATATATTCGTCCATACAACATGTTTTGTCAGAAGTAGACCACGAAAAATATCCAAATGTAACACAAAAAGATAGATTTGAATTACAAAATATAGAATCAAAAAATAAATAGGAGGTATTAAAAATGGCATATTATATTGTAATAGCAATTATTGCATATCTAATTGGAAGTATTAGTTTTGGTGTTATTTTTACCAAAAAAATGGCAGGATTTGATGTAAGAGAAAAAGGAAGTAAAGGTGCAGGAGCAACCAATGTTTTAAGAAATGCTGGAAAAAAGATTGCAGCACTTACTTTAATTTGTGATATTTTAAAAGGGGTAGTAGTAATTTTAATAGCGATGCTGTTAGGTGCAATTGTAAAAGAATTAGATAGTGCACTACTTGTTCAAGTAGCTGCCATTGCAGTTGTTATTGGACATACATTTCCAATTTTTTTCGGATTTAAAGGTGGAAAAGGAGTTGCAACCTCTCTTGGTATATTACTACTAATTAACTGGCAAATTGGGTTAATTTGTTTAGTATTTGCCCTAGTAATTATGGCGCTAACAAGGATGGTATCTGCAGGGTCAGTACTTGCAGCTATTTTATTCCCAATTCTTACTTTATTTATAGGACAAGAATATTTTATTGTTTCTGGAAACTACTTTATTTTTAGTGTAATTATGGCATTAATTGTAGCATTTAATCATAGAACTAATATTAGTAGAATTCTAAGTGGAACGGAAAATAAATTATCTTTTAAAAAGAAATAGGAGGAAATTAAATTGAAAAAAATAGCAGTTATTGGAAGTGGAAGCTGGGGAGTGGCTCTTTCTATTCATTTAGCAAACATGGGGCATCAAGTAAAAATATGGTCTTTTGCTAAAGAAGAGGCAGATTTAATTAACAACGAAAAAAAGTGTAAATTCTTACCAGAAGTAACCTTGCCTGAAAATATTACTTGTTATACTAATTTTGAAGAAACATTAGAAGATACTGATTACATTATCCATGTAACACCTTCAAAATTTGTTCGTAATATCTTAAAACAATATAAAACCCTTGTAACGAACCAACCTATTATTATGTGTGCAAAAGGTTTTGAAAGAGAGACATTAAATTCTTTAGATCAAATTATTGAAGAAGAATTACCAAACCATCCATATGCAGTATTATCTGGCCCAAGCCATGCAGAAGAAGTCTCAAAGCAAATCCCTACAGCCATGGTAGTAGCATCAAAACAAGAAAGCTTACAAGAAGAAGTTCGTTCTCTTTTTATGAACGATAAAATGAGAATTTATACTTCTTATGATATAAAAGGTGTTGAACTTGGAGGAGCTTTAAAAAACATTATCGCCTTTTGTGCAGGAATTGCAGCAGAACTTGGATTAGGAGATAATTCTTTTGCAGCACTAATTACAAGAGGATTAACTGAGATTAGCCGTTTAGGTGTAAAAATGGGAGGAAACCAAGAAACTTTCTATGGCTTAACAGGTCTTGGTGATTTAATTGTTACATGTTTGAGTGAACATAGCAGAAATAGAAGAGCAGGAAAATTAATTGGAGCAGGAAAAACAATTGAAGAAACAAGAGAAATTGTGGGAATGACAATTGAAAGTATTGATAATATTGAAGTTGCTTATGAACTTTCAAAAATTTATGATGTTGATATGCCAATTGTACATGCAGTTTATGATGTGTTATATCATGGATTAAATCCAAAAGAAGCAGTTAGTATGCTTATGACACGTGATAAAAAAAGTGAATAAAAATCAAAAAAATACTTATAATACTTAATAAATGGAGGTATTAGAAATGGATTTTTTTGACAAGCTAGGGAAACAAGCAAGTAAAACATATGAATATACAACAAAGAAAACATCAAAATTAGCGAGAGAAGCAAAACTAAAGATGCAGATGAATGAAAACAAAGAAAAAGTAGAAGAATTATATCAAGAAATTGGAAAAAAGATGTATGAACATCATGTAAATGATAAAGCATTAGATATTGATATTGAATCAGTATTAGAGGAATACTGCATTCAAATTGATGAGCTTTGTGACCGAATTGAAGAAGAAAGAAAAGAACTTTTAACATTAAAAGAAAAAAAGCAATGCCCAAATTGCTTTTGCGAAATTGAGTTAGAGTATAACTATTGCCCAAATTGTGGAGATGAGCAAAAAGAAGATAACGATTTGGAAAAGATGTAGTAAAACTTGTAGGGGCGGAATCCATTTCCGCCCATTTTTCAAAGAAAGGGAGAAAAAATGAAAACAGTAATTCAAAGAGTAACAAACGCAAATGTAATAGTAGAAGAAAAAGTAGTAGGAGAAATTAGGCAAGGACTTGTTGTTTTAATTGGAATATCAGATAATGACACTGAAGCAACAGTGAAACAAATGGTTCATAAAATTGTCAACTTACGAATTTTTCATGATGAAAATAATAAAATGAACTTATCAATAAAAGAGATAAATGGCCAAATATTAGCTATTTCACAATTTACGCTTTATGCAGATTGCACAAGAGGAAATAGACCAAGCTTTACTGGTGCAGGAAAACCAGACCATGCAAATGACTTATATCAATATTTTATTAGTGAAGTAAAAGAGCAAGGAATTGGTATAGCACATGGTATTTTTGGGGCTGATATGAAAGTAAGTCTAACCAATGATGGACCAGTAACAATTGTGTTAGAGTTTTAAGCTAATAAGGAAAACGTTCATACAGATAGCGAATAATGCTATCTGCATTATCGTCTGTTACATTTAAAAATGCATCTTCATCTAAGCTAATCCACATATTAATATGGTATTTATCATTATTATCAATTAATCCACCAATCATATCTGCAAGCTCAATAGGATTTTCATATTTATTTTCCCATTTTAAATCATTTTCAAGATGAATTTGTTTATTATAATATTGTGACAAAAATTTATTAATTTCGCCTTTTTCATCACTATATAAATTAATAATTGCATACATATTAAAAATCTCCTTTTTAAAACTAGTATTTCTTTTTTGGTTTTATCTATACCAAAGAATAAAAGGTAAATTTTATGGAAATACTAGTTTTAGGTGATACAATAATGAGAATAATAAAAAAATTTATCTGTTATTTCCTTATTATTAGTAGTGTTTTACTATTATCTGGATGTAGCAACAATAAAGAAGAAGAGTTGTTAAAGAGCAAACTTACAAGTGAAATGCAATATTTTGATAAAACAATTGCTAAAATGTTAAATGATGCAAATGGAATAAAATTTCAGAACTATCAAATTAGTAGAGAAAAGATAGAAGAAAAACAAGAAAGCGAAACAACAAATAATAAAGAGGGACAAGATAGTGGTTCTTCTAACAAAAGTAGTTCTTCTAGTGGAGATGAATCCTCAAATGGTTCATCAAATTCCTCTTCAGAGGATCAAAGTAAAAAAAATGATTATCAATATAAAATGGTACAAAATAGTATTTTAGTAAAAGAAAAAACACCAGATTGGGATAGTTTAACATCTCAGGTTGAAACTCTTTATTCGGACTGGGCAATTGTAACACTAGACTTATATAAACAAAATATTGATAATCAAAAGATTTTAGCGTTTAATACAGACTTAGATGCTGTAACAAAAGCAATTAAAAATAAAGACAAAGCACAAACATTAGTGCTTCTTGCAAAGCTATATTCTTATATACCAACTTATTATTTAGGATTTTCTACAGACCAAATGCAAACCAATTTATACAAGGTGAAATCTGGAGTATTAAATGCTTATTCATTAATCGAGCAAAACAAAGTGGATGAAGTAAAAAAGCAATTGTTATTTGCAGAAGAAGCAATGATTGCTATGATTAATAATATGGGAGAGAAAAACCAAAAAGAATATAATTTAAATAAAGCTTATATTTTATTAAAAGATTTACAAAATACAATTGATAAAAACGATGCAGATATTTTTTATTTAAAATATAAAAATTTGATGGAAGAATTAAATGTGTTGTAATTCTTGAAATTTTCTTTAAAATATAGTACAATAAGAAAAGAGTAAATTAAATGGTCGCGTATAGCAAGGCCGTGAGGCAGCGTACGAGGAAAGTCCGGGCTCCATAAGAGCAAATGATGCTGGATAACGTCCAGTAGAGGAAACTCTAAGGAAAGTGCAACAGAAAATAACCGCCTATTGTTAGGTAAGGGTGAAAAGGTGAGGTAAGAGCTTACCGCAGATATGGTGACATGTCTGGTCAATGTAAACCCCATCTGGAGCAACATCTTGTAATTCCAAGAAGGCTAAGATGCTCTTTCATCTTCTTGGTTTAGGTGGCTTGAGCCACATAGTAATATGTGGAATAGATAAATGACCATTCACGACAGAACCCGGCTTATCGATTTACTTTTTATATGAAACGAGATAGGAATAAACCTATCTCGTTTGTTATATTATAAAATATATTTCATATCTTCTGGTAATTTGCTTACAAAGCTCATCTTTTGTTTGGTAATCGGATGAACAAAAGAAATTTTATAAGCATGAAGAGCTTGTCTTGCAATAAGACTAGAAGCACTTCCGATATAAGGTATCACCTAAAATAGGATGACTAATATGTGAAAAATGAACGCGAATTTGATGGGTGCGTCCAGTCTCAAGAAGAACTTGAACCATAGACGAGGATGAGTTTTCTTTTAAAACTTGATAATGAGTGATAGCATCATCTCCACCTGTTGAAACTTCTCTTTCAATAATGCTTCCTGGTTTTCTAGCAATTGGCAAATGAATGGTACCAGATTTATTCTCTAATATGCCATCAACAATTGCAATATATTCTTTTTTAAAAACATGTTCTTTCATTTGTTTTACTAAGCATTCTTGTATATATTCATTTTTGGCAAAAACAACAATTCCGTGATGTGTCTTTATCTAATCGATTAACAGGACGAATTTTTTTCTTTAATCCAATCTCACAAAAATAGTAAGAAACACCATTGGATAAACTATCTTCATAATGCATTCTAGAAGGATGAACAGGAAGATTTGGACTCTTATCAAGAATCAATAAACCATCATCTTCATATAAAATATTCAAATCCATTTTAACAGGTACAATGTTAGAAGAATCTTCTTCATTATCAAGAAAGACTTCAATCAAATCATCAAGATGTACACAAGAATAAATCGTTGTTAGTTGATGATTTTGATAAATCTTTTGATTAGATTTCAACTTTAACAGCAAACGGTCTGAAATTTTAAATTCTTCTTTTAATACTTGTTTAAGCATTTTGTAATTTGAATTAGTAACTTTATATTGTAGTTTCATAACTTCCTCCAAACATGTTTCTAATTATATCAAAGAAATGCAACATTGACAAATTTTGATAAATGTTATATCATATTTACATAAAACTATAGGAGGATAAAGTATATGGACAAGCGGATAGAAGTGTTTGATGCAATATCAAACGATGATGCAATCGTGTTTTATTCAAATAAAGAGCCAAGGCGGTACTGTATTGGAACAACCACTGATACAGGCAATGTGAGTGTAAAGTGGAAAGAAATATCATCAAATGTGATAGCCCCAAAAGAAACAATCTATGAAAAAATAAAAAATATCATTCCTAGATTAGCTAAGATTGCTATAAAAGTTCCAATAATAGTTCTGGTTATATCTATTATTGGGAAATGCTTTAATATTGATAATTTAAGTAATAATCAACTTACATTATTTATATCGATTGTTATAGCGGTGATATCTTTAATATTTTATAGCGTAATGTGTTTATTTGAATTTAGGATAGCTGTTAAATCTTGTACATATTCTACAAAAAGCAAACATGCAGCTGAACACAAAACGGTAAATATATTGGAAAAAAAACAACGGCTACCAAAGGATATAGACGAAATAAAAGAAACAACAAGATTTCATAGAGATTGTGGAACACAAGAAGATAAAATAAGCTATGAAGATTATGCAAAAGAAATTTTAAAAGCACTTTCCTATTTGTTATTTTCTTTTATTGTGCTAATTATAGGAGAAAGAATAGAGATTTTGCTAGTAACGTTTTTATTTTGTATAATAGCAATTAGAGGTCTTCTGTATGCTTTACTTCTAGAACATTTTACATTCATGGTTAGTATATTATTTCAGATTGCTACAACAACGAAAAATCCTGAAGAAAGTGATTTGAAGTTAGCTTACTGCCTTGCTCAAGAATGGATGAAAGAAGAATATCCAGAATATTTCCAAGAAAATTAGAATTTAATTATGCAAACAAAAGGAACAATCTTTATTTTTTTGATTGTTCTTTTTGTTATATAAAATTATCTCTAAAACTCTAAAAAACTATTGTGATTTTTTTACTTTATCGATATAATAGTTTTATCATAAAAATGGAGGAAAAAATATGACTTTTATTGAAGAAATGAAGAAGAAAGCAAGTGTTTCAAAAAAGACGATTGCTCTGCCAGAGGCAACAGATGTTAGAGTGATTGAAGCAGCTGTTACCATTGAAAAAGAAGGATTTGCACATGTTGTATTATTAGGAAATGAAGAAGAAATTCGAAAAGTAGCGAATGAAAATGATTATAATATTACTGGTCTAGAGATCATAAATCCAGTTACTTCTCCTAAGTATGAAGAGTATGTAAATGCTTTTTATGAGCTTCGAAAATTAAAAGGAATTGATTTAAATAAAGCAAAAGCGACCTTAAAAGATTCTGTTTATTTTGGAATGATGATGGTAAAACAAGGGGATTGTGATGGTCTTGTTTCTGGAGCAATTCATTCAACAGCAGATACCCTAAGACCTGCTCTTCAAATTTTAAAAACAGCACCAAATACAAAACTGGTTTCTGCCTTTTTTCTAATGGTTGTACCAAATTGTATATATGGAGAAAAGGGGACGTTTATATTTTCAGATTGTGGACTAAATCCAAATCCAAATGCTGAAGAATTATCAGAAATTGCGATATCTTCTGCTAAAAGTTTTGAACAATTAACAGGAAAAACACCACGTGTTGGTATGTTATCTTTTTCAACTTATGGAAGTGCAAAGTCCGATTCTACTGAAAAAGTAGTAGAAGCAACCAACCTTGTAAAACAAAAAATGCCAGAAATACTAGTAGATGGTGAATTACAACTAGATGCAGCCATTATTCCAGAAGTTGCAAAAAGTAAAGCACCTGGAAGTAGTGTTGCAGGAAGTGCCAATACTCTAATTTTCCCAAATTTAGATGCAGGAAATATTGGTTACAAATTAACCCAAAGGCTTGCAAAAGCAGAAGCATATGGACCGCTTTGCCAAGGAATCGCAAAACCAGTAAATGATTTATCAAGAGGATGTAGTGCACAAGACATTGTGGGCGTAGTTGCCATTACTGCTGTGCAAGCTCAAATGATGTAAGAAAATATCATTTTTGCTAGACTTTTAAAATGCTCTATGATATAATTCTAAAAAATATTTTGTTACAAATTTAGGAGGTTTGAAAATGAAAATTTTAGTATTAAACTGTGGAAGTTCTTCTTTAAAATATCAATTAATTGATATGGAAACAGAAGACGTATTAGCATCTGGAAAATATGAAAGGATAGGGGAAGATGAAGCATTTATTACACACAAAGTAAACGGACAAAAAATAGAAATTACCCATCCTGCTAAAAACCATGAAGAAGCAGTTGATTTTACCTTAAAACAATTAATTAACCCAGAATATAAAGTAATCGATACTTTAGATGAAATTGAAGCTATTGGACATCGTTTAGTTCATGGTGGAGAAAAAATAGCAGAATCTGTTGTTATTGATGACCATGTCGTTGAGGTATTAAAAGAGTGTACGGATTTAGCACCACTTCATAACCCAGCAGGAATTATAGGAATTGAAGCTTGCAAAAAAGTAATGCCAGGAAAACCAATGGTTGGTGTATTTGACACAGCATTCCACCAAACTATTCCAGAAGAAAGATATTTATACCCAATTCCATATGAATATTATGAAAAATATGGAGTAAGAAAATATGGATTCCATGGAACCTCTCATATGTATGTTTCAAAAAGATTGGCTGAAATTGAAAACAAACCAATAGAAGGCCTAAAAATTATTACATGTCATCTAGGACAAGGTTCTAGTGTTTGTGCCATTGAAGGTGGCAAGAGTGTAGATACCAGTATGGGGCTTACACCACTTGCAGGAGTTCCAATGGTAACAAGAAGTGGAGATATTGACCCATCTGTTGTAACATTTATTATGAAAAAAGAAAATAAAACAGCAGAAGAAGTAGAAAATTTATTAAATAAAGCTTCAGGGGTGCAAGGAATTTCTGGTCTTGCACCAGATTTCAGAGTAATCGAAAATGAATCTGTAGAAGGAAACAAAAGGGCTTTCATTGCGATGAATAACTTCAAATATTCGGTTGCAGGATTTATTGCAAAATATGCAGTAGCAATGAACGGAGTAGATGCGATTATCTTTACAGGGGGAGTTGGAGAAAACCAAATCAATATTCGTAAAGGAATATGCGAGAGATTAGGGTTTATGGGTGTTGAATTAGATGAAGATAGAAACAACATAAGAAGTGAAGAAAAATTAATTTCAAAAGATTCTTCCAAAGTAAGGGTATATGTTATTCCAACAAACGAAGAATTAATGATTGCAAAAGAAACAGAAAAATTAGCAAAATAATCCAAAAATGTTTACATAAAGAAAAAACTATAGTATAATATTAAATATGACAAACAATAAGAAATGACTAAAAAGAATGAAGCAGTTTTGCTTCATTCATTTATATATTTTATTTATTAGGGGGAAATTAAATATGGCAAAGATTTTAGAAGATATTTCAAGAACATTTAACGAATTTTTATTATTACCAAATTTAACAACAGAAGAATGTATACCAAATAACGTATCATTAAAAACACCACTTGTAAAATTTAAAAAGGGAGAAGAGCCAAAATACTCTGCAAACGTACCAATGGTTTCTGCAATTATGCAATCGGTTTCTGGAGAAGAAATGGGAATCGCTCTTGCAAGAGAAGGTGGAGTTGCTTTTATTTATGGAGCACAATCAATCGAATCACAAGCAGAAATGGTATATCATGTAAAAAAACATAAAGCAGGATTTGTTATTAGCGATTCTAACGTAAAAAGTGGAACAACATTAAGAGAAGTGATAGAACTAGTAGAAAAAACAGGGCATTCTACTGTTATGGTAACAGACGATGGAACTGCAAATGGAAAATTCTTAGGAATTGTAACCGATAAAGATTATCGTATTACAAGAGATAACCAAGATGCTCCAATTGATGAATTTATGACAAAAGCAGAAGATACCATTTGTGCTAAAAAGGGCATTACTTTAGCAGAAGCAAATGATATTATTTGGGAAAATAAAATTAACTGTTTACCAATTTTAACAGAAGAAGGAAACTTAAAATATTTAGTATTTAGAAGAGATTATGAAGAAAGAAAAAATAATCCAAACTCTTTATTAGATGAAAACAAACGTTATATTGTTGGTGCAGGTATTAATACAAGAGATTATGAACAAAGAATTCCAGCACTTGTAGAAGCTGGAGTAGATATGGTTTGTATGGATTCTTCTGATGGATATTCTGTATGGCAAAAAAGAACAATTGATTTTGTTAGAGAAAAATATGGTGATAGTGTAAAAATTGGTGCTGGAAATGTTGTAGATAAAGAAGGATTTAGATATCTTGCAGAAGCTGGTGCTGACTTTATTAAAGTTGGTGTTGGTGGAGGTTCTATTTGTATCACTCGTGAGACAAAAGGAATTGGACGTGGACAAGCAAGTGCTTTAATTGATGTAGTAGCAGCTCGTGATGAGTATTTTGAAGAAACAGGTGTGTATATTCCAATTTGTTCAGATGGAGGTATTGTACATGACCACCATATCACAATTGCGCTAGCACTTGGTGCAGATTTTGTAATGATGGGAAGATATTTTGCCCGTTTTGATGAAAGTCCAACAAGAGTATTAAAAGTAGGAAATAGTTATGTAAAAGAATACTGGGGAGAAGGTTCAAATAGAGCAAGAAACTGGCAAAGATATGACCTTGGTGGAGATAAAAACAAACTTTCTTTTGAAGAAGGTGTCGATTCATATATTCCATATGCAGGTTCTCTAAAAGATAACTTAGCTGTAACTGTTTCTAAAATCAAATCAACTATGTGTAACTGTGGAGCAACAACTATCCCAGAACTACATAAAAAAGCAAGATTAACACTTGTTTCAGAAGTAAGTATAGCAGAAGGTAGTGCACATGATGTTATGCTTAAAGAAGTAGATAAGAGTTATAAATAGAAGAAAGACTTGGTAAATTTTATATGGGAAAGAAAAAAATGAAATTATCTGTAAAGATTTTAATTACCATTGTCATGCTTTTAATAATTTTTATATTGGGATATGTATTTATCAGAAGCAGATTAACAATACGAGGTGTTGTTATAAAAAGTAATGAAAAAAATGTACTTATCATGGATGTAAAAGATGAAAGTCCATTATACATTGGTTTACCAGAAAACGTTAATTTACAATTTAAAGAAGGGCAGGAAGTAATAGTATATCTAGGATATAATACAGTTATAATAGAAACATATCCAGGATCAATTGATTCTCAATTTATAAAAAACGTAAAAATTATAAAAGAAAAAAGTAATATCCGAGTACCAGAAGAAATTTTACAAAGAAAACCGAGAAAGCAATAAAGTAGTAAATAAAAACAAGATTCATTTGAGTCTTGTTTTTATGTTGCAAGATATGTCGAAATATGGTATTATAGATGCAGTAAAACTAAGGTAGGATTAGTGAAGCAGAAAGAAAAGTGAAAGTTTTTTAAAAAGGAGAACATCATGTTAGAACAACAAGTAATACGTTCAATTTTATGTGATTTAAAAGCTGGAACAATCCAACCATTTGAAATTGAAAAGCATCTTCGAAAAAAGGGAATTTCGCCTTTTGAAACAAAAAGATTAGAAAGTGAAATTACCCAGATGTACCAAAAAGAATGCTCTCGCAATTAAGCGAGGGCATTCTTTTTATATATTATTCCCATTCAATTGTTGCAGGTGGTTTTCCTGTAATATCATAAACCACACGATTAACGTGATTTACTTCATTTACAATTCGGCTAGATACTTTTTCTAAAATTTCGTAAGGAATTTTACTCCAAACAGCTGTCATAAAATCTGATGTTGTAACAGCGCGAAGAGCGATTGTATAATCGTAAGTTCTATCATCACCCATAACACCGACACTTCTTAAGTTCGTTAAAACAGCAAAATATTGGTTAATTTCTTTATCTAAACCTGCTAATTTTATTTCTTCTCTAAAAATAGCGTCAGCATCTTTTAAGATATTTAATTTGTCGTCTGTAATATCTCCAATGACACGAATAGCAAGTCCTGGTCCAGGGAATGGTTGACGATATACTAGGTTTTCTGGAATGTCTAATTCTAAACCAGTCTTACGAACTTCATCCTTAAATAAATCTCTTAATGGTTCAACTATTTCTTTAAAATCAACATAGTCAGGAAGTCCTCCAACATTATGATGACTCTTAATGGTAGTTCCTTTTCCTAAACCACTTTCTATAACATCTGGATAGATAGTTCCTTGTACCAAATAATCAACAGTTCCAATCTTTTTAGCTTCTTCTTCAAATACACGAATAAATTCTTCACCAATAATTTTTCTTTTTGTTTCTGGATCGGTAACACCTGCAAGTTTTTCTAAGAAACGGTCTTTTGCATTTACACGAACTAGGTTAATATCAAATTGATTTCTAAAGATTTCTTCAACTTCATCGCCTTCGTTTTTACGAAGAAGTCCATGGTCAACAAAGATACATGTTAAATTCTTTCCAATTGCCTTGTGAACAAGTACAGCAGCAACAGAAGAATCTACACCACCAGATAGGGCACATAGTGCTTTTTTATCACCAATTTTTTCTTTTAAAGCTTTAACAGTTTCTTCTACGAAAGAAGACATTCTCCAATCTCCAGAGCATCCACAAACATGAAATAAAAAGTTTTTAATAATATTTGTTCCATTTACAGTATTGTTAACTTCTGGATGGAATTGAATTGCATAGAATTTCTTGTCTGCATTTTCCATAGCAGCAGTAGGGCAAGTAGCTGTTTTTCCAATTACTTTAAATCCCTCTGGAACGGTAGATACGAAATCAGTATGGCTCATTAAGCAATCATTTACATCTCCAAATCCATCAAACAATAAAGATGAATTATCGATTTCTACTGGAACAACGCCATATTCACGTTTATCAGCTCTTGTAACAGTTCCTCCCATAACATGAGTCATAAGTTGCATACCATAACAAATTCCTAAAATAGGAATCCCAAGCTCGAAAATTTTAGGGTCACACATTTTAGCATCTTCAACATATACACTAGATGGACCACCTGTAAAAATAATTCCTTTTGGATTTTTTTCTTTAATTTTTTCAACTGAAATATCATAAGGTACAATTTCTGAATACACACTACATTCTCTAACACGTCTTGCAATTAATTGATTATATTGACCAAAAAAGTCAAGTATTAAAATCGTTTCATTTGCTTTCACTATTTTTTCCTCCTAAATATACAAATTTATATCTATTCTAACACGATTTTCTAAAAAAGTACAGATTTATTTTGCTTTTTATATGGAAAGAAATATTCTTATCACAAATTCACAGTAATTATTGTAAGTTAACAAAATAAATGCTATAATCGAAACAGAAATGAGAAAAGGAGAGATAGAAACTGTATGGAAGAAATGATAGATGTTTTAGATGAAAATGGGGTAAAGACAGGAGAGGTTTTAACGAGAAAGGAAGTACATAAGCAAGGATTATGGCATAAAATTATTGCAATTGCAATTATAGATGAAAATAACCGAATTTTAATGCAACAACGTTCTTTCAAAGTAGAAACAAATCCAGGTAAATGGGATATATCGGCTGCAGGACATGTGTCTGCTGGGCAAACATCTCTAGAAGCTGCCATAAGAGAATGCAATGAAGAAGTGGGTATTCAAATAAAAGAAGATGATTTAAACTATGTTCTTACTTATAAAAAAGAAAGCTATGTAAGCGAAGATTATACAGATAAGCAATTTTTCGACTGTTATGTTGTAAAAGTAAAAGAACTTATGATAGATAGTATTCTTTTGCAAGAAAGTGAAGTAGCAGATGCAAAATTAGTAACAAAAGAAGATTTTAAAAGTATGACAGAAAGTAACAATACAATAAAAAGACCTGAATTCTATAAAGCACTATTGGATTATTTATTTTAAAGATAGGAGATATTTGATATGGAAATAATGAATAATTGGTTAATATATGTAATTGCATATCTAATTTTTGCAACTATATTTACACAATTCTTTAAGGTCGCAACAAAAACATTAAAAAAGGCAGGAGCACTAACAATACTATTACAAATGACAGCAGGATTAGTAGCATTACTTTTATGTCCTTTGTTTGGATTTAAATTTCCAACAGATATAAGCGTTTATATTATGCTTGCTATATCAATTGTGTTTTATGCAATAACCGATAGGGTAAATACAACAGTAAGAAGCGGAATAGAAGCTTCTACTTTTAGTATGTTAAAACAATTATCAACTACATTTATGATATTTGCAGGACTAATTTTCTTTAAAGAAGAATTTGTCTTAACAAAATTTATTGGTGCAATGTTAATTATATTTAGCAATGTTATTATATTTTACAAAAAAGGAAAATTTGAGTTTAATAAATATGTTTTATTAGGAATACTAGGAAACATTTCCTATACCGTAGCACTATTCCTTGATGTCAACATTTCAGACAATTTTAATTTACCATTCTATGTAGCACTAACATTAATGATACCAGCGCTTCTAATTATGATTTTTGAAAGAATTAAACCATCTGAAATTAAAAATGAATTTGTAAACGGAAATAAAAAAGCAATTTTTATAACAGCTATTTCTTGGGGACTTTCTATTATTATGCAACTAAGGGCTTATCAATTAGGAAATGTAACGGTAATTGCACCACTTTGTGCATTGACTGTAATGACAAATGTAATTGTAGGCTATTTATTCTTAAACGAAAAAGACAACTTAGTAAGAAAAATTATTGCAGCAATCTTAATTATAATTAGTATTTTATTAATTAAGATATAATGGAGGTATTATATGGCAAAGGTATTAAAAATAAGAGAAATTGGAGATCCTGTTTTATTTGTAAAATGTGAGAAAATTGATATAGAAAATATTAGCGACGAAGTATTAGAAGATATTGAAAATTTAAAGGAAACCCTAAATTTTACAGAAGGTTTTGGAATTGCAGGTCCACAGGTAGGAATTATCAAAAGAATCGTTATTATTCAAGTAAATAAAGAAAAATGTACCTATAAAGACGCAGAAGATGTTCCGACAACAGTGATGCTAAATCCAACTTGGAAACCACTATCAGATGAAACAGACATTGCATATGAAGGATGTTTAAGTGTACCTTCTATGCGAGGAAAAGTAGAAAGATATACAAACATTGAAGTAACTTATTATAATCAAATGGGAGAGAAAATTGTAAAACAAGTAAAAGGATTTACAGCAAGAGATATTCAACATGAATGTGACCATTTAGATGGAATTGTATTTTTAGATAAGGTTGCAAAACCAAACGGATTTGCAACAAAAGAAATGATGAACAAGTTTCAATTAAATAAGATATAATTAATTAGAACCAGGTGGCAAAATTTACATAATTTCATAATATATATAAAGATAACAAAGGAAGGAGGCTATATATTTTGAAATTAGAAGGTAAAAAGGTCGGTTTTGCTATGACTGGTTCTTTTTGTACATTTAAAAGCACAATTCCTAAAATAAAAGAAATCGTAAACCAGGGAGCAGAAGTTGTGCCAATCATGTCATTTAATGCATATAACTTAGATACAAAATTCGGAAAAGCACAGGATTTTATAGATGAAATCGAAGAAATTACAGGAAAAAAAATTATTCATACAATTCCAGACGCAGAACCAATTCGGACCTAAAAAAATGACGGATATTATGATAATTGCACCATGTACAGGAAATACCATTGCAAAACTTGTAAATGGAATAACAGATACGCCTGTTACTATGGCTGCAAAATCACATTTAAGAAACAACAACGCATTAGTAATTGCAGTATCAACAAATGATGCGCTAAGTGGTAATGCGTCAAATATAGGGCAATTATTAAATAGAAACAATTATTTTTTTGTTCCTCTAAGGCAAGATAATCCAATCACAAAACCACGTTCATTAGTATTTGATCCAGAATATATTGTAAAAACATTAGAATGTGCGTTAGAAAAAGAACAAATTCAACCAATTTTATTATGAATATAAGAAAAGAATGTAGATAGTATTTTCTACATTCTTTTCTTATACGAACATTTTTTCACTTTTTTTAAAAAAAGTATTGACAAGAAACTTTTGTTTGTTTATAATAAACTCACAAAGAATGAATGTTCGGTATTAAATAATACAAAAAGCATTCATAAAAGGGGGAAATATAAATGAATTTAAAGATTGTTAATAGAAGAAAATTTGTAAGGAGTATATTACTAATATTTTTATTGATTATTGGAATTAGCTTTATCATAAGTAGTAAGAGTTTTTCACATACAGAAAGTAAATATAAAACAATATATGTAATAAGTGGAGATACTTTATGGAGTATTGCAAAAGAAGAACAAAATTCAAATGAATATTATAAAGATAAAAATATTCGAAGCATTGTAGATGAAATTAAAAAAATAAATCATATGACAAATAGTGATTTAAAAATAAATCAAGAACTAAAAATTAAAGAATTGTAACATATTGCATAATTTACATAAATATAGTATAATAGCAAAAGAACCGTTCACAAAGCATATAATGCTTTTAGTATCTATATTGCTAGAGGCATTAATATCCTCTGGTAATATTTAAGGAGGAGTTAAAATGTTAAAAGATGTATTGGAAGCACGGGAAATGCTTGAAAAGTTCTATGTAGATGTTTGGGATTCTATCACAATAGAATTTCCAAAATTTGCAGAAAACGTAAAGACAGGAGCTCCATACAAGACAACAGCCATTAATGCAACATTAGACATGCCTATTACAATAGACAATGAAGTGTTGCAGGCAAAAGTTACTTTCTTAAAGGCACAAGAAAGACTTGGAGAAATTGTTCAAATTGAAGTGAAAGAATTTGGGGAAGTTCCGATTCTTGCAAAAGCCTATTTACCCGTGAAATTCTAAAAAAGAAAACCGCCATTCGATTATGTTTAATCAGTGGCGGTTTTCTTTTCATTTATAAATTAGCCAAAGGATTACTTTCCACAGCATTACGAACTTGTTCATTAACAACATGAGTGTAAATTTCTGTAGTAGAAATACTAGCATGTCCCAATAATTCTTGAAGAGCACGAATATCAACATTACCATACTGATACATTAAAGTTGCAGCAGTATGTCTTAATTTGTGAACAGAGTATTTGCTAGTATCAAGTCCTGCTTTTTTTAATTCCTTTTTTACAATATATTGAACAGTTCGATTACTAATACGCTCTCGTCGTTCACTTAAAAATAGGGCATCTTTGGATTTATAATCAATTCCTTCTTTCGGGCGAACTTCTAAGTAGTTTGCAATTGCTCTCATACAGGCATTATTTAAGTAAATAGTACGTTCTTTATTACCTTTACCAATAACGGTCATTTTACAATCATCAAATTGAATATCTTTTATATTTATATTAACAAGTTCTGACAGACGCATACCACAATTTAAAAATAAAGTAGTAATAGCATAATCTCGTTCATTGTTTCGATTATCTTCATTGCCTGCAACATCAAGCAATTTTTTGCTATCTTCTAATGTTAAATATTTGGGTGTACGTTTATCAAGTTTTGGTGTTTCCAAATCTTGTGCAGGGTTTATTTCGATTAATTTTGCTTTTGAAGATAAGTATTTAAAAAACACACGAATGCTTGAAACCTTTCTAGCTCTAGTAGCAGATTTACTATGAAGTTCAGTTGCTAGATAAGAAATAAAAGCATGAATATCGTTTAATGTAATCTTTTTAATTATACTAATAGGTAAATCTTTAATTTCTACTTTGCTATAATCTGATTCGTCGGTTAGTCCGAAATGTTTTTTAATAAATTTTAAAAAAGTAGCAAGGTCATAATTATATTCTTTTATACTATTTGGCGATTTATTTAATATTGTTATCGAATAATCTAAAAAAGAATTTAGATAATCTGGATTATCTTCACGCTGTATCATATAAAACCCCCTATCATCATGAATAAAATATTTACTATCACTATTATACATCAAGCGAAAAAGATTGTACAATGCTTTTCACAAAATTAATAAAATTGACATTAAAGGTCTTGGGCTTTCTTTTATTTATGTATATTGACATAATGTTTCTGAATTGATATAATAATTATGTAACTGAAGGGTTTTGCAGAAATAAAGGAGGAAGAAATGAGCAAGAATAAAAAGAAAGGTAAAAAAGAGAAAAGCCGAAAACAAACTTCGAGTTTTCTCATGCCAGGTCTTGTCGTACCTGACAACTATAAACCAAAGCGGTCGATACGTTCGGACTTTTTTACTGATTCAGAGAGAAAAATGTTTTGAAGTGTACGTTTGATAATTCTTGTCACTAATAAGTTAATCATTTATTTTTCAGTTATCCTTATAAAAGCCAACTAATGTAATTTTATTAGCTGGCTTTTATACAATATTGACAACAAGATATACATATTTATTGAAAATGTATAAAAAATGTGATATTTTATATATATGGAGAAAAAAATATGAATTTAGAAATGTTGCCATATAAAAATATTAATTTAAAAACAAATAAAATTTTAGAACAATTAACTTTATCATCAAGAGCATTAGCAGAATTAAAAGGTTATGCTAATACTATTCCCAATATGCATAAATGCTGTAACTATTAATGAAGCCAAAGATAGTAGTGCTATTGAAAATATTGTTACAACTCATGATGACATTTATAAAGTACTTACAGAAAGTGGTTATAAAGAGGAAAATGCAAAAGAAGTCGTAGATTATAGAAATGCTATTTGGATTGGCTATGAACAGATAAAAAGAGATAGATATATTAATACAAATACTATTATTAAAATTCAAGGAACTATTGAACATAATAATGCTGGAATTAGAAAATTACCATGGACTGAATTAAAAAATTCTATTACTAGAGAAACAATATATACACCTCCTCAAAATGAAGAAGAAATAAGAACATATCTAAAAAATTTAGAAGATTTTATTAATAATAATGAAGATGGCGTAGATCCATTAATAAAAGTTTGTTTGATACATTACCAATTTGAAAGTATTCATCCTTTTTATGATGGAAATGGAAGAACTGGAAGAATATTGAACATTTTGTATCTTGTCTTAAATAAACTAATTGATAGTCCAATTTTGTATTTAAGTAAATATATAAATAAGACAAAACAAGAATACTACAAGTTATTTAAAGAAGTTAGAGATAATAATAATTTTGAAGATTGGATTTTATATATTTTAAAGGGAATAGAAATTACTTCTAAAGAAACGATAGAACTGATTGAAAAGATTCAAGCTGAGATGAAAAACTACAAAGAAGAATTTAGAAGTAAACTACCTAAAATTTACTCAAAAGAACTATTAGAAAGTTTATTTTATGAAGTATATACAAAAATATCGTATATAGAAAAAGCATGTGATGTAACAAGAATTACTGCAACCTCATATTTAAATCAATTAGAAGAAATTGGACTTTTGGAATCTGAAAAAATAGGTAGCGAAAAGATATATAAAAATACTATATTGATAAGTTTGTTATCTGAAAATTAATTTAGATACAAAAATGTAATATAGAAAGGAAAAATGAAAATGATTATTTTAAATACGCATAGATCTGAAATATATTGTAGAATAATTCATAACTATTTGGAAGTAGAAATATTTGGAGATTTAGAAATTGATATAGGAGATACAATAGAAAGTTATATGCCTAAATATTTATTTAGAGAACAATATAAAAAATGTATAGAAGTATTTAAAGATTTATATGAGTGGACAGATGACTGTTTTTGGCATGAATTAACTGCTTTTCATGAAGTGGCACTATATTACTTTTTGATGGAAATGAGTAATATTAAGGAAGATATGCAGGAAAATTTTGAAAAGAAATATTATGATAAGAAATTAAGAGAAGAAATTGAAGACTCTGCAAGAAAAGATAAAAAAGATTTAAAAGAATTTACAATACAAGAGCTTAAAGAAGATTATTATAATCCAGACTATATATGTGATGAAATTTTTGAAGATATAGACTTTGTTGAACTACCATATTTGTATAATGAACAAAAAGCTAACATGCCAACTATTGCAAGATTACTAGGAATTAATTTGGACTATTATTTTGAAATTTTACCAATTGACATTCAAAAACAATATAAAAGCAATAATATAACATTAACAGGTGAAATTAGTGATTTATTCGATTATTTGCAACAAAGGATTAATAATGGAAGTTTATCAGAGATGTTTTGGGAACATGATAAGCAAGTAAATGAGAAGAAAATACATATAATTATAGAAAATATTATGGATGCATACTTTATTGGAAAAGAAGTAGACATTTCTAGAGAAGTATTAGTAAAAAATGGGCAAGTTGATTTTAAACTATTTAGAAGCAACCAAAAAGACGAAAAAATCTTAATTGAAGTGAAAAAAGCTAACAGTTCATATTTAAAAACAGGATATGAAAATCAATTGTGTGACTATATGAGGTATAGTGGTTGTAGAAATGCATTTTATCTAATAATTTGTTTTACAGATAACGAATTTAAAATAGCAAATGATTTTATAAATAATCATGTATATACAGATACTATTCAAATGTATATACATATTGCAATATTAGATGTACGAAAAAAATTAGCGCCATCAAAAAATATCTTGACAAAGCCAAATAAAACTATAGAGCAACACAATGAGCATGAAATATGGGAATCTAAGTAGGGAATAGAGGAATAGGCTATTTTAGGGAAAATACAATTTTAAAATAAATTTTTTAAGTAAAAATTAGATATGAAGAAAAAAATTAAACATAGAATATCTTAAAAACAGAAAAATTAAATAAAACTTTAAATTTAAAATTGTAAAAACTTTATAATTAGATTTTGATTAAAATTTTGTGTAAAGTTAATTTTATATATAAATTTCAAAAAAGCGAACATTTGTTATAACTATTTGTAAATAAAAATTTTTATTAGAATTTTATAAATGATTGATAAAATTCTATATAATAATTATATAAATTTAGATTACTAATTCTATAATATAATTTCACATTATGAAGCTTCAAAATCAATTTTAAGACATTTTAATAATTTATCCAACAGTTTATGTGTTTTAAATTTGATGTGCATATTATAAAATGTCATCTTTATAATATAATTTTGGTAAGAATCTTGATTTTTATGCATTTGCCAAAAGTACTGAAAAATGGCTAAAAAACGACGCACCAGAATTGATTTTAAGCCGTTTTTATTTTTTAGACATATAGTTTGTTGTCTAAAAAATACGGCAAATGTAGACATCGAGCGGTTTTGCAGATTTTTGATAAAAATAGTATATAATTGTTTAATATTAAAAAATTTAAGATACATATTAAATTTCGAAATCACTAATGTAACAATTGAATTATTAGCATAAAATAATAAAGCGTCAAAATCGATTTTAAAGCGATTTTATTATAGAGTAATAAAGAATAATAAGTCGAAATAAGCTTTATTAAGGGAAAAGCGAGATTTTTGAAGATAGGACTATATTAAGATGCATATATCATTTTTTCCTGTCTCTGTTTGCACAAAAGTTTCATTTTGTGTAAAGTATAATATTTATAAATCATAAGCAGAAAATTTGATTTTGCTTCTCTTCTCTGCCTATCATTTATAAATATTAACATTTAAATTTTATTTAAATTGTCTCAAGAAAAATTCCATTCTTACTAAGAAATCTGCATTTGTTTTGGTAGATGTTAGTTGTCCAATTAATTGTTCTGTTACTTCTGCAACTGTCATGGTTGATAATGCTTTTCTTAGTGCGAATACGGTTTCTAATTCTTTTGGGTCTAGCAGTAAGTCTTCACGTCTTGTTCCAGATTTATTAATGTCAATTGCTGGGAAAATACGTTTTTCAGATAATGAACGGTCTAAGTGTACTTCCATATTACCTGTTCCTTTGAACTCTTCAAAGATAACCTCATCCATTCTACTTCCTGTTTCAATTAATGCAGATGCTAAAATAGTTAAGCTTCCCCCATTTTCTATGTTTCTTGCCGCTCCAAAGAATTTTTTTGGTTTGTGTAATGCACTTGGGTCAAAACCTCCAGATAAAGTTCTTCCAGATGATGGGATTACTAAGTTATATGCCCTTGCAAGTCTTGTAATACTATCTAATAAAATAACAACATCTTTCTTTTGTTCTGTTAACCTTTTAGCACGTTCTAATACCATTTCTGCAACTTTTACATGATGTTCTGGTAATTCATCAAATGTAGAATAAATAACTTCTCCTTGAATAGAACGTTTCATATCTGTTACTTCTTCTGGTCTTTCATCAATTAACAACACAATTAGCTCTACTTCTGGATTATTTTGACTAATACTATTTGCTATTTTTTTTAACAAAGTCGTTTTTCCTACTTTTGGTGGTGCAACAATCATCCCTCTTTGCCCTTTTCCAATTGGCGAAATTAAGTCGATTAAACGCATTGCATATTCATTTGGTGTGGTTTCTAAACGAATTCTTTCTTGTGGATAGATTGGAATTAGATCATCAAACCTTGTCCTTCTATATGCATTTTCAGGAGCTTCTCCATTTACTTCCCCCACAAAAATAAGAGCTGGGAATTTTTCTCCTTCTTTTGGTAAACGAGAGATACCTTTAATTCTATCTCCTGTATCTAATTTAAATCTTCTAATTTGGATGGGAGAAATATAAATATCATTTGGTGTTGATAGATAGTTGTCCCCTCTTAAAAATCCATATCCATCCGGTAAAACTTCTAAAATTCCTTCAACAATTTGATCTTCATCATTTGTAACTTTATATGAAGAATCATCAGTTTTTTTGCAATCCGTTACAGACTCATTTAACACAGTAGTTATATTTTTACTTTCTTTCAAAAGTTCAACCAATTCTTCTTTTTTATATTTTGAAATGTTTTTAATTTGTTTTTCTTTTGCAATCTCTTTTAATTCTGCAAGTGACATGTTTTCATAATCCATATATGGTTCCTCCCTTTTTTGTTACTCCCAATTAAATTATATTGTAACATATAATTTAGAATAACACTAGTGATTTTATATTTAATTTTGTTATTTTTTGGAAAAAATAAGAATACAATGCTAATCGAATAAATTGTTTTTTATTAGAAAGTAAATCCATAAAGCTTAAAGCCCTATGGATTATTGGCTAATATCTATATATACTCTCTCATTAGGTAAATACATATCTAATTTTTCACGGGCTAGCTGTTCAATATACTCTGGTGAACTAATATTTTCTTTTGTTGCTAATAAACTTTTATGATGTTCTTCTTGTGCTTCAATTTTTTCTTTCAAAGCTAATTTCTCGTTACTATATGCATTTAATGATTTTTGTTGATTAATAAATGTAATAGATACATATAATAAAATTGCAAGAACAAAAAATTTCTTTACTATTTTTTTTATTTTCATCTGTAAATTACTCTCCAATTTTATCAAATAAAGTGTAAAATCCTTACGGAAATCATCTCTTTTATATTTTTCTACATAAAATCCAAAAATCCTTCTTAATTATTGTGTTTTTTGTTGTTTTTTCGAGAATTTTTGCAAGTTTCCTAATTTAAATTTGTTTTTTATAAAAAAGGTTCGAATATTAATACATATAAAAGAAATTGGTCGAAATAACAATTTTCGAATGATATGAAAAATGATTTTTATTGGGTATATAGCAATGGTAACTATTTTACTTATTATCGTTTTTAAAAAGGTAACGATAATAACACTAATTCTTATAAAAAATTTGCTAATGGTTAGTATATAAAGCAAGGTTCCTAATATAATTCCTAAAAATATGTAAAAACGTATTTCTCCGATTATTGTAGCAGAAAATAAAATACAATGTAATAATGCCTGCTATGATCCAAAAAAGGATATCTTCTATATAAGTAACCATATCGGTTGTTTTAAAAGATTTACGCAGAACTCGAAAACAATCAAATAAAATTCCAATAAGAATACCATTTATAATAAAAACAATAAATATATAAGCTTGATTCGTCAATATTCTTCACCCTATTTTCTATTTAAAAATCTTCCCTAAAAAACTACCTGTTTTTTTATCCATATCTTTTTCACTATATCCCATATTATAAATATCTCCTTCAACAACGACTTCTGATGTATCAATACTAAGTTTGTTTATTCTTAAATCTTCTCCTTTTACGGTTAACAATCCAAGTTCTGTTTCAACAATAACAATCTGGTCATCAAAACTTAGTACATCAAGAACACCTGAAACACTCAACTTTCCTCTATTCTCTAATACAAGATTTTGTACAATATTGTTTGTTAATCCTTTTCTTTCCTCTAATGTCATGCTTTCTTCCCCCATTCCTATTTATTACAGTCTAAACTATATATATTCATAACTTGGACCTGCTAGAACTAATTTAATTTGAAATTTACAAAAAGGACACAAAAAGAGACCATTTTAAATTAAAATAGTCTCTTTTATAAACTTATTATGAATAGCATTTAATGCCGTTTCTGCGACATTGCTATTTACTAAAACTGAAATCTTAATTTCAGATGTGCTTATCATGTGCATATTAATATTATTTTCATATAAAACTTCAAATAATGTAGCAGCAACTCCCGGGTTGTTTGCGATCCCAATTCCTACAATAGATACTTTAGACATACCTTTTGATGATTTAATTTCTTCTATATCAAATTCACTTGCTTGTTCATGTAAAATAGATAATGTTTCTTCTAAGTCTCTTTCTTTTACTGTAAATGAAATATCTTTTACAATATGTTCTCCAAAAGCTTGAACAATAATATCAACATTGATATTATGATTTGCAAGTAAGCAAAATACTTTGTAAATTCTACCAATTTTATTGGTTTTTCCAACTAATGTGACTCTTGCAATATGGTCTTCTTTTGCAACTCCACTAATGCATAAATTTTCCATAGATTCGTTAGAAGTTACTAATGTTCCTCTACTTTCTTCCTCGAAAGTTGATTTTACATAGATAGGAATATTATACTTCTTTCCAATTTCTACACATCGATTGTGTAATACTTTTGCTCCAAGACTTGCAAGTTCTAGCATTTCATCATAAGAAATTGTTTCGATTTTAGAAACATTTTTTACAACTCTTGGGTCAGCGGAGAAAATACCATCTACATCTGTATAGATGTCACATTTTTTAGCTTTCAAGGCTGCTGCCAATGCTACTGCTGTTGTGTCTGAGCCTCCCCTACCTAATGTTGTTATATTTAAATCATCATCAATTCCTTGAAAACCTGCAACAACTACAATTTTTCTTTCCTTTAAATCTTGTTTAATTCGGTCGGTTGCAATTTCTTTAATTCTAGCATTTCCATGTATGTGATTAGTAAGAATCGGAATTTGCCATCCAGTGTAAGATATAGCGTCATACCCCATCTTTTGTAAACACATACACAATTTTGCAATTGTGATTTGTTCTCCTATTGATACTAATACATCATGCTCTCGTTTGCTTGGTAAATTTGTAATTTCCGCTTCTTCTTCAATTAATTTATCTGTTGTTTTTCCGTTGTGCGGATACAACGACTACTACATCATTTTCTTTTTCATATTCTTTTATAATATGACGACAAACACGAAATAATTTGTCTGTGTCTGCTACAGAACTCCCTCCAAATTTTTGTACAATAATTGCCATTTAAGGCACCTCTTTTTTTCTTAAAGTGCGAATGATATTTAAGTTTAAACATCACTATACTATATAGTATATTAATTAGTTTTGTAAAAGTTTCTTTTTATTTTAGGAATTTAATGTCATTTTTAAATAACTTTCAATAAATTCATTAATTTCTCCATCCATGACAGCTGTAATGTTTCCTGTTTCGTAATTGGTTCTATGGTCTTTTACTAATGTATAGGGACAAAATACATAAGAGCGAATTTGGTTTCCCCATGCAATTTCTTTTTGCTCCCCTTTTAAATCTGAAATCTCTTCTTTGTGTTCTTTTTCTTTTAAATCTAATAATTTTGATTTTAGCATTTTCATTGCCGTTTCTTTATTTTGAACTTGAGAACGTTCGGTTTGGCAGGAAACCACAGTGTTTGTTGGTATGTGCGTAATACGAACTGCTGAATCTGTTTTATTAATATGTTGCCCACCTGCTCCGCGAAGCACGGTAAGTATCAATTCTTAAGTCATCTGGGTTAATTTCAATATTAATGTCATCTGTAATTTCTGGTAATACTTCAACAGATGCAAAAGAAGTGTGTCTTCTTCCTCCTGCATCAAATGGAGAAATACGAACTAGTCTATGCACACCAATTTCTGCTTTTAAATAGCCATAGGCATTGTCGCCACTTACTAAAAAAGTAACACTTTTAATTCCTGCTTCTTCTCCTTCTAAGTAATCTAATTCTTTTACTCCATATCCATTAGCATTTGCCCATCTTGTATACATACGATAAAGCATTTCTGCCCAATCTTGAGATTCAGTTCCTCCTGCTCCAGGATGCAAAGTTACAATTGCATTATTATTATCATATTTTCCGTGATAGCAATGTCTCAATTTCAAACTTTTCTAATTCGTGTTCTAATCCTTTTGTATTCTTCAAAAGTTCTTTCACTAATTCAGTATCTTCTTCTAATAAAAGTAAATCATTTAACTCTTTTAAATTCGCTAGTTCTTCTTTTATTTTTACAAATTTCGTATGCTTATTTTTTAACAATTTCATTTCTTGCAGTACAGCACTAGAAGATTTACTATCATTCCAAAATCCTTCTTGCATCGTCTTTTCTTCTAATACATGTATTCTATTTTCTATCTCATCTAAGTCAAAGAGACCCACCAATACTTTCCACTCTTTTTCCTAAATCTGATAATTGTCTTTTATTTTCTTCTAATTCTATCACGTCTCTCAACTCCAATCATTGCCATTATTGTATATTAATTTTTTTATAATGTCAAATGGAAATGGACACTAGCCAAAAGAATAGCTCTTTTACTAGTGTCTGGTAGAACATGTTACTTTAAAAATGCATCTCCTATCTTTTTAAACATGTCTTTCTCTCCTTAATGCCTATAACTTATTCTCTACAACGTAATTATTGTGTAGCATTATATTACTTATGTCCTTTAACCTATTTCAAACTTTTTTATACGGTCAGGCACTTTTTATTTTTTAAAACATATAATCTCTTGTATAGTGATTTTTTTGGAGGTGCTTTAATATGCTTGCCCTTACTGTATCAGGTTTTTTGGCCTTTTTAAAAAGTGCAATTTTTGTTGTTGGATACATACAAAGTAGCAATTTATTTCCAGAGCCTTTATCAAGCGAAGAGGAAAAAAACTGTATTGAACGAATGCAAAATGGAGATGAAGAAGCTCGTAATATATTAATTGAACGAAATCTTAGATTGGTTGCTCATGTTAGCAAAAAATATGCGACAACCAATATTGATCAAGATGACTTAATTTCAATTGGTACGATTGGTTTAATTAAAGGAATCAATAGTTTTAATCCTTCTAAAAATATACGTCTTGCAACTTATGCTGCTAGATGCATTGAAAACGAAATTTTAATGTTTTTACGTTCTAGCAAGAAAACAAAATCTGAGGTTTATTTGAATGAACCGATTGGAAAAGATAAGGATGATAATGAAGTTACTTTAATTGAAGTATTGGAAACAGAAGATAAGTCAATTGAAGATGAAATTGATTTAAAAATGAAAGTAAAGAAATTATATCAAAAGATGAAAGACGTTTTAAAAGATAGAGAAAAAACAATATTAGAACTTCGTTTTGGATTAAATGGAGGAAAACCAAAGACACAAAACGAAATTGCTTCTATGATGGGAATTTCTCGTTCGTATGTTTCAAGAATTGAAACAAAAGCAATAGGAAAATTAAATAAGGAATTTCAAGAATAAAGTATATGGGAATCACGCCATCGTGATTCCCATCATTAAAAGAAGGCAAATATTTTTTTGTTTCAAAGTAGAATTGTTATAACTTAACGCCCTGTTTTTGGGCTGCTGTTTTGATAAGCTTAAAAATCTCTATGGGAGTTAAATTATTCGGCGCTCCCTCAACATAAGAAGCCATATGCATTGCTAGAAAGCCTTTCCAGCCTTCTCCAACAGCGCTACACTGTGTTGCACCTGCCCGAAATCCTTTAATATACGCCTTAATCTCTTTAGCTTCATCTGTTGTCAAGATAACTTTCTTTGATGTTGCATCATATTTTATTTTTTTCATATGCGTCTCTCCTTTCTCTTATATAAGAGGTTGCATTGCCTTCCTTCATCTTTGCTTTTAAAGATAGCTTTATTGTATCACATTATGTCGCCTTATTCAAGACATATATATGAAAACCATAAAAAATTTGCTATTTTCCTAAGAATTTTGACTAATTTTTAACAATTTATCATATACTTAATCGATAGGAGGATTATCTTATGGGATTGTTTTATCAATTGATAATAGGGATTTTAATTGGTGCAGGAGCGATTTTACCAGGCATTAGTAGTGGTGTTTTGTGTGTTATTTTTGGAATTTATGATAAATTAGTTAATAGTGTATTGGGATTTTTTAAGAATTGGAAAGAAAATATTAAATTTTTGTTTCCCATCATATTAGGAGTTGGAATTGGTGTTGTCTTACTAGGCAATTTGCTAAAAACCTTATTTTGCTTATATCCTGTCCCAACAAAAACAGCTTTTCTTGGATTAATTTTAGGATGTGTTCCTAGTTTGTTTAAAATAGCAAATTCTAAAAAAGGATTTCGATTACATTATCTATTTTATACTTTACTCTCCTTAGTATTTACTACATTACTATTGATATTGGAAAATAGTTTTACAAGCAATACTTTAACCAATACATCAAACAGCTTATTTTTGGTTTTAAGCGGTTTTATTATGTCTGCAGGAATTGTTGTGCCTGGTGTTAGTAGTACGGTTTTATTAATGATTTTAGGAACATATGAGACTTATTTAAATGCTGTTGCTTCTATCAATATATCAATTCTTTTTCCAATGGGAATCGGATTGATATTGGGTGGATTATCATTTTTAAAGCTAACCCAGTACTTGTTAAAAAATTATTTTGCGCAAACATATTATACGATTATTGGATTTGTTTTGGGTTCTTTAGTCATTTTGTGGCCTGGCTTTACTTTTGATTTTATGGGAGTTCTTTCGTTTATCATATTTATCATTTGTTTTTACATTGGAAAAAATTTTGAAAGAGTTGCATGATATGTGCAACTCTTTCATTTATTTTTTTCTTCTTAAAATCCAACCTGGTTCTACTTTGATTGGAATATGAATTTTAACAGTTTGTCCTGCTTTTCCCGGATTTACAAATTGAACTTCTTCATTTGTTTCGCTATCCCATAATTTATCAATACAAAAACGATATGCTTCTAGCTGTCCTGGAATTAAAATTTCTAAAGTGTCTCCTAATTTTAAACGGTTCTTTACTTCCATAACTGATTTTTCTTCTTCATAGGAAACTACTTTTCCACCAAATTCATAATCTGCATTATATTGTTTTCCTTCATATTCTTGGAAATCTTTATTATTTCTATCGTTAAAATAGAATGTTGTTAAGCTTCTTGTTTTTACTTTTTCTAGTTCATTTAGATATTTTGTATAATCATAATTCTCTGGATCTTTTAAATAATCATCAATTGCGTTTCGATAAGTATTAATAACAGATGCTAGATAGTATTCTGTTTTTAATCTTCCTTCAATTTTTAAACTATCGACACCCATTTCTACAATCTCTGGAATTTCTTTTACTAAGCATAAATCTTTCGAAGAAAAAATATAAGTTCCTTTTTCATCATGTTCGATTGGCATTAAATTTCCTGGATTATTTACTTCCTCTGCATATACATTATATGCCCATCTACAACTTTGTGCACAATCTCCAAGATTTGCACTTCTCGAAGCTAAAAAGTCACTTAAAAAGCATCTTCCCGAGTAACCAAAGCAAATAGCACCATGAACAAATATTTCAGTTTCTAATCGCATTGGTGTGTTATCAATAATATCCTTTATTTGAGACTTATTTAATTCTCGTGCTAGAATAACACGTTTGGCACCATTTTTATGCCAGAAATTAGCTGTATGTGCACTTACTACATTCGCTTGTGTACTAATATGAATATCCACATCTGGAGCTTCTTCTTTTAAAATATCTACAACTCCCCCATCTGCTACAATAATCCCGTCTGCTTTTAATTCATTTAACATTCTAGCTTGTTTTCGAATTTCTTCATACATGGTATCCCAAGCATATATATTAATGGCAACATAAACTTTCTTACCAATGCTATGTGCATAGTTAATCGTATTGGCTAAATCATCATCTTGCATTTCTGCACGACTTCTTAAGGATAAAGAAGATGTTCCCGCATAAACTGCATCTGCTCCATATAAAAACGCTATTTTTGCTTTTTGAAATGACCCCGCTGGGGCTAATAACTCTGGCTTTTTCATATATTACCTCTTTTCTTACTTCATATATCTTATTATATCATTTTTATTTGTTATTGTGAAGTTAAATAATTTTTTCTTATAACTTTCTTAAAATTATTTACAACATTTTATAAATTTGATATGATTTATTTATATTTGTGGAGGATGTTTATGGAAAAGATTAATAAAAAAGATATACATATCATCAATATGAGATATCTTTTACTATATTTCTTAATTTATGCCATAATTGGATGGTTATTAGAAACACTTTATGCTGTTACAACACTAGGACATTTTGTAAAGAGAGGATTTTTATATGGCCCTCTTTGCCCTATTTATGGTTGGGGAGCTGTTATTCTAATTACTTGCCTTAAAAAGTATAAAACAAAACCAATAAAATTATTTATCTATTCCACTATCATTTTTTCTGTTTTTGAATATGTAGCAGGTTTTGCATTAGATGCATTATTTTGTGCTAGATGGTGGGATTATACTAATGATTTTATGAATTTAAATGGACGAATTAGTATCTTCTTTTCTTTTGCTTGGGGAATCATTGCTCTTATTTTTATGCATATTATCCATCCATTCATTGAAAAAATTACCAAAAAAGTAATTAACAAAATACCTATAAAACTACAAACAATTGTAATTCATATAGCTTTTATTGTGCTAGTTGCTGATACAATTTTATCTAGTATGAAATACTTAGATTTATTTTAATATGAAAAAAGATGAAGTTAGATAGCTTCATCTTTTTTTCTAATACTTACTGCAAGTCCATCTCCTACTTCTAAAATTTCGGTTTCTAAATTTGGATTTTCGCTTACTTCTTTTAAATATTCTCTTAAATTTCTAACAGCTGTACGTTGTTTGTGCTTGTTATAATCGCTCATAACATATCCTTTATATAACACATTGTCTGCCAAAATAATACCATCATCTGCAAGCAATCGTAAAGCATGGCTTAAAAAGAACGGATATTTTCCTTTTGCAGCATCTATAAAAATCATGTCATACTTTCCTTCTATTGTTGGTAAAACCTCAACAGCATCTCCAGAATAAATATGTACTTTCTCTTCTACCTCTGCTCTTTTTATATTTTCTTTTGCCTTTTCTACCCTATCTTCTTCCCTTTCAATGGTATCAATTACTCCATTTTCTTCTAAAAACTTTGAAAAACAAATAGCAGAATATCCTACTGCAGTACCAATTTCAAGAATTTTTGTTACCTTTCGATTTTGTAATAATTTTTCAATTACTTCTAAAGTATCATCCATAATAATGGGAATATGTTCTTCCAAAGCTTCTTGTTTAATTTTTGCTAACTCAGTTTTATTCATCATCATTCTCCTCTAATATATTTAATAATTATTTTTCCATTTCAATAACATTTGGAAAAATTAAATTAATTCCTATTCTTTGCAATTTTAAGACTTTTCGTATCCTAATACTTCTCCAAATACAATTGTATCACAAATTTTGTTCTTTTTCATTTTATATTCATATATTTCTTTATATTTTTCTAATTTTGAAGAAATTGGTATCAACCAATAAATTTTTGTAATTTCATCATAAAATGCATAAAAATATGACCTATTATGTTCTTTTCCTTTCAAATATAAAAATAGAGAGACTAGTTTTAATTAGTCCCCCCTTAACATTTGAACTCGACCTTTTATTCGTCGCATATCGAGTAGCAATACCCATTTGTATAAGAACATTTCTGTTCTTATTTAGTATATTCATTATACAAAGTTTTATAAGTTTTGTTAACCTATTTTCGTTTTGCTCTTGCTGCAATTTCTCTATCTTTACTACTTAATATTTTCTTTCTTAAACGAATGCTTTGTGGTGTTACTTCTACTAGTTCATCGTCTTCAATAAATTCAATTGCTTTTTCAAGTGAGAATTGAATTGGTGGAACTAAGCGAAGTGCATCATCTGAACCAGAAGCTCTTGTATTTGTTAAGTGCTTTTCTTTACATACATTAATTGCTAAATCATCATTTCTTGAGTTTAATCCAACAATCATTCCTTCATATACTTCTGTACCAGGTCCGATAAATAAGTCTCCTTTATCTTGTGCATTGTATAAACCGTAGGTTACGGCTTTTCCTGGTTCGAAAGCAACAATTGTTCCTCTTACACGCGATAGTACATCACCTTTATATGGCTCATAACAATCAAACACATGGCTCATTACACCAACACCTTTAGTATCAGTTAAGAACTCTGTTCTATACCCAATTAATCCTCTTGCAGGAATTTTAAATTCAATTTTGGTATGTCCATCTTCTGCAGGTTCCATATTAATCATTTCTGCTTTTCTTTGTCCTAATTTTTCAATAACAGTTCCAATAGCATCATCTGGTACATTTACAGTTAAACGTTCGATTGGTTCACATTTTTGACCATCAATTTCTTTAATAATTACTTTTGGACGTGATACTAATAATTCAAATCCTTCTCTTCTCATATTTTCAATTAATACAGATAAATGTAATTCTCCACGGCCAGATACTTCAAAACTATCTGGTGAATCGGTTTCTTTAACACGTAAACTTACATTTCTTTCTAATTCTTTAAATAAACGGTCACGAATGTGTCTTGATGTAATAAATTGTCCTTCTTTTCCAGCAAATGGCCCATTGTTAACACTAAATGTCATAGATACAGTTGGTTCATCAATATCGACAAAATCGATTTTCTCTGGATGGTCATAATCACAAATGGTTTCACCAATATTAATATCTGCAATTCCTGCAATTGCAATAATATCTCCTGCTTTTACTTCTTCTACTTCTACTCTTTTTAATCCTACATGAGTATATAATTTTGCAATTCTACCATTGGTTACTTTATCATCTTTTTTGCAAATAGAAACAGGCATTCCTAATTTTACCGTTCCTCTTTCCACTCTTCCTACTGCAATTCTTCCAACATAATCATCATAATCAATGTTAGATACTAACATTTGCATCGTTCCATCAACATCACATGCTGGTGGATTGATTTTATCAATGATGGTCTCAAATAAACAGTTTAAGTCAGAGGTTTCATCTGTTAAGTTCATTTTACCAATTCCGTTTTTTGCAGATGCATACACAACTGGAAAATCTAATTGATCATCATTTGCATCTAACTCAATAAATAATTCAATTACTTGGTCTACTACCTTTTCTGGGTTTGCTCCTGGACGGTCAATTTTGTTGATAACAACAATTGGTTTTAAGTTTAATGCAAGAGATTTTTTTAATACTTCTCTTGTTTGAGGCATTGGTCCTTCAAACGCATCAACTAATAATAAAACTCCATCAACTGTTTTTAAAACTCTTTCTACTTCCCCACCAAAATCAGCATGTCCTGGTGTATCTACAATATTAATTTTGATATCTTTATACATAACAGATGTATTTTTAGAAAGAATGGTAATTCCTCTTTCTTTTTCAATATCATTTGAGTCCATAACTCTTTCTGCTACTTGTTCGTTTTCTCGAAAGATATGGCTTTGTTTTAATAAGGCATCTACTAGTGTTGTTTTTCCGTGGTCAACGTGTGCAATAATTGCAATATTTCTTATTTTTTCGTTATTCATGTGTATTTCTCCTCTTTTTTCAAAATTGATAGGTTGCACGAAAATGCAACCTTATATAAATATTATGTCAAATTAATTTCTAACTTTTAAATTATACTACTTTAAGCTTCATTTGTCAACTGAATAATGGTATTCATTAGATCTTCCGTTACTTTATCTAATGTTTCTTTTTCTGGTGTTTTTGATTGGTATTTACTATAATCTATTAATTTTCCGTAGTTTACAATGATTTTTCCTTTTTGTACTTTAATTCCAACAGGTACAATTGGTTTTCCTGTTCGTAATGCCATAAAAGCTGCTCCGTTTTTCACTTTTACTTTTTTGGCAATTCCATTTCTTGTTCCTTCTGGAAATAGTCCTAAACCTTCCCCTTTTGCTAATACTTTTAAAGATTTTTTCATAGAGTCCACATCTTGTTTTCCTCTTTTTACAGGAATTACATCAAATAATTCTCCAAGTCTTGCTAAAAATGGATTGTTAAATAATTCTGCTTTTCCAATGAAATTGATTTTTCTAGTCGCATAGATTACAATAACTGGTACTTTCATAAAATCAACGTGATTTCCGCAAACGATAAATGCGCCTTCTTCTGGTATATTTTCCAGTCCTTTTACTTCTAAACGATAAAAGATTTTGTAAAATCCTCGTAGAGTATGCCATATAAATCTTCTTTGAAGTTTCATCCATAAAGAATCTTCTGGTTTGTCATATTCTTCTACCACTTTTTTCTTTTTTGTAGGCTTTACTTCTTTTTGACTAGTAGTTACTTGTTTCATTTTTTCTTCAATTATTTCATATACTTTATTTGATAATTGTTCCAATGATAATTCTGTACAGTCAATTAAAATGGCATCATCTGCTTTTTTTAATGGTGCTACTTTACTTGTCTTATCATTATGATCTCTAAACTTTATATTTTCTAAAACTTCTTCATATGGAATATCGATTCCATTCTCTTGATTCTGTTTCATTCTTCTATTAGCTCTTTCTTCTGGTGTAGCATCTAAGTATATTTTTACATTTGCATTTGGAAATACATTTGTACCAATATCTCTACCATCCATAACCATACTCTTTCCTACTGCAATTTTTCTTTGCAATTCAACCATAGCTGTTCTTACTTCTGGTATATGTGAAACTTGAGAAACAATGGCATTTACTTCTTTTGTTCTTAACTCTGAAATTAGTTTTTCACCATTTAAAGATAGAATTTGTTCACTATCTTTAAACTCAATATCGATTTCTATATTTTCTAGTGCTTTTTTTACTTCCTCAGTATTTTCTAGTAAAATATTATTTTTAATTAAGTAATGGCTAATTGCTCGATACATTGCTCCTGTATCTACATTTAAAAAACCAAATTTTTCCGCAACCAAATTTGCTATGGTTCCTTTCCCTACTCCTGCTGGGCCATCAATTGCTACAATAAATGACATCTTTTATTCCTCCTCTTTTTCTGGAACTTGAATTCCTTTCACAACAACTTCTATGCTTTGAACATTCATAGCAGTTAATTGCTCAATTTCTTTTTTTACTTTTTGCTTAAATTCTTGCACGCTTGTAATAAGATTATATCCATAGTGAATAATAATTTCTAAATAGATATATGGTCCATCTTCTAAAGTATCAACTCGTGTTTTTGCTATTTTATAAATAGCTGGTGTTTTGTCTGCCATATATTCGATAATTTGTCGAAAGACACTATCCGAAATCGTAAAGTTTCCTAAATAACTGAACGTTGGTCGAATAATCGATTTTTCAGAAATGTATGGTTTTACTCCATGTCCTTTGGATTTAAAGATTTGTAATGGATCCAAAATATATCCTGAAAAATCCTTTTTTAATTCAAATGTTGGTACTGGAATAACGTGTTTTCCTTCTGTTTGACGAATACGTTTTGCTGTTTCCATCTCTTCTTTTGTGGCAATGTCAGTAATATAAATAAACTTTGAAATTTCTGGTAAACCTAAGTTTGCAGCAATCTTTTTAACCATATTGTCTGATGTTCCTAAAATTAGCATCTTATCAGGCTTATGCTTTTTAATCGCTTTTATTACCTCATCCTTTTCATCATTTTCTATAAATAATGCTTGTTTTACGGTTTCAATTTTTGTGGGTGCTTTTTTAGCAGAATTTCCAGCAACAATTTCATTATCTTTAATAAAAAGTCCATCATCAATAATATAACTAATTCCATGCTCACTTGCCACAAGCCCCGCTCGGTAACTTTTTCCTGTTCCAGAAGGTCCCACAAAAGCATATACTTTTATTTTTTCTCTTGCATCCATTATATTTCTAATATTCATTATTAAACTCCTTTAAAGTCTTGCTAATATACAGCTAATATGCTTTAATTATTATAACACTTTCTTTCTTAATTGGAAAGAAATTTTTGAAAGGAATATAAAAAAATGAATACATTAATTGTTGCAGGTGGAGAAATCAATCTTGCTTTTTTAGAAAACTATTATCTTACTAAAAAACCAGATATCATCATTGCCGTTGATAAAGGTCTTGAAGCTTTAAATAAATTAAACATTATTCCAAATCATATTGTAGGCGATTTGGATTCTGTTAATCAATCTTTAATCAGGTCTTATAAAAATAACCCTAAAATTAACATCCATCAATATCAACCAGAAAAAGACTATACAGATACGGATATTGCACTAAAACTCGCTATTAGCTTGTGCTCTTCTCATATTACAATAATAGGAGCCCTTGGTAAGCGTATGGATCACGCTCTTGCTAACATTCATATTTTGACACTAGCATTAGATGCAAACATTCCTTGTAAATTATTGGATAACAATAATCGAATCTATTTAATTAATAACAGTCATACCATAGAAAAATCAAATACCTATGGCAAATATATTTCATTAATTCCTCTTACATCTTCTGTAGAAGGATTAACTTTAACTGGATTTAAATATCCTTTAAATAAGTACCTTTTAACAATTGGAAATAGTTTAGGAATTAGCAATGAAATAATAGACAATACAGCAACAATTTGTCTTAAAAAAGGCATTTTAATTGTAATAGAGAGCAGAGATTAAGAACCTCCAGTCTGCTATGCAGACAGCCCCCTTATCTAAGGGGGCCTTTATTTACATTATAGTTCTTATTTCTCTTTTTTACTAATATTTTTAGTTAAGACAATAATTAATATTAATGCTATAGTTACCGCAAAAAATAAAAACTTTAAGTATTCCATATTGTGCATAAAACCTACAAATAGTAATATGACATATCCTAGTACCCTACCAATATTTAAGAAAAGCTCTCTAAAAATAAAGTATTCTGTATTGTATTCTTCTTTAAAAGGTGGCTTATTTGAGTAATCAAATAAACGTATTTCTGTAATAGAAAGTAGTATTTCCATAAACGTATAATAAACAAGATTATACAATACAACAGTTGTTTTATTAATTGAAAATAACATCCAAATAAAACTAATAGAAATGCTAAATCCAATTAATGTTAAAACTAAATTTGATTTTTTCTTATTATAGCATTTTGCAAATAACATCATGACAATAATCTTGCATACCGAAAAGACGGATGTCCATATTCCTAAATTTAATTCTGTATTAAATTCATATATAATTAGTAATGAAACAATAATACCAAGCACTCCATGAAATGTTATTCCTTTTAAAAATTCAATGGTATAAAGTTTCTTAATAGGATATTCTGTATGTTTTTTTACTTGTTTAAAAAACTGTGGAATATTAATTTTTTCTTTATTTACATTCTTATTTTTTATAAAAAAGCTAATTCCTAATTTTATAAGTGAAAAAAACAAAATAAGAGCTGCTGCAATTTGATAAGAAGTAAAAGTAATATATGCGCCTAAAACGACGGGAATTACAATTTTTACAATTTGTCCAATTGCTGATTTGTATCCCATATACTTTGTTCTTTCTTTTTCTTCTACTAGTTCAGATTCCATCATATTAAAAGGAAAACCTGTGCAGGCTACCGATATTCCATAACAAATTCCGATTAGCCATACATAATCAATAATTTTTTCCTTTAATATAATAATTAAAAGAACATAGAAAGCTTTTAAAAAAGTTCCTGCTCGATATAAGTTTACTTTGTTTTTCGTTTTAATATAGTTTGCAACAAAAAAGGCTCCTATTGTTGCTGCTATCCATGAAATAATATGATAAATGGATATATAAACCAAGCTGTCTTGTGTAATTTTATAAAAATATGCTGCTAAAAATGTACTTAAAAAAATTTCGATTACATTGCCAATTGCTCTATCTAGTATTATAATTTTTGCATCATTTGATAATTTCATTTGTTTTCCTCTATTTTAATTCATAAATATCACAAGCATTCATTCTTTGAATGTGTTTGCAATCTTTCAAATTTAAAACTTCCAATAATGTGTTTAGATATGTTTCGTGTTCAATTCCCTCGTTAATAATAACAATTAGTCCATTTCCTAAGTTTATGTTTGTAAATACTTCGTTTACGGTGACTTCATCAAATTTAGTCACATCCATAATATAAGATTGTTCTAAAATTGTAAACAAATATAAATCATCTAAAAATCTGTTTTGATTTGTATTAAATACATACAAACATGGCGTGTTGTGGTTTTCTTCTATTCTTGTAACAATTTCTTTCTTGTCTTTGTATAAATAATAGAAATTGATATCAATTGCTTCTGGTAATAATAACATTACAATAAGAATAATACTTAATATCAAGTATGTATGCTTTCTTGAGAACACCTTTTCAAATAACACTTTTAATAGGTAAAATACACTAATCACAATTAATGGACATACTGGCATAATGTATCTAAGTTCTTGGTATGGTGAAACGAATGCTACAATCGTAAAGTAAATTATCGTTGGTATACACATTAACCAAAATTCTTTGTTTTCGAATGTTATGATAAGCTTTTTGTTCTTTAATATTTTATATAAAATAACGAGAATTGCTATTATTCCTACAAATTTCAAAACACCATTAAAAGCATTATTGTTTAAAATGTCTAAATATTGTCTAAAAGAATTCCACATTTGCTCTGTATTTGATAAATTAGAAATAGCACCAGTACCTCGATATCCCATAAACATATGTACAAACGAATATGGGAAAATAGCAAGTGAGATGATTGCTGAAATTACCATCATACTTAAGTAACGAAGAATATTGTTTGTGTTTTTCTCTTTTATGAACTTTATCATATAAATAACAAATAGCATAAACAAGAAAACCAAATAGTAATAATGCGTTAAAGAGCCAATAATAATTGCAACTGACATGATAATTAAATCTTTTATTTTTAATACTTTTTCATCAAAGTTCTTAATATGTAAGTAAGATACGATTAGTAAATTCAAAGCATTTAGTGCATACATTCTAATAAAAACAGTTGTATCAATTGATGCAAGAGTAAATCCATTTACCAAAACTATAAAAAGAGCATATATTTTATTTCTAAATAATCGGTTCGCAATTAAATAAATAAAAATGCTTGTTAAAACAAATATGAAAATATTCAAAATAATTCCCGTCCATTTTGAAAAAGAATCAATTGTAAAACTAGAAGCAATTCTTAGTAACAAGTAATAAAATGGCGGATGAACATCATTCTTTTGATTTTCATAAACAGGTGTAAAATCGCCTGCTTCTTCTGAGGAAATTGATAAATAATCTTTATAATATTTGTTTTCGTGCCATGTATTATAAAAATCTTCATTGTTCATAATGTCAATTTTGTTATAGTTCATTAATCCATAAGAATAAGCTTCATCCATATGAAGATATGCTTTATCAAATCCATATTGAATACGAAGTGCTACTTGTAAAAGAATGATTACAACTAATAATGTGATGAATACTGTGGTTTGATTTTTCTTTATAAATCCTTTTAATTTTTCCATTTTCAAATTCTCCCTTTTTTTGATTAAGAGCAAAATAGAGATATATCTTCTATATCTCTATTCCCTATTTATGCGACATCATTAATTTTAATATCGCGTACGTGTTCAATTTTCTCCCAGCTTAAATCTCTTTTGAAAAGACACTTAAAGTTAATTAGTAGCCATGAACCCAAGAATAAAGGATAGCATAATAACCCTTTTAACATTGGTCTAATTGGCTTTTTATCTAATAGCATAATTAGAATCGCTGTACCTATTGGTAATAAAAATGTTGGTATTAAATATCGTAATATATTAATTACTAAATCCGTTGCTGTAATACCATTAGCGAAAAACATAATGAAATTGATAGCTAATAGAACTAATGTTAAAATGAACATTGGAATACTTCCAATAATATATAAAAATCCATCAAAGTTCATTAATGTTTTCTTTTCTTTGGTTGCAACAGCAAGGTCTTTTGTATAATTTTGAATACATTGGATATGTCCTACGGTCCATCTTGATCTTTGAGACCAACTTTGTTTAAATCCAACTGGTTGTTCATCATATACAATCGCATCCGTTGCCCAACCTAATTTTTTACCAGCTATAATTCGCTTTAGTGAGAATTCAATATCTTCTGTCAGCGTTTGTGTATCCCATCCGTTTGGTTTTACAACATCAAATTTTACCATAAATCCAGTACCATTAATTAATGGTGATAATCCTAAATTATATCTTGCTAAATGATAAAAACGATTCATTGTCCAATAGAAGATGGCATATCCCGCAGATACCCAACTATCGGTTGGATTCTTAATATCACGGTAACCTTGTACCACATCTTCACCTTGGCAAAGTTTTTTATTCATATTTTTAATAAAGTTCACATCAACAATATTATCTGCGTCAAAGACACAGAACGCATCATATGGTGCATCTTCTTCAATTTTTTGATTTAGAAACCAATTTAATGCATGACCTTTTGTTTTATGTTCTTCATCAAATCTTTCATAAACAATTGCTCCTGCTTTTTTAGCAATTTCTGCTGTTTTATCGGTACAATTATCTGCAATTACATAGATATCATATAATTCTTTTGGATAATCTTGTTTTGTTAAACTTTCTACAAGGTTTCCAATAACCGATTCCTCATTATGGGCTGGAATAATTGCCATAAAACGATTTTGTTTATCTTCTAAAATTGGTTTATCTTTTAATTTTACTAAAGAGCATATACTAACGATAAATTGGTATAACCAAAATATTGTTACAATCCATACAAGTGCTTGTTGAATTATATATAAATATACCATTTCTTACCCCTCTTTATATTACTTGTCTTATATAGTTTATTTTTTTACTTCTATTATTATACTATTTTTGCCAATTTTTTTCAATGTCTTGTAGTAAATTCATAATTTCTTAATTTTTCAATAGTGGCTAGCGCCTTTACTAGCCACTATTGAAATCCAACTACTACTCTTCAATTTTCTCTTCTTTTACATCTTCTTTTTCTTCTAAATCACGCATTGTTAGGTTGATTCTTCCTTGGTCGTCGATTTCGTATACTTTTACGTTTACGACATCTCCCACTTTTAAAACATCTTCTACTTTTTCAATTCTTTTATGAGATATTTTCGAAATGTGTACTAGCCCCTCTTTTGCGCCACCTAATTCAACAAAGGCTCCAAATGGCATAATTTTGCTTACAGTTCCTTCGTAGATTGCCCCTACTTCTAAGTCTTTTCCAATATCTTCTACCATTTTTAATGCCTTTTGTCCATTTGCTGTATCATTTGAATAAATGAATACTCTACCGTCTTCTTCAATATCAATTTTAACTCCTGTTTCTGCAATGATTTTGTTAATCATTTTTCCACCAGGTCCGATAACATCTTTTATTTTGTCTACATTAATAACTGTCTTAATGATGTTTGGAGCATATTTTGATATTTCTTCTCTTGGTTCTTCAATTTGTTTTAACATGATTTCTTCTAAGATATATTTACGTGCATTTCTTGTTCTTTCAAATGCTTCTTTAATAATATCATAAGTTAGTCCATCAATTTTAATATCAACTTGGATAGCTGTAATTCCTTTTTCTGTTCCACCTACTTTAAAGTCCATATCACCAAAGAAATCTTCTAATCCTTGAATATCTGTTAACATGATATAGTGATTTGGATCATTTTCATCTGTTACAAGTCCTGTAGAAATACCTGCAACTGGTCTTTTAATTGGTACACCAGCATCCATTAATGCTAATGTGCTTCCACATATACTTGCTTGTGATGTTGAACCGTTTGAACTTAATACTTCTGATACCACACGGATTGCATATGGGAATTCGTCTTCTGATGGAATCACTGGCACTAATGCTTTTTCTGCTAATGCTCCATGTCCAATTTCACGTCTTCCTGGTCCACGTGATGGTCTTGCTTCTCCAACACTGTATGATGGGAAATTATAGTGATGTATATAACGTTTTGAAGTTTCTTCATCTATTCCATCTAAGGATTGTTCTTCACTTGCCATTCCAAGTGTTACAATAGACATAACTTGTGTTTGACCTCTTGTAAATAAAGCACTACCATGTACTCTAGGAAGTAATCCTACTTCACAAGAAAGTGGTCTAATTTCATCAATACGCCTTCCATCTGGTCTTTTTTGTTCTTCTAAAATCATTTTACGTACGGATTTTTTCTCTAATTTGTATAAACTATCTGCAATATCACTTGCTTTTTCTTCTGCTACTTCTTCTCCATATTTTTCTATAAAATACGCTTTTACATCTTCTAGTAGTTTATCCATAGCAGCATCTCTTACTTCTTTATCAACTGCTTGTACATCTTGGTACATTCTAGTAGCATATTTTTCTTCAATTTCTGCATATACATCATGGTCTACTTCGAAAGATTTGTATTCAAATTTTGGTTTTCCAATTTCATCTTTCATCTTTTGAATGAAGTCACAAAGTTTTTTAATTTCAACATGTGCTTGTTTGATTGCTTCTAACATTGTATCATCTGGTATTTCATCTGCTCCTGCTTCAATCATAGCAATTTTCTCTTTTGTTCCTGCAACAGTTAGAGTTAATCTTGTTTTTTCTCTTTGCTCTAGTGTTGGGTTAATAACGATTTGGTCATCAACATATCCTACAGCTACTGCTGCTGTTGGTCCTCCAAATGGAATATCAGAAATTGATAATGCAGCAGATGCACCAATCATAGCAGCCACTTCTGGTGAGTTGTCTGGTTCTACTGATAATACTGTTGCTACAACACATACATCATTTCTAAAATCTTTTGGAAATAATGGACGTAGTGGTCTATCAATTGCTCTTGATGTTAAAATTGCTTTATCAGCTGGTTTTCCTTCTCTTTTTTGGTAACTTCCTGGTATTTTTCCTACAGAATATAATTTTTCTTCGTAGTCAACAGATAGTGGGAAAAAGTCAATCCCATCTCTTGGCTCTTTTGATGCAGTAACATTTACCATAACAACAGTGTCACCGTATCTTACCATAACACTGCCATTTGCAAGTTCTGCAATTTTTCCTGTTTCAATTGTTAATTTTCTTCCTGCAAGTTCTGTTTCAAATGTTCTAAACATAATTTCATTTCTCCTTTTCATTTTTAATTTATATAATTCGATAATAGTTTAAATAGATGGTAACCTCTATATTATATAAATCTATTAAAACCTTTAAAAATAGTATTTCAAAGTATTTATACAATATACAAGCTACTTCTATTTTCTATTATCGCTTATACCTAAGTAATAGCATTATAGGGCGTTTAACTTTTTTTCTTAAACGCCCTACAAGTATAGACTATTTTCTTAATCCTAATTTTTCAACGATATCTCTGTATCTTTGAATATCTTTTTTAGCTAAGTAGTTTAGTAAATTTCTTCTTTTACCAACCATTTTTAAAAGTCCACGTCTTGAATGATTATCTTTTTTGTGAACTCTTAAATGTTCTGTTAATTCTGTAATTCTTTCTGTTAAAAGAGCGATTTGAACTTCTGGTGAACCAGTATCTTTCTCATCTCTTTTGTAAGTTTTAATTACTTCTTCTTTTCTTTCCTTTGTCATATCCTTGACAACCTCCTATAATAATATTTTATTCCTTAAACTGAGCCAAAGAGGAGTTTAAACCTTTCGCTAAGAATAAGGTATTTAATATATGTTATTTTACTACATTTTCAAATAAAAAGCAAGCTTTTACCAAGATTTTCTAAAAAAAGAAAAAGCCCCCTCGTTCGGAGTCTTTTTCTTGTATTTGGAAAGGTGAACGATTTACAGCTACTAAGGTGTTGTTTTCTCTTTGATTCCAAGCAACTCTTGAATCTTCTTTCTAACAGCTTTTTCGAATATCTCGTATTTACGCCCTCTTGACATGCCCTTTTCTGAAGTATTAAGATATTGTCTTACTTTTTTATCGTACAAAAAATTTATGGCGATAAACTGTCCAACTTTTGCTTTCATACTATAAGCATTTGCTTCAGCTTGACCATCTTCAAATCCTTTAACAGCATAGTATATATCTCTTGCTGTGCTTTGATTCATAATGACATTTACTTGTCCATTACCATCAATATAATAATTTTCAATCATGTTCTCTTTCATGATGTCACGCTCCTTTCTCTCATTCGAGAGTCAAAAGCCACCTTTCCATAATCAAAACTAATGATTTACATAATTTTATCATACTTTTTAAAATTAAGCAATAGATTTACATATAGTATACAACATAAATTAATATCTCATGGGTTTAAGTTAGATAAAAAATTTTTATACGAATCTTTTTCGGAATATAAGTTTTGGAAATCAATTTTCTTCTTTATATTTTTATTGTTTAAGATTTCAAAAATGTTTATATTTTTAGCAATATGAGTAACATCGGAATATAGTTCTTTCTTATATCTTTTTTAAGTATAGTAACAATTCTAGCTCTATTTATTGTAATATTTCGTATATCTTCTTTTAATGCTGTATTTGGTATGTATGCATGTATATTTTGATAATATTGGAATCCCATACAAGCAGATATATTTCCCGCCATTTTCTTGGTTTGTAAAAACATTTTTGTATAATCAAAATCTCCTAAGATGTTAGCTGTCATATCAATTGTTACAAGCGTTTGCAAAATTTTCAATTTCATATCGGTCGTATTATCTTTTCTAAATTCAAAATCATTAATTGATATCTTATTATTAATGCATCTGTGAAAAAAGCTTTTGAAGAAATTTCTTCTTTGTTTATTTCAACTCCTGTTAAATGTAAAAAATTTTACTTTAAAAATCTTACTTCAAATGCCTGTATTTCTTTACCTGCTTTCATTGTAATGAACATAACATTTTTATTTAATAATCGTTCTTTATATAATTTTGCACATTTTTTAAGAGTTGTTTCTGCTTCCTTTTTTCTTATTTCTATCGTATTCTTCATTTTTCTTACCTCCTTAAAAATCAAAAAAGAGGGTATTCTTCTACCGCAGTAGTTCAATCCCCCTCTTTTTATGTGCAATTTTAGTGTCGCTCAACTCGACTTACAAGCCCCTATGTCTTGTTTTAATTTTGAGTTATTGTAGCAGTTGCACCTGCTGTACTAATTTTCATTAGCCCTATTTTATTAGTATATTCATTATACTCTAAAATTATTATTTTTGTCAATTTCAAAAACATAAACTATATTCTTGCAACTCCGCTTACGATTTTAGACTCTGTTGCATTGTTTAATAGTTTGTTTCCACCTGCTAAAACAATTAGGTCTCCGCTTTCTAACATTCCTTTTGATTTTAGTTTTTCGATACCTTTTTCAACTGTTTCATCAATTGTTGCTCCAGCTTCTACAAATACTGGTTGAACATTCCATGCTAATGCTAATTGATTGAATGTTCTTCTGTTATCTGTTACAGCTAAAATTGGGCATCCTGCTCCCATTCCTGAGAATTTTCTTGCTGTATCTCCTGAATGTGTATAGCATACAATAGCATCTGCTTTTGTATTTTTAGCCATAACGCATGTTGAGTAAACAATGTTTGCTTCTAAATCGTTTAATTCAATATTTTTGTTTTCATCAAATTTTTTCCAGTAATCAATTTCTGGTTCTACTCTATGAGCAATTTTAGTCATTGTTTGAACACATTCTAGTGGGTATTTACCCATTGCACATTCTCCAGATAACATTATTGCACTTGTTCTATCATAAATAGCGTTTGCAACATCACTTGCTTCAGCTCTTGTTGGTAATGGATTACTCATCATAGATTCTAGCATTTGTGTTGCTGTAATTGCTGGTTTGCATAGTTTGTTAGATGTTTTAATAATTCTTTTTTGAACAACTGGTGGTTCTGTAAAATCTGTTTCTGTAGCCATATCACCACGAGCAATCATTTGAGCATCTGCTTGTTTTAAGATATCGTCTAAATTAGATAATCCTTCTACGTTTTCAATTTTTGTTACGATTTGGATATCTGTTCCACCATTTTCATCTAATACTTCTCTTACTTGTCTAATATCGTCTAAGTTTCTTGCAAATGAAATTGCAACAAAATCATATTCATGTTCACAAGCAGTTTTTAAATCTGCAATGTCTTTTTCAGCTAATGCTGGTAGTTTTATTATTGTTCCTGGTAGACTCATCGTTTTTCTACTTCCTAATTTATTTCCATGAACGACTGTACAAACAATATCTTTTCCTACAATTTCGTCAACTTTTAATTCAATTGCACCATCATCGATTAATATTTTTGTTCCTATTTCTACATCTTTATATAATTCTTTATAAGATATAGAAACTTTTTCTTCATCTCCCGTAATATCTTCATTTACTAATGTAAATTTTTGTCCATCTACTATGTTTATTTTATCATTTTTTCCTGTATATAACATTCCTGTTCTTATTTCAGGACCTTTCATATCTAAAAGTAATGCGATTGGTAAATCCATTTCTTTTCTTAAACGGATGATATCTTCTGTTTTTTCAGATTGTTCATCCCAACTTCCATGTGAATAGTTAACTCTACATACGTTTAATCCTGCTTTAAATAAATCTTCTAGTATATTTTCACTAGCAGGTCCAATTGTTCCGACAATTTTAGTCTTTTTTAAATCTTTCTTCAATTTAATTCCCTCTTTCCTAATTTTTTTCAACACCTACGTATTATAACACAAACAAAATCATTTATTCAATAGGGTTTCGACAAAAAAGTTGACATTTTTCAAAAAAAGACCATAAAAGGTCTTTTTTTATCTTATTCATTTGTAATCCATTTTACTAAATCCAAATTAGCACTATCCAATAACATTTTGTGTTTTGGCATTACTCTAAAGGTATAACCGTAATTTCCTCCTGTTGTTAACTCGATTTTTGCTTTATATAGATAGGTATTTTCTTTTTCTTCTACATTTTCTTTAAATTGCATTGGAATAATTTGCATGCTTCGTACAACACCATTATCTAATATTTTTCCATAGTAAACTTCGACTTCTACATTTTCACGGTTAATATTTGGAAGTTCTACTGCACAACTTACTTCAATATTGTTTCCTGCATCTAATGTAATATTATCTAGATTGCTTTGTTGATAGATTTTTATATCATTCCAGTTATTGTATAATTCATTCTTCCAAGCATAGTAAGCGGTTACTTCTTCTAAACTAGAAAAATATTGATTGGTTAAATTCATTAATGGCATATACAATTTATCTACATAGTCTACGACCATTCTGGAGGTACTATATTTTCCACCAGTCGATAAGATTGAGTTTTTCATATATTCCATCCAAGTAGCAGAAATACCATTTTCGTCTTTTTCATAATATGCTGGTATAATTTTATTTTCTAATGTTTGGTAAATACTTTCACTATCGGCATTATCCTGTACATCATATGATGGATATTGTTCATTTGTTCCAATTAACCAACCGTTTTTACTATTATATCCTTCTGCCCACCAACCATCTGAAATACTAAAGTTTACAACACCATTTACAGATGCTTTTTGCCCACTAGTTCCAGATGCTTCCATTGGTCTTCTTGGGTTATTTAACCATACATCTACCCCGCTCACTAAATATCTTGCAATTTGAATGTTATAATTTTCTAAAATAAAGATTTTTCCTCTAAATTGTGGTTTTAATGAAATTTCGTGAATGTATTTAATTAAATCTTGTCCTTCTTTATCAGCTGGATGTGCTTTTCCTGCAAAAATAATTTGGACAGGACGTTCATTATCATTTAGTATTTGTGTAATTCTTTCTAAATCTCTAAAAATTAATGTTGCTCTTTTATAGGTTGCAAATCTTCTTGCAAAACCAATTGTTAAAGCATTCGGGTCTAATTTAGAAACCATATCTTTGATTTCATCATATGAATACCCTTCTTGTCTCATTCTATTTGTTACATTTTGTTTTACTAAATTTAATAGTTTTACTTTACGTTCCATATGAGCATTCCATAATTCTTTATTTGGAATGTTTTCTATTTGCTCCCATGTTTTGTCCTCATAAATGGAATCTTGCCAGTATGGTTGTAAATATTTGTTATATAATTCTTTTAAGTTTGGCGCAAGCCATGAGCAAGTATGAATTCCGTTTGTAATATGAGTAATTGGTGATTCATCAGCTGAGATATTTGGCCATACATCACCAAATAGTTCTCTTGAAACTTCTCCATGTAATTTACTAACACCATTTTTCTTTCCTGCAATTTTTAATGCTAGAATTCCCATGTTAAATCCTTGTTCTAAATAATCACATGGTTTCATACCAAGTTTTAAAAATCCTTCGCGATCTAATCCTAATTTTGGCCAGAAATCTTTAAAATACTTTTCTACTAAATCTAGAGGAAAAATGTCATTTCCTGCAGGAACTGGTGTATGGGTTGTAAAGATAGTTTTAGAAGAAGCAATTTCTTTTGCAATATCAAAAGATACTTCTTTTTCTTCTATAATATCTTTCATAATTTCCAATAATAAGAAAGAAGAATGTCCTTCATTCATATGATAAACAGTAGGTTGTAATCCTAGTATCTTTAATAGATGAGCTCCCGCCATTCCTAATACAATTTCTTGGCGAATTCTCATTTCTTGATCTCCACCATATAATCGTAAAGTAACTTGTCTATCTTCCTCATTTGTATTTTGTTCAATATCAGAATCTAGTAAATATAATGTTACTCTACCCACATTAATTTTCCAAACTTTTAAATATACTTTTCTTCTAGCAAGTTTTACATTAATAATTAAGTCTTCCCCTTTTTCGTTTTTTACTGGTAAAATTGGAAGGTTATATAAATCGATGTTATGATAGATGTTTTCTTGGTCTCCATAACGATTAATTTTTTGATTAAAATATCCATTCTTATATAATAAGCCAACAGCAACAAAAGGTAATCCTAAATCACTTGCTGATTTTAAATGATCCCCTGAAAGAATTCCTAATCCGCCAGAATAAATTGGTAGAATTTCATCTAACCCGTATTCTGCTGAGAAATATGCAATTACATCATTTTTATTGTTTGGATATTTTTTAGAAAACCAAGTATTTTTACTGTTCACGTATCCGTCAAAGTCTTCAACCACTTTATCATATTGTTTTAATAACTCTGAATTTGTAGTTGCTTGTTCTAATTTTTCTTGTGATACTTGTTTTAAAAACTTAACAGGATTTTTTCCAATTGTCTCCCATAAATCGATATCAATTTCTTTGAATAGTCTTAAGTATTCACTATTCCATGACCACCATAAGTTGTTTGCAATTTCAGATAAACGGTTAATCCTCTTTGGTAATTGAGGGTTAACAGTAATTCGATTAAACATATACATTGTATATTTCCTCCTTAGTTTCTTAAACATAAATTTATCTTTTTGTAGTAACATACTTATTATCTATTATAATAAATAAAAAGTCAAATATTTTTCGAACTTTTTTTGACTTTTTTTATGTAATAATGTTATACTTGTTATAAAGTAACTTTTGGAGGAATTATTATGGGAAAAATATCAAATATGCAACAAAAACAAAATAAGGAAAATGGTGTTAATTTATCCTATGCAAGAAACCAATCAAAACCACGTTTTAAAATAAAAGGTATTAAAGATATTGGACTTTTATATAAACCGGGAATTGAAAAAGAATATTCTTTAACTAGTACTCAAAAGAAACTTATACGAAGTTTAAGAGTTGGGACTTTATCGCTTACAGCATTAGCAAGTGCTGCAGCAATTACTGTAGGCGTTTCGCATGTTCTTAATCCTACGACTTCTGTCCCAACACATACACAACAAGAAATAAGTGAACTTACAAGAGAAGATGTCTTAGAATCTGCCGAAGCTGCTCTTTTAGATTTTATTTATCAAAATTCATCTTCTGATTTAAAAAGCAGAGCTATTATTAAATATACTCATAGTGAAGAAACAAATACAGACAATCTAACAATATATGATAGATATAGAGACCCAAACAGTAACCCATCTGCTCGATTTTCTTACAACAGACATAATGATACAATTGATAAGGTAGTATCTAAGTCCAGTAAAAACAATCCTGAAATTGATGAATTATTGAATTGTATGATAAATGTTTACTTAAATGAAAATCCATCTCAAGAAGATTTGGAAGAATTATCTGAAAAATTTTCTAACCTTGATTTTTCACAACTTAAGTTTGATGGTAAAAATATTATAGATAAGTCTTCAGAAAAAGATTTCGATAATGAAAGATAAGATTAAAAAAGCAAGTGTTATACTAAAACACTTGCTTTTTTAATCTTCTTCTTTTGGATGATGTAACATATAAATTAATGTGTTTTGAAATGTAATTTGAAAAAGCATAAAAAATACAGATAAGCCTAGCATATATCGAACCCCATATTGATATGTTACTCCCGCAAAGAACATTCCTATTGCAGTTGAAACATATTTAACTATATGTAACACATTATTAAACATCAATTGGTAGCTTTCTGGCAATGTATTGATGTACTGCCCATCAATTCGATTTTCATATGCAGTAGATATTAAAATTGACCATGTGATTGCTAACAAGCATATAATTAAATTATCTGTTAAAAATGCTATTAGATAAGCTATCATTCGTAAGCCGAATTTTATAAATACTGTAAAATAATCATCTTTTGGTGTAAAAAACTTTAATGCTAATATTCCTATGACATCAGCAATTAACCCAATAATTAGTAAATAATTGGTAGCGCCACTATCCGAAAAGCCAAACATATTCGTTAACATTAACATTTTTAAACCTAGTCCTGTATTCATTGCAATATTTCCAAATGCTATATATAATAAATAGATTCGAATCAGTTTATGTTTTTTTACATAACTTAAAATATTAGCTTCATCCTTATTGTCAATTTTTGTATGTCCTTTATTTAATTTTATATTTAATAATACAACAAAAGCAATTATTAAAAAAATAATAGAAATTGATAAACAGGTATTATAATCAATATAAGTACCACATATCAGTTTTCCTATTAACATTCCACCAATCAAAATTCCTAAATCTTTAAACAAATACTCTACTAGTTTTCTTTTACTATATAAAGTATTATCTTTTTTTATGGTACAGATAAATGGATAAATACATAACACTATCATTTCTTCAATAATAACATCAAACATAACACTAAAACGAATTAAATTTGTAACTTCATTTCCATTTATTTGAAATAATAAAAATAAATTTAGTGTTTTAATGACAATAGCTAATAACAAGAAACTTTTTAATTTGTCTGGTGTTAATTTTTTGGTAATAACCAATATCCCTAACACACATAATAAAGTTCCTATACTTAAAATTTTGCTTATTTCACTTGCATTAAAATGATTGTTTTGTAACCATAATTGTCTAAAATTCCCCCATAGTCCAATAGAAATGCTATAAAAAGCAAGCATGATTAAAATTTTATTTTCATTTGTTAATCGTTTCCTTTGTTCTTTCATTTGTTTCATCCTTTTTTATTTCTCGCTAAGATTATATCATTCCTCCCAAAAAATGCAAGAAAAAATCAATAAATGTAAAAAATGATACATTTATTGATTTTTTCTTTAATCTAATGTTGTGGCAGTTCTCCCTGTTCCAACTACATTTTCTTGTAATGAACGCCAGGTATTACAACCAATAATTCCGTCTACCGCTAATCCTCTACTTGCTTGATATCTTCTTACAGCATTATAGGTATTGTTTCCAAAGATACCATCTAATCCACCTGTAGAATAGCCTAATGTATTTAAATCATCTTGTGCAATTAGCACATAAACGCTTAGGCTTCCTCTTCTGATAAGTGGATATCCTCCACTAGAACAGGCGGGAGGACTCTGTCTTCTATCAAAATGCACCCATGTAGGAGAAATACTAAGAGGCTCCACATAACTCCATAATCCGGAATTTTTTGCACTATTTCGCAAGGTAGCTCTTTGAGCATTTGTCCATTTCTGTCCAACGTCAAATGCTGTTCCTGCATAATGTTGTGATTGCCCTGCATGACCACCCTCCCATGCTCTTCGGAAGGCATATCCTACTGGAATTGGTGCTCCATATAATCTTCTTTGTGAATTCCAAGAGGTCATCGTTCGTTTGGTTGTCCATAAGGTATTGCTTCTACTTGCTCCTCGAAATTCTCTTACTGTAAGGGTTCTTCCTGTATTGTATGGCATTGCTTCAGATAATCCACGGTAATACGTTTCCATACGATCAGTATCATTATTATATACAATAATTTTTGCCATAAAATCACCTCTATATCATATTGTATGAATATAATAATAGAGGTGTGATTCTTAGAATTCTTCTATAAAACTTAATTTTTGAATTGCTTCTTCTCCAATTATTTCATTTGCTAATTGCATTAATTCTTTACACAATTGTATTTGTTCTTTAAAATGAGCATCAATTCCATAAAGTACTTTAATATTATAGTTTGACGCAACTTCCCAAAATTCTTTACATGGATATTTTACATTTACTAACTTTTTTCTTTGTTCTTCGATTGGTTCGTTATTAATTTTCTTATTTTCATAATATGTTCTATTAAATATTTTGCATAGATTAATTTCTAATGGTATTTGGTATTTTTCAGCAACACTGCAAATCATGTTTGCAACCTTTTCTTCCATTTCTCCAAAATTTTCTCTACTTAGCATATAAATATCTGGATGTGCTATAATATCAGGAATACCAAGTTCTATTGCTTTTTCAATATGTTTTGCATATCGAATCAAATCATCATCAGAAAATTCGTCAACAGTAAATATTTTTAAATTTCTATTATCATCATAAATAAAGTGTTGTCCTAAAATAAGTTTATCTGTTTCTTCCTTTAACTCCATTAAATTTTCTTCTTCACCAGGTAAATACTCCACCTCATATCCAGATTCAATTTCAATTCTATCTGCATATTTTTCTTTTAATTTTCTAATACTACTTAAGTATTCTTTTCTTTGTTCATATCCCATACGTATATTAGGTCTCTTATCATTTTCATTTTTCTCTGGACAATGGTCAGTAAAAGCTATTTTCGTAAATCCAAGTTTAATAAACTCTTCTACATATTCTTCATCTTTTAAATTCAAATCTGCATGTCCACATCGATACGTATGTGTATGATAGTTAAAATTTTGCATATATGTTCATCTCCTCTATTTTTTCGTTAATTCATAACTTTGCTCAATTAATTCTTTTACAATATCCTCATCAATATTCTCTTCTATCACAATCGTATTCCAGTGTTCTTTATTCATGTGGTAAGCCGGAATAATATAAGAATACGTATTTCTTAGTATGTCTGAATAATCTGGATTCGTTTTTACATTTACATACAGTTTATCCTTTACCTTCATAATAAGTGCAAACCATTTGTTATTATTAACATGTTTCATTGTAACAGAAAAGTTATCCTCTGGAAAAGGATAGTCTTCATATGTATTTGGTAATGATAAACAATACTTCATAATCTCTTCTCTTGTCATTTTTTCTCCTTATAACCATCCTTCTATTATTTGCTTATCAATATTTAAATTGCCTCTTCCTACAGCAATTTCTATATCTGGTTTTGAGCTTCCATGGTAATCACTTCCATCACTAATATATAAATTATTTTTTTGTGGCATACTCCATTAGTATATCTTTTTTGTTGCCATCTTCAGACGATGGATGATAACATTTCAAATACACTAAGTTTATCATATCCTATTTAAATTCTCAACTTACTTTATATATTAAATTATAAATAACTTACTTTTCTCCCTTAATATATTTCACTAATCACATAATTTACAAATATTTCTGCCACATTTTTCCCACTTAATTCTTCTATATCACAAATAGCTGGATCTGCATTTACTTCGCAGACTACTGGATTATTTTCATTACTCATAAAAAAGTCAACTGAACAATAATCTAGTTCTAGCTCATTTGCTATCTTTTCTGCAATTTCTTTATATTCGTTTGAAACTTCATAAGGTAATGCTTTTCCACCTAATGATATATTTGAACGATAATCATTTTCATTTATTCTCATAAATGAACCTACTACTTTCTTTCCTACAACTACAACTCTAATATCTTTTCCTATATTTTCTGGAATAAATTGTTGAAATAAGTATTGTGAACCACTTAATTTATTACATATATCATCAAATTCTTTTCTATTATTTATCTTGTATATATCTCTACCACCTTTGCTATTACATTTTTTAGTTATAAAAGGATATTTTAAGGTTGTTTCAACATATTTCTTAAATTCTTCACTTTTATTATCTTCTTTAATGTTTTCTACTCCAAAATTTATACTACCCAATATTGTACGTGGCAAGTTTATATTTTTATTTGATAATATAACATAAGTCATCATTTTATCATCACAGTTTTTTATCGCATTATAAGAGTTAAATGACCTTATTCCATTTTTACAAAGTTCTTCATTTATGTATTTATCTTTAACAAGTTGTATGCAAAAATCATATTCTTTAACATCTATATTTACTTTTCCATTTATTACACTCGTATATTGTTCATCAACTTTTAATTTATCTATACTAATGCCTTTTTTGTTAAATTCTTCTATAAGCCTATTGTATTGATATTGCTTTGCTTCATTTTGGAAACCGGGATAAATTAAAATTAATCCTTTTTTATAATATTGCTTATTCATATTTCATAACTCCTTTTATTTTATCACACTATAATGCACTTGTACTATATCTTCTTTTTCCTTAACTACTTTCTCTAATTTCAATTTATTTTCAAAGTAATTACCTTTAAATAGTGGTATTCCCTTATTTAATACAAATGGATTATAATTTAAAATTATATTATCCACTATGCCTTTTTCCATAAAAGCATTATTTACAGTTGAACCACCAGAAATAAATATTTTTTCATACTTCATTTTTTCACATACTTTTAAACAATTTTCTATTGAATTGCAATATGTAACATTTGGAAATTCATTCTGTTTCTTGCTTGTTTCACTTAAAATAATTATATTTATGTCTTTTAAATCATTTAGATACTCCTCTCCCCATGACAATATATTTTCCCAAGTCTTTCTTCCCCATATAAGTACATCATATTCTTTTAAAAATTCTAACATTATTTCCCAACCTCGATAAGATAGAAAATCTTCACTTCCATCTTCTGTAGCAATTAGTCCATTGATAGAACATGCCATTTCAATTGTTATCTTTTTCATAATAAATCAAAGCCTTTCTTTCACTTTTTCATATACATCTTTCCAATTATTATTAAAAACATCTATTTTCTTCTTGAATCTTTCCTAATAAAAAGTTTCAATTATATAGCCCATGTACCATCTAATTGGTATGGGATTACCTTTTGTTTAGCACTGCCACGCATTCCACATGGCTCACACATAGGCTGTAGATAGTTTTTGCTGACCTCGTATGATGACTGTTGATTTTTGTCATCTTTTTTATCATCTTTGCACTTGATTTCGTTCCTAGATTTTAGGATAAATGTTATTACTTTTGGATTTGTTTCTCCATTACTTCCTTTTTCTCCTATTATAACTTTTTCTATCATTAATTCAAAAACATCTTTGTCAAATTCTGGCATAATTTCGTTGTCTTTAAACAATGTTTTAAACTTGTTTAATCCTTGATTTAAACTAATTGCATCTTCTAATTCTAGCTGTAAATGTTCTTGTTCTTTCTCTATGCTATTTATTTTGTTTTGTAGTTTTGCTTTCTTTTCTTGTAATGTTTCTAGGCTTATTGTTCCATTTAAGTTTAAATCAATTAGTTTGCCTATCTTTTCTTTTAATATTTGCTTTTCTTCCTCTAGTCTTTTAATAGAACTTTCGTTACTTTCTTCTTGTATGATTTCTTCCATTTTGTTTAAGAATGTTTGGATTAACTCTTTATTGTTATTACATAGCAATTTATAACTTTCTGTAAATGCTTCTTCTATAATGCTTTCTTTCATAGCTTTACAATGTGGGCAATTTTCTTTACCATGTTTTACAAATTCCATACAATGCCATACTGTAATACTATTTTTAGTTCCAGAATGCCAATTCCTTCTTGTTAATAAACTTCCACAGAAGCCACAATATAATCTACTACTAAAAGGATATTTTCTGCTAAAATTGCCTTTTCTTCTTCCAGAGCCTCGTACTCCTCCTCGCTTTTGCAAAATTTCTTGTGCTTGATTAAACATTCTTTCAGAAATAATAGGCTCATGATGTTCTTGAATATAATATTGGTTTTCTTCTCCCATGTTGACTACTCTTCTATGAGTTATTGGATCTGTTGTATATGTTTTTCCTTGTAAGACATCTCCTTTGTATTTTTCGTTTTTAAGTATTCCTCTTATTGTTGATTCGTGCCATTTCTTTTTACCTGTTGGTGTTTTGTATTTCATATTTGTTAGTTCTTTTGCAATTGTTGTACAACCTACTCCTTGACAGTATCTTTCAAAGATATATCTTACTATTTCTGCTTCTTCATAATTGATTGAGATTTCTTTCGTGTCTTTATCATATATATATCCTAAACATCCGTTATATCCAATTAATTCTCCTCTTTTTTGTTTCATTTGTAATCCTAGCTTTACATGAGAAGATATGTTTTCGCTTTCTTGTTGTGCCATTGCACTTAATACTGTTAGCATAATTTCTCCAGATATTTCTAAAGTATTAATTCTTTCTTCTTCAAAATAAATAGCTATTCCTTTTTCTTTTAGTCCTCTTACATATTTTAAAGTGTCTACTGTGTTTCTTCCAAATCTTGATATTGATTTTGTAATTATCATATCAAATTTGTTTTGTGTTGCATCTTGCATCATTTTCATAAAGCCATCTCGTTTATAGTCTAATGTCCCTGTTATTCCTTCATCTGCATAAATGCCAACATATTTCCAATCACTATTTGCTTTTATTTTTTCTTCATAATACTTTAGCTGAGAATTATAACTGTTTATTTGTTCTTCCTTTTCTGTACTTACTCTTGCATAGGCACATACTCTTAAATTACCTTTTATTTCTTCTCCTGTTGTTCTATTAATTCGACCTTTTTTCTTCTCTATAACTTGTACTTTCAAAATTAACCTCTCTTTCTCAAGTTTAGAGAATCTTTATGTGCTTATTATACATCAAAATAGTAAATTTTCAAATACCTATGTGAGTTAAATTGTATTCTTGTAGGATATTTTGCTTTAATTCTAAATATCTCTTTTCTTTGATTAATCCTGCATTAAATGTTTTATTTAGTATTGCTATTTTTATACTACAATTAAAAATATTTTCATTTAATTTGATGTTTTTCGTATTATCAAAATTGATTTCATATAACATAAAAATCCTCCTTAACTTGAATTAAATTTCAAAAAAGGCACTGACAAATCTCGCTTTGCAAGACCTTTTGCTATAACTTGAATTTTTACAATATTTATTTAAGGTCTTAAAAAGCGTAAAGATTTGTCGACGCGAAAATTTACAAAGTAAATTTTCTGTGCAATGTAACTCTTTTAATTTGTAGAAAATATAATTTTCTACAAATTAAAAGCCAGTTGGCTAGCTTCGACTGACTTCTTTGATTTACTTTTTTTGATAATACGATTATATTATGCTGTTTTATAAAGTTCAATTCCCGTTTTTTTCCCTTTTTTCTATTTTCCTGCATTTACTTTTGTATCAAGCATTTGCACTTTATTAGTTCCATTTTCATTTATTAATAATATTGTACCATTCATATCTGTCCTATAAATTTCGCATTCTTTATCTTGTAATCTTTTTATTACCGTTTCAGATGGATGTCCATATGAATTTGTATTACTATTAACAGATATTACTGCCATTTCTGGTAACACTTTATTTATAAATTGTTCTGTGCTACTTGTATCTGAACCATGATGACCAACTTTTAAAACATCTATATCTTCCCATGTAATTTTACTATTGGTTTCTACATCATCTTCAGCATCTCCCATAAATAAGTATTTATTGTTATTTGCTTCCATTTGTATAACAATTGAAGTTGAATTTATTTTGCTAGAGTTGGTTGGATCTAAATTATCTATACTTTTAATTTCACATTTTGCCTCTCCTAATTCAAACTTATCTCCTGCTTTTTTATAATTAATTGATAATTCCTTTTGCTTTACTTCTTTAATTACATCTTCATAGAATTTTCTTTTTGACTTATTGGTTGTATAAGGAATATAAATTTCTCCTATAGCAAATTCTCTTATGATATTATCCATTCCTCCTATATGGTCCTCATGAACATGTGTTCCTATTAAATAATCTATTTTTCTTATTCCTAATCTCTTTATGTATTTTACTAATAATGGATCATCTTCATTATCTCCTGTATCAATAAGCATATTTTTACCATTACTTCTTACTAAAATGCAATCAGCTTGCCCTACATTAAAAAAATATATTTGAAGTTCTTCGCTTCTTATAATATCTTCTGTAGGTAATTCTCCAACATAACTATTATCTCTTGTCGCTACATATACTAAACTTATTAGCATTAATGTTATAATTATTGTATATATAATCTGTTTCAAATTCTTTTTATTATTTTTCATAATCTTTTACCTCTAACAAAATTATACTGTAAAAATAGCTTTTTTGAAATAGTTTCTTCTATTTTTTTCCAAATTTCTATTGTTTTTTTATATTTACCATTATATAATAATTTTGCTTTATTCTTAAAATATATATTGTCTATATATTTTTTTCCATAACAATTTAAACAGAAAGGACTGATTTTTTATGAATCTAAATTTTTTTAATTCTTTAGAACATAATAATTCTAATAATATTTCAAACAATTTTATTGATTCTTTTATTAAAGAATTACAAAATTATCTATCAAATTGTTTTTCTCCTGATTTGAATAAAACAGATTTATATACTATAGACAGATTTGAAGGTGATAATGAAGTTTTTGCTGTATGTGAAAATAGAAGAACAGGTAAAATGGTAGATATTCCTATTTCTCAAGTTTCTCCTAATGCGGTTGAAGATGATATTATTAGATATAAAGATGGTATTTATGTTGTTGATGAAGATCAAAATCGCATTATTGGTGAGAAGATGAAAAAACTTTCTGAAGAAGTATTTAAAAAATAATTTTGGATTTAAAATTATAAGTACACTTAGTGTACTAGAGCATCTATTCTAGTTCACTTAGTGTACTTGTTATTTTAGTATTAGTAATTTTTAGTTCACTCGGTGTACTTTTCTTTTAAATTTTAGCTAAATACAAGTACACTTGGTGAACTAATCTCTGTATTTTTATAAAATTTAGTACATTTAGTGAACTTTAGCACTCTGATAGGCATTTTTTAGCCATTCATTCGGTGAATTTTTACATCAAATCTGTTTAAAATTTTTGTTCTTTTATTAACTCTTGAAGGCTTGCCCTTCAATGTGTATAGGCGATGTGTGAACACTCGCTTTCCTGCCTTTAGATTTTTTATTTTGCAACTTCAAATAAGTCTAATATTTTACTAAATTCTTCCACATATTTTTCTTGTAAAATTTTATTATCTTCATGTTTACTATAATCAATAGCATTTATTCCATCCATTTCAGCATACTTTAATAAATTATATTCCTCTTTTTTTAATGTTGAAGATAAAATGATTTGCTTATTTAATACTTTATATGTATCTAACATCATCATTTCTTTTGAAGATGATAATTCACCATCTCTAAATGAATCTATTATTATTGGAAAATCAAATTTAAAATACTCATTTATAGCTATAATTTTACAGAAATAAAATTCTTGTTCTTCACTTCCAGAATAGTTTTCTCCACTTTTTGTAAAAAGATCTTCAAATTTAATTCTACTATGTGGATCTAATTCTTTTATTTTTTCATTCATTATCTTTAAAATTTCACTTTTCATTAATTTACTTTCTTCTATAGCTTCCTTATTCTTTGAATTTATTTCTTGTTTTCTTTTATCTAACTCTTTTATTTCATCCATTAATATTGATATTTTCTCATCACATTCTTTACTAGACATTATATCTTCAGAATACAATAGTATTTCATTTAAATTAGAATAATCTTTTGACATTTCATTATTTAACTTTTCTTGCCATATTGCTATATTTTGCTCTGCTTCATCAATCAATTCCTTTTCCGCTTCTATTTGATATTCTATAGAATTCATAATTTCATTACGAACTAGTGTATTACTTATATCAAACGAAATATCTCCATTTGTATATGATATATTTTTACTTCCACAATTTAAACAATACACTGTTCCTTTTTTTACATTATGGCTAATTGATCTAAGCTCTCCTATTAAATTTTCTAAATTTGTTTTTCTAATGTATGCACTTTTTCTTGATTTCTTATAGTTGGATATATTTAAAATAATATTATTTAATTCATCTTTTACTTTATCGAACGTTTCTTTATCGATTCCTTCATTAGTAAAACTAGCCACTTTAGGATTGTTTTTTAAAAATTTTATCATTTTCTTTAAATTTTTAATTTCTATTCTATTCTCATTAATCTTTTTGTCAATTTCTTTTTCTTCATCTTCAATATCTAATAAAGGAAATCCATTTAATGTACAAAGCATATTGAAAAAATCCTTTTTATTATAATAACCATTATTAAATATGTTAGATGAATTTCTTTTATCTTGCCCTATAAAAAACATTTGATAATATAACATTGGATCAACTATAATCTTTTTTTCATCTTTCAATATTAATGGTAATTCAAAAATATTTTCATTAACAAAACGCTTAAATTCACTAATACTAGTACATACCCTAAAAACATTATCTCCTATTGTAATTATAGTGTTCTTCATTCTTAAAAATTTATATATCTTACCTTTTATTAATATCTCTACAAAAAAATAATATTCATCACTCTTAAATCCGCTTGGAAAAATAGATTCATTTCCAATAGCATATAATATTCCTTGTATTAATAATGTTTTTCCCTTATTATTCTCATTACTATATATAATATTAACTTTGTCTGAGAAATTCTCTTCTATAAACGCCTCATTTCTGTTTCCAAATCCTGCTCTAATTATTTTCATCTTTTACACCTTCTTCTATAAGTGAAATAAAATACTTTGTGCTTATTTCACTTAGGACTTTATTCTTAACTATTTTTTCGTTTTTCACTCTATCAAATATACTATTTATATCACTATATATGTTATTTTTTATCATAAAATATATCTTTTCAAAGAATATCCAAAAATTCTTTTTATCACTATTAGTAAATAACATTAAACTTACTTCACTATCACATTTTTGTATTATATCTCTTATTTCGCTTTGACTTAATCCTTCTATATATTGAAGAAAACCTATTGGAACTCTTCTATTTTTAAATATATTCGTTCCTACAATTCTATCTACAATTAACATTTCTATATCCTGTTTTTTTAAAAACTTTTTAAAATTTAGTACTTCACTTACCTCTTCAATTTCTTTTAAATGTATCGAAATATTTTTTAATACACTTTGCTTATCTCTAATATCATCAAATATACTATTAAAAAATTCGTCATCTTTTTGAAAAGCTTTTTTTAAATCCATAATGTTTTTTATATATTTGCTTTTATTGTCTTCTGCAATTACAAAATTCACTTTTTTTATAAATTCTTCTATTTCTTCCTCAATATTCTCTCTAACATCTTCCTCTTGATGTCTATTAATATATTCTTCCAATAGTCCATTCTTTAATTTTTGAATATGACTTTCTTTAAAATTGTCTATTCCAAATACTTTCTGATTATCATTAATGAAATATATACTATTTATCCTAGGAAAAAATAATATATAAAAATGAAAATTTATATCTGATATATAATTTTCAAATAATGTGATTAAAGCTTTTCCTATTTTTTTAGAATTTAAAGATTTAACACCTTTTGATTGTACATCCCATAATTTATTACAATATTTATTTGTTCCAGTAACATCATTAAAACAATCAATAAAAAAAGTATCTATTTCATCACTATCTTCACGCATAGATAATAAGTACAAAAGAGATTTTGTTTCAAATTCTGTTGCTTTTTCATTATTACGCTCTGTATATAAAAATTTATACATTATTTTTCCCCTTTTTTAAATTTTCCTTCAATTTTATCTTTTGTAAATTATTAACTATCTATTTTTATTTCATATACTATACCATAAAATCCAATATTTTACAATATTCACTGTTTTTTATGTTTTAGAGAACAAATGTGTTGCTTTTTATATAAAAATGTAGTATTATTAGTAAAGAACTTTTCTATTAAATAGATAGTTCAAGAAGGCTTATTTTTATAAGCAGTTTATGATTGAGTATGTAGCTTATATACAGCTACAGTATTAATATTAGGAGGTTTTAATTTGAATATATACTCTCAAAACATTTATGAAGTAATTGAAAATAATATAAAAAAACATGTTTTAATTATATATAATATATCTGAAAATCATTATGTCGGATTAACAGTTCATACTACTAAATCTGATAATATAACATATATAGAATCTATAAATAGATTTATTGATATAAATGATTTACAAGAATATACTAAGCGAAATATCAAACGGATTAGTTTATGTTAAAGGTAAATTTTTAAAATTAAATAATAAAGACTTCTCTTGTATTTTGAAACTTTTAAAAGAATCCTTAATTCAAAAATTAAGTAAAGAAATTGATTATAAGAATATTGAAAAAATCAAATATTTAAAATGGTGTTATGATAAATTGTTATTAAACGACAATAATGCAAAAACATCTATTTTAAAACCTGGCTCTATATGTTGGGTTGATTTTGGACAAAATGTTGGTTCAGAATTAAGAAAATTAAGGCCTGCTATATTATGGCGATCTTCTGCTGATAAAAAAATGTGGACAGTAATTCCTTTAAGTAGTAAATGCCATAATGATAAGTATTATTTTCATTGTGATATTAATGGATTGCCCTGTAGTACTGCAAAATTAGAATCTATGGCTAATTTTAGTTATAAAAGATTACGAGAGCCCTTTTTCCATAATAAGAAAATAGCTCATTTATCTAAAGATGACTATTCAAATATTCTAGTATCACTAAAAAAATATTATACTTTTGAAGATTAATTTCAGCATTAGCATAAATAATATGTGGGAAAAAATAAAATAAAAAATAGACAAGAGAAGCACCAATTTGGTATGATGTTTTTGTTAGAAAACAAAGCCATACAAAGGAGGTGCTTCTCTATGATTAATAGCATAATACAAACAATCATAGAAAACAAGGAATTTTTAGAAAAAAGTTTAGAAAAAAGTATAAAAGCTAGTGAAATTAGTATGTTTAGTAGAGATTTAAGAAAAGTATTTGATGAAGCTGGAAGAAAAACACTTGTGGGAATATTAGAAATGGTAGATACACTTCTTTTTGAAGATTCAAGAAGAAAAATTGAATATGAAACGAAGGACTTAAGGAAAAGAACTCTTGTTACAGAGTATGGGAATATAGAATATATGCGAAGATATTACAGAAATAGACAAACTAAAGAATATATTTATCTCGCAGATGAAAAAATGGGAATAGAAAAAAATGAACGAATATCCAAAGATGTACAAAGTAAAATATTAGAATTTGCTCATGACTTATCGTATAAAAAAACAGGAAAACGAGTTGTAGGAAACGATACACTTTCTCCCACAACGGTAATGCACAAAGTAAGGCAAGAAGAAATGAAAATAGAAACATTAGATGAAAAGAAAAATATAAAAAGATTGTATATAGAAGCAGATGAAGACCATGTATTAGAGCGTGGCAATAAAATAGGAATGCCAAAATTAATATATGTTCATGAAGGAAACTATACAAAGGGAAAAAGAAATATATTAAAGAATGTTCATTACATAGGATGTCTAGGAAAAAGTAGTGAAGATTTATGGTTAGAAGTAGCCGAATATATAGATAAGAAATATGATGTTAAAAGTATAGAGAGAGTATATATTTGTGGAGATGGAGCAGCATGGATTAAAGAAGGGTTAAATTGGATAGAAAAGTCCAAATTTGTATTAGATAGATTCCATTTGCTTAAGTATATAAATCAAGCCACAGTAGAGTTCCCACAATATAGGAACAAATTGTGGTATAACATAAATATATATGATCCAGTTAGTGTAAAAAATATATTTAAAGAAATAATAGATAAAACAAAAGATGGAAATCGAAAAGAAAAAGTGATATATAGCTATAGATATGTAATGAATCAATGGAAAGGAATAGAGATATATGAAACAGATGGAGAGTATTTAAAAGGCTGCAGTGCTGAAGGCCATATAAGCCATGTATATGCTGATAGAATGAGTTCAAGACCACGAACATGGTGTGATGATGGAATTGATAAAATGAGTAGATTAAGAGTATTTGTAAGCAATGGTGGTAAAATATATGAAGAATTAATAAAAAAGAAAAAAATTAATACAAAGTTGAAAAAATATGATAAAATAATACAAAGACATGTAAAGAAAGAGGCTGAAGAGCCAAGTCATTATGCATTTTCAGTAGTTAATACTGGAATGCATAGTAATATAAGTAAAATATTTAAGAAAATAATGTATGGATAATATCTATAATTGGTGTTTCCCACAAAAAGTTTATGCGATCAATTTCAGCAAAAATCTTGACTCTTACCTAAAAATATCTTATAATATAATTACATTTAGAGTTGCACATCGAAAGATGTGGAAGTTGTTTTTCAAAGACTAGGTTAACCTAGTCTTTGCTTTTTGTAATAATATTTCTTTATTTGCATATACTATAATTACATTTAATGTTGCACATTTAAATGTGATTAGTTCGTTTATAAACGCTTAAAATCCCTCAACTAAAGAGGGATTTTCTATTTTTAGCATTTTTTCGTAATATAACCTTTATAAATAACTTACTATATCTTCAAATGTATCATATTGACTTTCACTATTGATATGTCCTGCATTTGGTATTAAGACTTGTTCTGTCGCAATTGTATCTGCAAAATCTTTTTCTACTTCATATTTCACATATGGATCATTATCTGAATAGAAACATATTATTTTATCTGCATATTGTTTTACATCTTCTAAGTTATTAAAATACATTGTTCTATTTACTGTATCGTATTCTTCATTTATTCCTAAATAATTGTTAAATCCACATACAAATATTAATTTTTTAACTTTTAATTTATTCTCTACTAAAAATTTGCAAACAAATACTGGTGCAATACTATGTGCTATTATTGTTGTATTTTCATTAATTAGTCCTAAATCTAAATAGTATTTTAACAATTTACTCCAATTTTCATAATTTTGATAACCTACCCCTATTGGAAATTGTGGTACATATACTTGTTTTCCATCTGTTGATATAAAATCTTGTAACCAACTAAACCAATTTCCAAATGGACTTCCAAAACTTCCATGTATTATAAAATAATTTTCTTGCATTTTTAACACTCCTTATTTATTATATTTTCTTTCTTTGCTAATTTTACTGCATCTTCTATTTGTTCTTTCCCAACATCTCCCCAATTTAATAAGTTAATGGTTTCTTTAGGAGTTTTGAAAACTCTTTCATACAGTTTTCCATTATCTAAATCAGCCCTATTTTCAAATATTTTATCAATTTGAGCAATCATTCTTACTTGTGCATATGGTTTAACTCCGTTATCTTCTTCTACTAATTGATAACCTAACAAATGAATATTTTTTAATGTTATATTTGCCTCTTCTATAAATTCTCTTTTTAATGTATCTTCTATGGATTTGTCTTCCAATTCTGGTTTTCCATCTGTTAGTTTATATAATCCATCATCTATTCTTAAAAATATATTTCCATCTTCATTAAATACAATTCCATAAACTTGTTTTATTTCTATATCTTTTGGAACTATTCCTTTACA
>CATLHF010000002.1 GCA_949948835.1 uncultured Clostridia bacterium | reverse complement strand
AGTACTATTATCGAAAGCATGCCATGCCGAATATAATCCATTACTATATTCTGAACTCGTTCTTATGATTCCTCCCCTATAATCTTTATAAGTTATTACTTCATCAATTACTTTTCTTTCTACATCCATTTCTTTTATCTCTGGTATTAATCCTCGTAATTCATCCATAATCGCTGGTGTATTTAATATGTCCTCTACTGTAATAGTCATGTTTGCTTCTTTTAATAGTCTTGCTAGTTCATCGTCTTCTCTTATTACTTTATTTAGTTCTCCTTTTCCCAGATTTGCAATAATTTGTGGCACACTTCGGTCAATTTGAAATTTCCATCCTTCCACTGATACAACGTCGTCATTTACAATCATACCCTGTTTTTCTATTTTATCTGTCAAATATTCATTTTCATTATATGCTCTATTAACTACTTTATCTGCTTGCATATCTAGTAACAGTATTTCTAATTTTTCTCTTGCTGCTTTTTGTTTATAAGTTATTGCTACTTCTTTTGCTCTTGTAAGAATTACATTTTCTCCTATCGTTAGGCTAATTACAATTCCTGCCAATATTAGCATAATAATAATTGTTATTATTAAAGCAATTAAAGTTATTGCTTCATTTTTATTTTTTGTTTTCATAATTTTTCTCCATTTATCTTATGTTTATTCGTGATTATTCTCTTTTTTTATTCTATATAATCTTTTTCTTATTGTCAACATGTTTGTTTCATTTTATTCTCACATTTTATATTATTTACTCTTTTAAATTTTCATTCGATTACTTTTCAAACAAGTTTCCAAATAAAAACACATTGCATAAAATAATGTATATCAATAAAAAATTGGTAGATACTATATTTATGTAGAAACTGAAAGGAGAGATTTACTTTAACATGAAATCCATCTGTATTAAAAGTAATAATAAATACATTATTGATTATCTATTAAGAGAATTTTCAAAGATTGATTTGGAAACAGTTTATTTGTCCAATCATACTTTTAAAATTTATGAAAATGTCATTATTCATTATACAGGTGATGCAGCCGATGCCTTTCATTCTTACTTATGCGATATCCTAACAAAATGCATTATCTTTTTTTATGAAAGAAAATTAGTTAAAAATTTAATTGAATACAACTATTTTTATTTTAATGATATCGAAAAGCAACAAATTTTAGATAATTGTATGGATTTATTTAGCGAAATGGATACTTATGAAGAGAAATATCATGCTATTTATGCTTCTTTGGATTCTTACCTATTAGAACATCATTCTCTTGTACTAACTGGTTTTGTTAATTTTAGGTTAAAACAATATCGTGATATTTTAGATTACAATACCGATTTATCAGTCAGCAATTTCTTAATTGAACGTGAATATCATGAATTTATTGATATTTTACATCTATATGTTAATTCAAAAGAAAGTGAGATGGATACTGTTCACTTAGTATATACAAATAAAGAATGTGTGTTGCTAGATGGCAATAAGGATCTAATTCCTGTTGATACGAATCTTTTTAATGCAAAATATTTATCGGATATTTCTTTTTCATCAAATGATTACTGCTTAAATACTTTATTAAATATTTTGCCCCAAAAGCTTTATATTCATTTGGTAAATGGCTATGAAGATGAATTTATTACGACATTAAAACTGATTTTTGATAAACGTGCTTCCATTTGTACAGATTGTGATATTTGTCATGTTTATCGTTTGACGAATAATGCAAGTTTCTAAGGAATAATCTTAAAAATTCTTTACTCTATGTTGATTATGATATATAATAATTGACATGGAGGTTTTTTTATGAAAAAGAACAAAAAATTAGTTACCATCCTTGTTCCTGCATACAACGAACAAGATGTATTAAATATGTTATATGATAGACTAAAAACAATTATGGATAACCTTTCAAATTATGATTTTGAAGTTTTATTGGTAAATGACGGAAGTAAAGATGATACATTAAAAATTATGAAAGATTTACGTTTAAAAGATTCTCGTATTTGTTATTTAAATCTTTCTAGAAATTATGGAAAAGAAACTGCTATGATTGCAGGTTTAGATTATGCAAAAGGAGATTGTGTTATTATTATTGATGCTGACCTTCAAGACCCACCAGAATTAATTCCAGACATGCTTACCTATTGGGAAGAAGGTTATGATGATGTTTATGCAAAAAGAAAGTCTAGAAAAGGAGAAAGTTTTTTAAAGAAATTTACTTCTAAAATGTATTATAAAACACTACAAAGTATAACCAATATTGAAATTCAAAAAGATACTGGCGATTTTCGATTATTAGATAGACGTTGTGTAGAAGCTTTAAAAGCAATTCGTGAATCACAACGATATACCAAAGGATTATTTAGTTGGATTGGATATAATAAAAAGGAAATTTTATTTGACCGTGATCCTCGTGCTGCAGGTCAAACCAAATGGAATTATGGGAAATTAATTAATTTATCAATTGATGGACTAACATCCTTTACCACTGCTCCACTTCGCTGGGCTGCCATTATGGGAATTTTAGTTTCACTTGCTGGCTTTATTTATATGCTTGCAATTATTATAAAAACATTAATTTATGGAATTGATGTTCCTGGATACTCCTCTACAATGGTTGTAATCCTATTTTTAGGTGGAATTCAATTAATTTTCTTGGGTGTGATTGGTGAATATTTAGGAAGAACTTTTAATGAAACAAAAAGTCGCCCACTTTATTTTATTGAGCGCTATAACGAAGAAAAAGAAACAAATGAAATGTTAAACAAAAGATAAGGAGGTACTATGTCAAATTTTGTATTAAAAATGATTGCTATGGTTACCATGTTGTTAGACCATTTGGGATATGCTTTATATGGTCAATTTTCTAAATTTAATTATATTGGCCGTATGGCTTTTCCTCTTTTTGCTTTTGGGATTAGTGAGGGATATGCACATACAAAAAGCAAATGGAATTATTGTATTCGTTTATTAATGTTTGGAGTTGTCTCACAAGTTCCTTTCATGTGGTTTTGCTCGATATTTCAGACAGATGTAAGCTTAAATATCTTTTTTACACTATTACTTGGTTTAATTGCCATTATTGGATATGAACAGTGTAAGAGCAAATCTGTTGGTTTATTACTAGTTGCTTGCCTTGCATGTACAGCAGACTTTTTTAAAACGGATTACGGCTATTGGGGGGTTTTAGTCATTTTTATTTTTCATGTATTTAAAGAAAAGAAATGGTTAATGTACCTATCTTATATTACTCTATGTGTTGTAAGATTTTTACCGCTTGCACTAATGACTGGTCTTTTTATAGAATATGGTATACTTTTTTTGGGAACTGTACTTCCACTTATTTTTATTCATTTCTATAATGGCCAAAAAGGTCCCAATACAAAATACTTTTTATACGGATTCTATCCAGTACATTTAATTTTATTATATATATTTCATATGTTATTTATATAGTTTACATTATACAGATTTTATGTTATACTGTTAATATAAAATGTGTATAAAAATGGAGGTATCACTATGTTAATGTCATCTTATGAAGTAGCTCGGAAGGAATTCTATAAAAGAAGAGGATCATTAAACGTTGATTATTCTTACGAATCTGACTCTTACGATTGTCGTCGTGAAAAAGATTACGATGATGATGATGCAGATTGCTTCTGTGATTAGCATTTTTTACAATTTCATGAGTAATTTAAGAACGGCAGGTGCTTTCCTGCCGTTCTTCTTTTATTTTTTTCTTTGTTCTTTTATTATAATTTCTCCGTCTTTGCTGGTTACTATTGTCTTAGAACCAGTTCTTATTTTTCCATCTAAGATTGCTTCTGCTAACTTATCTTCTAACTTACTTTGTATTGTTCTTCTTAAAGGACGGGCTCCATATGCCTTATCTACTCCCTCTTTTGCAATTACTTCTTTAACACTTTTGTCAATCTTTATTTCGATATTATTTTCTTTCATTCTGTTTATTACTTCTTGTAGCATAATATCAATTATGTTTTCAATTTCTAAATGTGTTAATTTATGGAATACAATAATTTCATCAATACGGTTAATAAATTCTGGTTTAAATTGCTTTTTTAATTCTGCTAGTACTTCTTTTTTAGTTTCTTGGTATTTTAAATTTTCTTCTTTTTCTTCATCATTTGAAGCACTTGCAAATCCCAATTTTTTATTATCTGTAATTAATCTTGCTCCTACATTAGATGTCATAATAATAACAGCATTTTTAAAGTTAACTGTTCTTCCTTGAGAATCGGTTAAACGGCCATCTTCTAGTATTTGAAGTAACATATTCATAACATCTGGATGTGCCTTTTCTATTTCATCAAATAAAATTACACAATATGGTTTTCTTCTTACTTTTTCAGTTAATTGACCACCATCATCAAACCCTACATACCCTGGAGGTGCACCAATTAATTTTGAAATTGAATGTGGTTCCATATATTCTGACATATCTATTCGAACCATGGCATTTTCATCTCCAAATAGCGCCTCTGCCAATGCTTTCGAAAGTTCTGTTTTTCCAACCCCAGTTGGTCCTAAAAAGATAAATGAACCAATTGGACGCTTTGGATCTTTTAGTCCCACTCTACCACGTCTAATTGCTTTGGAAACCGCTGAAATTGCCTCGTTTTGCCCAATTACTCTTTTATGCAATGTTTCTTCTAAGCTTTTTAATTTTTCATTTTCATCCTCAGTTAATTTTTTAACAGGTATTCCTGTCCAATTTGCAATTACTTCTGCAATTTCCTCTTCTGAAATTTCGGTTATATTTTTTGTATTTTTATTTTTCCATTTCGATTGTTCTTGTTCTAATTTTTCTTTTAAACTACGTTCTTCATCTCGTAAACTTGCTGCTTTTTCAAAGTCTTGTGTACGAATAGCTTCTTCTTTTTCATTTGTTGCTTCTTCTATTTTTTGTTCTAGTTCTTTTAGGCTATCAGGTTGTGTATATGCTCTCATTCTAACTCTTGATGCTGCTTCGTCAATTAAATCAATTGCTTTATCTGGTAAAAATCTATCATTAATATATCTTACAGATAGATTAACACTTGCTTTAATTGCTTCATCTGTAATTTTTACATTATGATGTGCTTCATATTTATCACGTATTCCTTTTAAAATTTCAATGGTATCTTCAGTTGTTGGTTCATTTACTGTAACTGGACTAAATCTCCTTTCTAGTGCAGCATCTTTTTCAATATATTTACGATACTCATTTAATGTTGTTGCACCAATTAATTGGATTTCTCCTCTTGCAAGTAATGGCTTTAAAATATTGGCTGCATCAATTGCACCTTCTGCCGAACCTGCTCCAACAATAGTGTGAATTTCATCGATAAATAATATAACATCTCCTGCTTTTTTTACTTCATTTAAACATTTTTTTATTCTTTCTTCAAAATCTCCTCTATATTTTGCTCCTGCTACCATACTAGAAATATCAATCGTTACAACTCTTTTATTTCTTAACATTTCTGGTACATCATCTTGTATAATTTTTTCTGCTAAACCTTCTACAACTGCTGTTTTTCCTACACCCGGCTCTCCAATTAAACAAGGATTGTTTTTCGTTCTTCTAGAAAGAATTTGAATAACTCTTTCTATTTCATCCTTTCTTCCTACAATTGGATCTAATTTTCCTTCTTCTGCTTGTTTTGTTAAATCGGTTCCAAATTGATTTAATGTTTGCGTTTGATTAAAGCTTCCTGTATTTTTACTTATCTTTTTACTTTCTTGTTGCCCATTTGTATTTTCATCTTCATTTATTACTTTTACAATTTCATTATATAATTTTTGTGGATTTACTCCTAAATCTAACATAATACGAACTGCTACACTATCGCCTTCTCTCATAATACCAATTAGCATATGTTCTGTTCCAATATAATCAGAACCTAATTTTCTAGCTTCACGAAATGCATTTTCAATTACTCGTTTTGTTCTTGGAGTAAATCCTGCAACCTCGCTTTGTCTTGGCTCTTCTTTTCCGATCAATTCTTCGATTTCTTGTAGTACTGCATCTGGCGTGACATTTTGGTTTTGTAATACTTTACTTGCAACACCTGTATCTTCTTTTACTAAACCATATAAAAGATGCTCTGTTCCAATATAGTTGTGTCCCAGCTCTAGAGCCACATCATTTGCAATTTCAATTACTTTTTGAGCACTATTTGTAAATTTATATGTCATTTTAAATCACCTTTCTTTCTAAAATTTGATTTTTTATGTTAATTGTTATATAATATATTAAACCATTGTTATGTCCAAAAGGACATTTGCCGTTAATAAAATATTAACGTGTACCCTATAGGAGGATTAATTATGAAACACCATAATATTACGTTTCTGGCATTTTTAATTGTAACTGGACTTATTACTATTTTTGGTCTTATTACTTATCATACTGCCATCATTATTGCAGCCATACTTTTGTTAGGTAATGAACTTTGTGATGTTATATACGATGTGCATAATCGGAATTAATCCCCCTATGGGGGATTTTTATTTTTCCCCTATAATTTGTTTAATTACCTCTGCACGTCTTATATCTCTTTCATAGGATTCAATTTGTTTTCCTAAATATTTTTGTAAGTTTGCAGGTTTTGTATAAAGTTCTAGTTTTTTTACTTTGAAATCATCTAATTCCTTTATAATACCTAAATCCGTTCCAAGTTTTATTTCTGAAAGTAGTTCTCTTGCCTCAGTAGACGATATTTTTTTCGCATTGGTTAATGTTCCATAAGCACGGTATACTCTATCTTCTAACTCGATATTGTCACGTGCTAAAATTTTTCTTGCTAATCGTTCTTGTTCTATAATCTTTTCAGTAATTAGTTTTAAGTTTTTCACAATTTCGGTTTCCGATATTCCTATTGTTTGCTTATTCGATACTTGGTACATATCTCCCCCTGCTTTTGATCCTTCTCCATAAATACCTCTTATATTCATTCCAAAGTTGTTAATAACTTCTAATATTTTTCTGATATTTCCTGTTCTCGCAAGACCTGGTAAATGTACCATAACAGATACTCTTAAACCTGTTCCAACATTGGTTGGGCATGCGGTTAAAAATCCATATTTCTCATTATATGCATATGGTAATTTGCTTCCTATTTTTTCATCAACTTCTATTGCTAAATTCATTAAGTTTTCAATATCCAATCCTGAACTCATTACTTGGATTCGTAAATGGTCTTCTTCATTAATCATAACCGATATGTTTTCATCATCGTTAATCAGCATAGCCCCTATGTTTTCTTTGTTTAAAACGAAATTTGGACTTACTAAATGTTTTTCAACTAAAGTCATTTTTGTAATATCATCCATATCTTTTAATTTTATAAACTTAAGCCCATACCCAATGCTTGGTATTGCTTCTTTTATTGCTTCTTCTATTTTTTGTTTTGTGGTTTTATCTAATTTCGTCATAAATGGAAAATTAGCTAAGTTTCTTGCAAGTCTTATTCTTGAACTAACTACTACATCTGATTCTTTTCCACTTTGTAAATACCAATTTAACATATACTATTCCTCCTATCATTTAATTTTATCTTTTATCAGATGCGCAATGCACTCCTCTACATTATTTGTTATATTTCATAGGTTGTACATTATGCAATCTATGCGCTATTTTTCTAATTCTTTAATTGTATCACGAATATGCGCTGCATCTTCATAACGTTCTTCTTTTATTGCTTGTTTTAATTCTTCTTTTAATTGCTCCATTTTCGAACCCCTTGTTTGAGACGTTTCTTTCTTCTGCATATCTGTTTTATTTAATACTGTTTTTGTTATCTTGCCTTTTCTTCCAACATGGCGATTTGCTGCATGCAAATTTTTTAAGATTGGATCAATCTTATTTGAAAATGTATTATAGCAATTAGCACAACCAAATTTTCCAGTATGAACAAACTCATCATATGTCATACCACATTCGTTACATTGTAGTTCCTCTTTTTTCGTAAATTCTGGTAAAAAGTTATCTTCTGTATCTTCAAAAAATTCACTTAAAAAGCTTGATAAATTAATTGGCATACTAAAATCCATCTCACCAATACCTAACTCATTTGCACAATGCTCACAAAGTCTCATTTCCTTCTTTACTCCATTTATAATTTGTGTATACTTTACATTTGCCTCGTTTTCTCTACAATTTTCACATAGCATAAAAATCACTCCTTTTTACCTTAATCTTCTACTAAATTTAACAGCATATTTTTAAAAATATTTGCTCTTAGACTATCTCTAATTTCTGGTGATACTGTTAAAACATTGTCACTTGTTGCTACCTTTAAAAGTTTTGCTTCTTTTTCAGAAATAATTCCATATGATAAAAAATTACTTAAATATATATCTACTTCTCCTGCTGTAATTTCTCCTTCCATATTCGCAATAATATGCATTAAATAATTACTTTTTGTAATATTTACTTTCTTAATTCGAATATGGCCTCCGTCCTCCACGCTTACTTTCTACATAGTAGCCTTGTGATGGTTTAAATCTTGTTTGTATCACATAGTTAATCTGCGATGGAACACAATTAAAATGTTCTGCAAGCTCATTTCTTTGTATTTCAATATATTCATCTTCATCTTTTAATAAGTCTTTTATAAATTCTTCTATTACATCTGACATTCTCATTTTGCATTCCTCCTTTTTGACTTTGACTTTCTTTGACCTATATTAATATTATACAAGATTTATTTTTTATTTCAAATAAATCTATTTATAATATATTCTTATTTTTGCTCTTCTATTCCATTTATCTTAAATTATTTTTTCTTATCTTCTTTTTTCGTCATATTTTGCATTTTCTCTGCTTTTGATTTTTGTTCTGGTAGTGACACCCAAGCAAAATATGATGAAATAAATTCGCCATACTTTGTACTGTCTTCCCCTACTTCTACGCCAAACTCTTGTCTTGCTTTTTTCATATTTTTCTTTTTCGTTTCTTCCTTTGTAATTTTCTTTTCTAGGTTTTCATTCATAAAAACACACCTCATATCTTTTTATATAAGGTGTGCTATTTTTTCATTTTTATACTTATATATTCTCATCTCGTAATGTATCAATTATATTTTCTTCTCTCATTTTACTACTTGAATATAGCATCGTCATAAACACAACAACATATACGCTAACAATTGAAATAATAATACTTGCCCATGGTAAGCCAAATGCAAATTCTATTAAATTTCCAAAGCCTTGGTTTAGCAAATAGCAAATTAGTATTCCAATTGGTAAACCTAGAAGCAATGCTTTTGTTCCATAGAAAATACATTCTAAATCTAGCATTTTTTTAAATCCTTTCTCTGTCATCCCAATAGATTTTAACATAGCAAATTCACGTTTTCGTAAATTGATATTGGTTGATATGGTATTAAAGATATTAGCAATTCCAATAGCAGAAATTAATGCTATAAATCCATATAAAAAGATGTTAATAATTAATTTTAGGTTTCTTTGCTGTTGTATGGTCTCTTTCACATTTTCTATATAAATACTTACATTTGTGGTTGTTTTTTCAATTTCTTTTAATTCCTCTTCTAATGCTCCTTCTTCTTTTGCCGTAAAGTACATATTTGTGTAAATTTCATCACTTAGGTTTTGTATTCCTTTTTTTGTAGTCACTGCAGTTAATGTTGGATTATCTTTATTTTCTACTCCAAATGGCATTTTATCGGTTACCTTTACAATTTCAAATTCTTTACGAATCGTTTTGTAAGCTATTTCATCTTCTTTTAGGCTATTTTTTTGTCTTACTTGAGCTTCTACGGTAATTGTCTCATTTGATTTCAAATTGGTTAGATTTCCCTCTATTTTGGCAACCCTTAATAAGTCCACATAGTTAATTAAAACAACTTGATTTTCCTCTAATTTTTCTAGTCCTACTTGTTTTAAATAGTCTTGCATTTGCTTATCATTTAAAGTTATCACATTAACTCCAACTCGGTATTGTTCATCTTCTTTATAAAAATATTGTTTTACTTGTTCTTTTTCTCGAATTGCTTTTTGCATATTTTTATCTAATCTATCTTCTGGCATCGAAGTCTGTGCATATAACTTTTCAACAATGGATAGTTTATCAATGTTTTTCGAGTTTTCTATTTTTTCTTTTACTTTATCCTTTTCTTCCTCACTTATTTTCGTATCTGTTCCATAAATCAAAATCATATAATCATAATCTACACTTCGATACATAGCATCAAATCCGCCATACATATACCCTACAAACCCACTAACCGATATAAATAGAATAATACTAATCATTAGGGATATTACTGTTGTACGATATTTTTTCTTACTTCTTTTTAAATTCTTTAGCGCTAATTCTCCTTCAATTCCAAATAGCTTTCTTATCCACTTTCTTGTTTTTAATTTTTTTGCTTTCACTTTAATATCATCATTTCCACGTATTGCTTCAATTGGACTAATTTTACTTGCACGTTTTGCAGGAATCATAACAGATAAATAAATAGTAATTGCAATCAAAACAGCTGCTATGATAACGGCCTGCCAAGATACAACTAAATGTAAATTCCAATTTACATTCTCTTCCCTCATCATTGGTTTTAATAGGTTATTTACAATTGTTAAGGTAATTCCAATTCCGCCAATTCCAGATATAATACCAAGTGGAATTCCAATTCCACCTAACATTGCTCCTTCATATAAGACAGATTTTTGAATTTGCTTTTTCGTTGCTCCAACCGATGATAGCATTCCAAATTGTTTTTTTCTTTCCGATACAGATATTGCAAAACTGTTATATATAACTAGAATTGACCCTATCATAATAACCGCAATTAAAATACCACATACCGAATATAACATTCCTTGAAATCCTGTTGTACGGTTAACACCTTTATACGTTAACACATATGTATTATAGCTTAATTGGTATGTTTTTTGTCCAATTGCATTTATTGTATGCATACCTAATTCGTCCGCTATTTCTTCTGTATCCTTATATAAGTTTTTAACATTTTTAGAAATGACACCAATGTCAACTTTGTCTTTTGTGATTGGTTTTGTTTCATCAAGCAGTGTTACACCAGATGTATAATGGTCTCGTGATGTTTCAAAATCTGGTCTTTTTATTTTTCCACAAACAAGGTATGTTTTGGTTTCTTCTTGTATAAACGTTTCATTTGGGGCTTCTGCAGAACCTATTAACTCATAACCATCACTCATTCTTTTTCCTAGTTCCAATGTAATGGTATCTCCAATCTTAGGTTCATTTTCTTTCCCATCAAAAAAGGTATTACTTAATACAATTTCATTTTCATTTTCTGGTAATCGTCCCTCTATTAAACGAATTTTCATATTTGTTAAAGCTTCTTTTGAATATGCTTTTATATAACAAAATGGATCATCTGAATATGGGTTTTTAGCCATTCCTACTGGCACCATAAGCATCGCATTTGTAAATCTTTTATCGTGTACAATTTCTCCTATATCTTCGGTTTTAACATCTTTAAAAATTGCTTCCCACGCACCATCATTACTTATTTCTACATCTAACATAAAGCGTTGAAAAGAAACAGCAAGAGTTGCAACTGCTGTAATCATGGCACCAGATAAAATAATACCAATAATGGTTACAATCGTTCTTTTCTTGTTTAGCTTTAAATAATTAGATGTCAATTTGTTTAATATGTTCATATCTCTTTCCTTTCCAAGCTTTATTTTCTCTCATCACTAAATATTTTTCCATCTTGAATTTTAATCATTCTATCTGCCTCGCGTGCAATATTTAAATCGTGTGTAATCATAATTAATGTTTGATGATATTTTTTATTTGAATATTTTAGTAATTCTAATATCTCTTCTGAATTTTTACTGTCTAAATTTCCTGTTGGTTCATCTGCTAAAATGATAGCAGGGTTACTTATTAAACTTCTTCCAATCGATACACGTTGTTGTTGACCACCAGATAATTCATTTGGTAAGTGCTTTACTCTTTGTTCTAGTCCTAATGTTTTAATAATTTCTTTTAATCTTACCTCATCTACTTTTTTACCATCTAATAAAACCGGTAATGAAATATTTTCTTCTACATTTAAAATAGGAATTAAATTATAAAATTGATAAATAAGTCCCACATTCCTTCTTCTAAAAATAGCTAAATCATTATTATTTAATGAATACACATCTTGCCCTTTTATATATACTTTTCCGAGATGTTGGTCTATCGACTCCTCCTAAAATATGAAGCATAGTTGATTTTCCGTGAACCTGATGGACCAATAATTGCAACAAATTCTCCTTCCTCCACACTAAACGATATATTATCAATTGCTTTAACACTCGTTTCTCCTTTTCCATAGATTTTTGATAAATTTTCTACTTTTAAAATCTCCATTTTTCTCCTCCTTCTTTTTCTGTTTTCATTATACACGTTTTTTTATTACACTTAACTCATTTAATAATTTCTTAATAAGTTTTAAGAAAATGTTAAAAAAGAATCCCCCTGCTTTCGCAAGGGGATTCTCTGCTACTTAGAAAGAAATGAACTTAACTGGCTTTCTCCTGTACTGAGGAGTATAGATTGCCATCGCATCTCCGACCACCGCAATATAGACAAGTGCTCCATACTTATTCTCGCTTTTTTCAATCATGTCAGCCGTGATGTTTGGGTAACCAGCATTGTTCATTGCTTCTGCAGCCAAATCAAATTCTGTCTTTGTTTTCTTTGTCATTTTTGTTTCCTCCATTTTGTATTTTAACAATTGTTACTATATACATATAGGAAAATGTTGCTTTGGAAATCCCATATCTAATAAATATTATACTACATTATGTTAAATTATGCAAATTACATACGTTTTCCTTGTATTTTAAAGCTTCCTTTATTGGTATTTGCCATTAGTTCTAATATGTTTCCATTTACCATGCAAGTTGCTGTGTATTGAATTGCTCCCATTGGTGTATTAAAATTTCCACTAAAAGTACATTCATTTTCTTTTGTTTTATTTCCTTTAAACTGGTTTTTCATTCCCATTGTTTCTAGTATTCCTTGTGCTGTATTACCATTTGTCATTAGTGTAATCGTTCCATTAATTGGGCCCATTGGTGTATTTAGGCTACAACCATATTTTCCATCTAACATACTAATTCCTCCTTATGTTTATTGTATGCAAATTATACTATGTCCCATGAAGGTTTTTTGTAATTATTATATAAACTTTTGTTTGTAACTATGTTAACTTTTTGTATGTGTTTATTTATAATATATTCAATCCTTTATAGAAAGAAGGTGTGGTATGTCTACTAACGATATGATTGTTTTCTTAATAATGCTAGTACTGGTATTATGCAAAGGACAACACGACAAAGAATAGTACGACAGTACATAAAAAACCCAGAGGTGCGAACTCTGGGTTTTTCTGTGTTGTATATGAATACAAACGATTTAATTGCTTTCTGTAAAACACGACTTTTACAGCTGTTATAAGCATAATAATATATATTCTTTAACTTGTCAATATGTTACATTGCTTCTTCTTGGTTTTCGTTTTCTTCTGAAGAACCTTTTTCATCAATAATCTCTAAGCTTGCAATAGATACTTCATAAGCAACTTTTGTAATAGATGTTCCATCTTCGAATTTTTTCTCATATGTTCTAGATTGAACACGTCCTGTTACTTTTACTTCGGTTCCTACTTCAATGTTTTGGCAAAATCTTGCTGTTCTTCCCCATGCAATTGCTGGAATATAATCTGATTTATTGTAAGCACGATTTACTGCTAATAGTAAATCTGCAATTTCACGTCCAAATGGTGTTTGGCGATAAATTGGTTTTTTACAAACATATCCTGTTAAAGTAACTTCATTTGATGCAGATTCTTTATTTTCCTCTGTTTCCATTTGTCCTTCTATTTCTTCTTCAAAGTAAATATCTTTCGCAAATACGGTTAACACTAATTTATTTTTTTCATTTTCATAACTATTATATGATCTAAATTGTCCTTTAATTAAAACATTTGCACCTATTATTAGTTTTTCATCTGAAATTAATCTTTCTGATACCGTTACTGGTATAACATCAGATGTATTACTTAGACGAGGTACCTCCATATCAAATATGTAAAAACATTCTCCATAAATTTCGTGACTAAATCTTTTTTCACTTGTTACCTTTCCCATTAAAACTAAATGGTTATTATCCGCATAGTTTATATTCATTTTTTTCCTCCCTACTTATTTTAAATTTGTCTAATGTATCTTATTCATTAAGTACGTATTTTAGAATATTTTTTTATCCGTATAGGTCTATTATACTATGTTTTTTTGGTTTTGTCTACATAAAAAGTTTAAATTTTCCATTTTTTTATTTTATTCTATCTCTAATTGTTGTTTTCCACAAACTAATAATATCGAAAAAATCCCCATAATGATAGATGTATTTACTCTATAAGTAGCATTTTTCACTTCAATTTCTTGTGATTCTATTACTTCTTCTAATCGATTTTTTATGGTTCTTTGTATACAAACTAATATACTTTCTTCGTTAACACTAGATGTGGTAATTGTACTTTTTGTGTTAAATCCATATGTGATAATATTTCCACTTATCATTTTTATCTCATCGAGTAATATCTTTTCATCTGAATTCATGATAAGATATTTTGCCTTTTTAATGATATTTGCTATCATCTCATTTTTTTTGAAAATAGTTTCTTTGCTAGAAAATATAGCAATGGTTTCAAACGTAATATTTTTGAAGTTTTCAATATTATCTTCTTTTAGTATGATTATATTTTCATTTGGTAAATTAGTTGTTAGTATTTGTTTAATATACTTTTCTTGTTTCGAATGACAAATAATCCCTACAAAAGACATTTCTTTCTTCTCCTCTTGTTTTTTCTTAAGAATTATTATGTCCGTTATTATCGTTGTTATTCTTTTCTTTTACCAATTTTTGCATTCCATTTGCATCAATTGTATCATTTTCATGATAAATTAAATCCGTAACTTTAACAATTTCAAAACCTTTTTCTTGTATATTATATATTAGTTTATCTAATGCATCTGCTGTATGCTTCGTTCCATTATGCATTAATATAATATCTCCTGATTTTAATTTATCTTTTAATCGATTCCACATTTCTTCTCCTGTTAATCCTTTATAATCTAATGTATCTAGAGACCATTGAATTGTTCTATGTTTCTGACTTTCGGCAGCTTTTATTACGACATCATTATATTCTCCGTAAGGACCTCTATATAAAACACTTCTTTTTCCCGTTAACTTTTCTATTTTATCAGCACATTCTTTAATTTGTTGTTCATTTTTTTCAAATGTCATTTGATTTACATGTGGATGTGTATTAGAATGGTTTGCAATTTCATGCCCTGCTTCTGCAATTTTCTTAACCGCTTCTGGAAATCTATCTACCCAGTCCCCCACCATAAAAAAGGTAACATGCACTTTATATTTACTTAATGTGTCCAATATTCTGTCAATATCATCTGCGTTCCAAGCACAATTAATGGTAAGAGAAATCTTTTTCTCTTCTGTTGCAACCGAATAAATTGGAAGTAACTTACCAGGTTTTGCTGAAGTTTGGATGGTATCTTCTTTTTGTACAAAAAGAGTTGCTCCACTAAGTAAAATAGCAACTGTACTAAAAGCTACTAAATATGATATGATTTTTTGTTTATTAAATACCAGAAACATAAAAATAAACCTCCTAATATATGCTACCTTATTTGTATGCATATGTTAGGAGGTTTATGATATTTATTTAATTTTTATCGTAAGTGTTGTCAATTTTCGATATTAACGATATAATATGTAAAATAATATTTATTGGAGGATTAATCAATGCTACTTGCACTTGCAGGAGTAACTGGAGTAGGAAAATCGTATTATAAAGATGAATTAGTGAAAAAACTAGGTTTTGAAAAAGTAAAAATTATAACCACACGTGAGCCTCGTATTGGTGAAAAAAATGGTGAAGATAAAATATTTGTAACAAAGGAAGAATTACAAAATTTAAGAGATGATGGAAAAATTGCTTATGAGTTTGACTTATTAGGGAATACATATGCATACACTTATGAAGATATCTATTCTAATAAAAATAAAGTTGTTGAATTTGAATATAAGCAAATATTTAAGTTTAAAGAAATTTGTCCTAATTCATGTGTTATTTATATTTTTCCAACAAATCTTGAAGTAGCAAAAGAAAAAACACGTGAAAGGCATCTAGACCCTCAAGTTGAAAAAGATAGGCTTTTAGAAATTGATGAACATTATAAAAGAATTACTACTGATGAGAATTTAAGAAATATGTTTGATTATACAATATATAACAATTATGATGAAAAATCAGAAGATGAATTTATTAATTTAGTAACTAATTTACTACAAAAAGAAAAATAGAAATTGAGGTTTTTAACATGGAAAAAAATTACTTCACTTTAGATGAAGATTTTGAAACAATTATAAAAAATGCATTACCAAATAAAACAATTAATTCTATCCACTCTGTTACAACAGGATGGACTAACATTGTTTATGAAGTATGTACAAATGATGGGGATTTCTTTTTTAGGTTTCCTAGAGATGACTTTTGGATTAGAACGATTGTAAAAGATTATGAATTTGCAAAATTTATATATGGAAAAACTGACTTTAATACCGTTAAACTTGAACTTTTATATGATAATGGTCGCCCTTTTAGTATGCATAAAAAAATTGAAGGAACCGTTCTTGCAAGTAAAATGGATACTATGACTCCTTCCGAAGTTAAAGTTGTTGCAAATGACATTTCAAAATTTATGTTTCAATTACATCGTATAAAATTTAATCCTAATGAAATTTTTACAATTGATAATATTGGTTTAAAATTAACAGACTTTTTAGATGAATTACTTAATGTCCATGTTGCAAAAGAGGATATGGAATTTTGGAATTATAATGAATTTATAAATAAGGACCATTCTTTCCTAGTTCATGGTGATTTAAATTCAAGTAATATTATAATAGATGAAAATAATCATATTGCAGGTATTATTGACTTTGGATTTGCAGGTTTTGGAAATAAATATTTTGATATTTCTCGTATTTTAAGTAGACAATATCCTGAAAACTTTAAAGAGGAAATTATTAAAAGTTATGAAAATATTTCTAATACTAAATTAGATTATACTGTATTAGATGACGAAATCGATATCTGGACTAAAATTGATAGTGCTTATATTAATTATATGAGAGGAATTGGAATTTACGAATAATTAAATTTTATATTGGGTCGACGTATACGTCGACCTTTATCTTTTCTTCCATAGCATTGACTTTTTTGTAAACATAATGTATAATGTTTGCAAATGTAATCAGTCTTTCACTACTTTTCGCAAAGGGGGTATTAGCATGAAAAAAACTCGTCAACAGTCTTTATTGAATGCGGTAATCGCAGTAGTGCTTAGCATTGTAGGCATAGTAGCAGTTCTTACATTTGGAATTTGGATTGTTACAATGAACAATGCGGGAGTTACCTTTATGGGAATTCCTATCCTTTACATTGTTGTAATTGCCATTGTTGTAGGCAGTGCAATAGTAGACTACCTAGTACGGCAAAGTAGAATAAGCAAAATTGTTCTTGTTTTTGCCTTGTTTTTATTTGCGGCCTACTTGGTGTTTTACCATATTTTCCAGCTTGTTGTATACTGGCTTATTATGATATATAACACTGTTTATTTCTTTTAGACAATGGCATACACCAAAAGCGTGCATCAACTAGATGCACGCTTTTGGTTATTTATATATTATATTTTTCTCTTTTTCGATACTCAGTATGTAGCAACTTATGAGCTCTATAACTTCCTGGAGTTTCTAAAAATTCTTCATATATTTTCTTTACAACTGGGTTTTCATGTGATTTACGTATTACACTTTTTTCATCAATTGAATATAAAGCATCTGCTCTTTTTGCTCTTACATCAACACTACTTCTTATTTTTGAGCTCTTAATTGGTTGCCCTCCGCCCATTACACATCCGCCTGGACATGCCATAATTTCTACAAATTGATAATCTGCTTTTCCAGATTTTATTTCTTCTAGTATCTCCTGCGCATTCTTTAAACCACTTGCTGCAATAACTCCTACATTATTTCCTGCAATATTAATAGTTGCTTTTTTAATGCCATCTCCTCCACGTACTTCTTCAAAATCAATTTTATCTAAATCTTTACCTGTTAATGTATCCTGAGCGGTTCTTAATGCTGCTTCCATAACACCACCTGTTGTTCCGAAAATTGCTGCAGCCCCAGTTGCTTCTCCCATTGGTTCATCAAAAGAAGTGTCTTCTAGTTTAGTAAATTCAATATTTGCTTGTTTTATCATTCTTGCAAGTTCTCTTGTCGTTAATACAGCATCTACATCATACATACCATTATTTTGCATTTCGTTTCTTTGTCTTTCAAACTTTTTCGCAATACATGGCATAACCGATACTACATAAATTTTGTTAGGGTCTATTCCCTCTTTTTTAGCATAATATGTTTTTATTAATGCTCCAAACATTTGATGTGGTGATTTACAAGTAGATAAATGTGGTAATAATTCTGAATAATTCATTTCAATATATTTTACCCATCCTGGACTACAAGATGTAATCATAGGAAGAACTCCACCTTCTTTAATTCTTTCGATAAATTCATTTGCTTCTTCCATAATTGTAAAATCTGCTCCAGTATTGGTATCAAATACTTTATCAAATCCTAAACGTCTTAGTGCTGTTACCATTTTACCTGTTACATTTGTTCCAATCTCCATTCCAAACTCTTCGCCTAATGCTACTCTTACTGCTGGTGCTGTTTGAACAACAACATAACTATCTTGATCTTTTAGTTTTACCCATACGTCATCAATGCTTTCTTTTTCATGTAAAGCTCCTGTTGGGCAAGCTTGAATACATTGTCCACAAAATGTACAGTTAACATCATTTAGGCTGTTATCTCCTACTGTTGAAATACAGGATTTAAATCCACGGTTAATACAATCAATGGCTCCTACTTTTTGTACATTTTTACAGGCTGCAATACATCTTCTACATAAAATACATTTATTAAAATCTCTTACAATCGATGGAGATAAATTATCTATTTTATGCTCAGTTCTTTCTCCCTCAAATTCAATATTTTGAATATTAAATTTTGTACAAAGTTCTTGTAATTCACAGTTTCCGTGATCTTGTACAAGTTAGGCATTCTTTTGCATGGTTTGAAACAATTAAATCTAAAATAACATGTCTTGCTTCTAATACATTTGGTGTATGAGTATTTACTACCATTCCTTCTTCAACAGTTTGAATACAAGATGTTGCAAATCCACGTCTTCCTTCTACTTCTACAATGCACATTCTACAGTCTCCAACTTCGTTTATGTCTTTTAAAAAGCATAGTGTTGGAATATCTATTTCTGCTTGTCTTGCCGCTTCTAGTATCGTCATGCCTTTTTTTGCTTTTACTTCTACTCCATCAATTGTTAAATTCACAAATTCTTCTTTCATAAAAGGTCCTCCTTTTTTATTTTACTAGTCTTGCCTTTTGTTCCCATAATTTACTTTGACTTTCACTTAAATATTTTTTATCAACAATAATTGTAATTACAAAATCATCAAAATAATTATCATTCATAATGTAATAGCCATTTACTTTTTCTTTATCTCCATAACTATCTTCAACTTTCCAACGGATTGGTTTTTCATTTTCAATATGTACACCAGTAAGAACCATAAAATGTTGTATATATGTTTCATTTAATTTCATTGCCATTTCTTTTGTTAATCGTCTTATACCTATATCTTCTTCATATTTATATAATCTGGTATCTAATACTCCTGATGCATCATCTCTACAACTTTTTTTAAAACATAATCCAATATAAACTGGTATTCCGTCTTTTAATTGCTTTATAGTTAGTTCCTTCAATTCTTTACTTGTAACATTAAGAAGCTCTGTATCTGTTTTTTTATATATATTGGTATAATCATAATAACGATATTTTTTGTTATATTCTTTATCCCATCCATAATAATCATTTGACAGTACAATATAATCTTGTAAGTTTAGAGTAATAAATTTGTCTCTAAATTCTAATGGTGTTATTTCTGCTATAGAAATATTTTCTTGATTATTATCGATATAATTATAGTCAAATTTTAATGGTGGCTCTCCTAAAATTTTAGATAATAAACTATAATTCTCTCGTAAAAACTGATTCTTTATTTCTTCTAATTGGATTTGATTATTTTCTTTCTTTTTATATTCTAATAAATGAATAACATCACTCTTTACTTTTTCTCGATATATCTCCCACCATTTTTCATAATTATTACTTTCTATAGTATTTGGCATAGCTTCTTGAGGCACTATTCCATATTTGTTTAAAATTGCTAGAAACATTACCCAATTTCCATCTTCAATTACACAATTATTTAAAATTTTATTTTTTTGAATTTGTCGTAAATCATTTGTTTTTGCATGAATTACTTTTTCATAAATATTATTTGATTTTTCTAGTTTATCAAAAAATGCAATATAATTATCTGACAATTCTAAGCTCATTATATCTATATTTAAATTTTTTGCTATATTACGTTTTATTACATTAATTCCTGCAAATATCCAACATTTTAGGCTATCTTTTTGATTGTAACGTTTTGTTTCTGAAAGTTCTATATTAAATATAGGAGGATTCTGTTTTATAATTTCTTCATTAATACAAGTGTTTTTTAATCCATATTTGGTAATTTTTTCTTCAATTTGCTTATTTTTTGGATTTTGATTATACTTTTCAGAAAAATCTTGAATCTGTTTTAATGTTATATTCATACTACCTCTCCTATTCTTTAATATCATGTTCAATACACGGGTCGATGAGGGCATCGCCCCCTACATTTGTATTGTAGAGGTTGGCGCCATCTCCAATCCATTAGGCTCCTTTAGCTTCTCGGGGCTGTCTGCTTTAGCAGACTGGGGGTTCTTATTTCTAATTTCCAATTGCTTTAAATGGACAACTTGTTAAACATGTTCCACATTTTATACATTTATCTTGATTAATTACTCTTACCTCTCTTGCTTCTCCTTCAATCGCATTTACTGGACAATTTCTTTGGCATAATCCACAACCTTTACACTTATCTGGATTAATTGTGATTTTTGCCATTGCTTTACATTCTAGTGCATTACATTCTTTTTGTACAACATGTTCTTTATATTCTTCTCTAAAATATTTCATAGTACTTAATACTGGATTTGGTGCACTTTGTCCTAATCCACATATACTTGCATTTTTAATGTTGTTTGCTAATTTCTCTAGTCTGTATAGGTCAAGTTCACTACCTTCTCCATTACATATTTTTTGTAGTATTTCTAACATTCTTTTTGTTCCAATTCTACATGGTGTACATTTACCACAAGACTCATCTACTGTAAATTCTAAGTAGAATTTTGCAAGACTTACCATACATTTTGTATCATCCATTACGATAAGTCCACCTGAACCCATCATAGAACCAATTTGTTTTAGAGATTCATAATCAATTGGTGTATCTAAATGTTCTTTTGGAATACATCCACCTGATGGCCCTCCTGTTTGAGCTGCTTTAAAGTCTCTACCATTTGGAATTCCACCACCAATATCGTAAATAATTTCACGAAGTGTAGTTCCCATCGGAACTTCTACAAGTCCTACGTTATTTACATTTCCTCCTAAGGCAAATACTTTTGTCCCTTTTGAAGTTTCCGTTCCAATACTAGAATACCATTCTGCTCCATTTATAATAATTTGTGCAATATTGGCATATGTTTCAACATTGTTGATTAAAGTTGGTTTTCCCCATAATCCTGAAACTGCAGGATAAGGTGGTTTTACTCTCGGTTGACCACGTCTTCCTTCAATAGATTCTAGAAGTGCTGTTTCTTCTCCACAAACAAACGCACCTGCACCTAGTCTAATTTCTATGTCAAATGAGAAATTGCTTCCAAAGATATTTTCTCCTAATATCCCATATTCTCTTGCTTGTTTTAGAGCAATATCAAACCTTTTTACTGCAATTGGATATTCTGCTCTTACATATATGTAACCTTTATTTGCACCTATTGCATAGGCTGCAATTGCCATTGCTTCAATAACAGAGTGTGGATCTCCTTCTAATATACTTCTGTCCATGAATGCCCCTGGGTCTCCTTCATCTGCATTACATACAACATATTTTTGCGGTTCAGCTGAAGCTTTAGTAAGTTCCCATTTCTTTCCTGTAGGGAAACCTGCTCCTCCACGGCCACGAAGTCCGTGATGCTTTTATAATGTCAATTACTTCTTCACTATTCATTTTTGTAAGTACTTTTTCTAATGCTTTATATCCATCAAATGCTATGTATTCATCAATATCTTCTGGGTTAATCACACCACAATTTTTAAGTGCTATTCTTTTTTGTTTTTTATAGAAGTTTAGCTCATCTAGGCTATTTACTTTGCTTCCATCAATATCTTTGCAAAGTAAACGTTCTACTTTTTCACCATTTAAAATGTGTGTTTCTATAATTTCTTCACAATCTTCTGGTTTTACCATAGCATAAAAGGTATCTTCTGGTCTTATAATTACAATTGGACCTTTTGCACAAAGACCAAAACATCCAGTCTTAATTACTCTTACATTTTCAATGTTTTTTTCTTTTATTATTCTTTTAAAGTTTTCTAATATTTCTGGTGATTTTGATGAAGTACATCCTGTTCCTTGGCATACCAAAATATGTTTTTCTCTAACATCTGTACTTTTGTTAACTCTTAGGTCTAACTCTTTTCTCTTATCTTGTCTTATTTTTGCAATTTCTTCTACAGTTTTCATATGTCTTAGCACCTCCTATTTTTATTTTAATTCATCTAATACTTGGTCTAATTTTTGAACTGTTGCTTTTCCATATACTTCTCCATTTACTGTAAATACAGGGGCAAGCCCACACGCTCCTACACATCTTGTTGCCTCTATTGAAAACTTACCATCTGCAGTTGTTTCTCCTGTTTTTATTCCAAGTCTTTCTTCTAATCTATCCATAATCTTCTGTGAGCCTTTTACATAGCAAGCTGTCCCTAAACATACAGCAATATGGTATTTTCCTTTTGGTTTTAAAGTAAATCTTGAGTAAAATGTAACTACTCCATATATTTCTGCCATAGGTATTCCTAAATATTCTGATATTGCCATTTGTGCGTGTTTTGGAATATAGCCATAATGTTCTTGTACATCATTTAATATTTGGATTAAGTTGTCTTTATCTTGTTTATATACCCATAAAATTTTTTCTAATTCTTCGTCTTTTCCGCAGTTTTCACAGCATTTTTTATTATTTTCTTCCATACCATTTTCTCCTTTCTTTTATTTAGCAAAATAACTTTGATTTGATTATATCAAACCAAAGCTATTTGTACAATTATTTTGTCATATATTGTCTAATTTTTTAGAACCCCCAGTCTGCTTCGCAGACAGCCCCCTTAAGTAAAGGGACTTTTTTACTGTTCTAAGTCATGTTAATCATAAATTTCTATGGCCTTTACAATTACACGCTTTATTGCTCCTGCTGTACAAGTAATCATGGTTATTTCTTTTTCTCCACCAGTATTTTGGTTTAAAGAACTCACATCTTTTGGGGTTGTTTGATAGTTTTCATATACTTCATAAGTAAGAGAATCTCCATAAGTATCGGTTAAAATAATTTTATCGCCTTTTTCTAATTTTTTAATTCCACCAAACATTTTATTATTTCTATAATTATGTCCTGCCATGCAAAAATTTCCTATTTGATTAATCCCTGGTCCATATAGTTTCGTAACCGATACTTTTAGGGATTTTGTTGTTGTTTCTTCTAGTATATAAGAATTTAATTTTAGTTTTGGAATTTCTATTTTGCCGTATTACTTTATATCCTTTTACTGTTGGTGGCATTGTTTCATATTCTTTTTTGGTGATTTCTTCTTTTACTTCTTCTATTGTATTTTCTTCTATTATTTGATTCGTGCTTTCTATGTTATTTTTCTTCGAATCTTCTACCTCTTCTATTTGATTAATATTTTCTCGTATTTGATTAAAGCTTCCGTTCTTCACGTAAGCTTTTTATTTGAAATAGAATAAATCCGATTTCTAATACAATAATCAAAAATAAGATACAAATTGGTAATGATAATTTAAAACACACAAATTTAGCTTTCATACATAACCTCCATTCATTCTATGAGTGGAACAGTTTCTCTATGACGTTTTTACTAAATTTGTGTGTATCATGTCTTTTATATCTTTATTTTAAGCAAACCTTTTCTTGTTTAAGTAGGTTCCTATTCCCCATAATGTAAGTGCTAATATGATAATGTACATAGCATATTCCCATACGCTCGTTCCTGTTTTTGGTAATTCCTCTATCATGTTATTTTCTACTACATTATTTACGACATTATCGGTTGTAGCATCCTCATATACTTGGGTAGTAAACGTTCTACTTGCAATCACAGCATTTCCATTTGCTACATCAATTAAGCTTAATGTTGTAACATAAGTTCCCTCTTCTGGAAATGTTGCTTTAATTGGTGTTTCGTTTACAAAATCTCCTCCTACTGCAAATCCCCCTGCTGGTCCCCAATACCCAATTTGTGCAATATTATATTCGATTCCTGCAGAATCGGTAGCAAGTATTTGTGGTGTTGCAGGTCCTGTAATATCTACTTTAATTCTAACATTTGTATGTGGTGTTGCATTAACCCCTCTTAATGTAACAACTCCCTGTTTTTCTACATTTTTTATAATATTACCACTATATTGTAGCTCAAAACTATATTCATTTTGAGCAAATACCATACTAACACTACAAAAAACAAGTGCGATTATCATCATTAAAGATATGACTTTTTTCATAGACAAACCTCTCCTTTACATTTTGTTATACTAATGTATATTAAAGCCAGTTTGTCTATATTACAGGTTTTATAATACTCTTACTATAAAACTTATCAGTTATTGAATATGTTATTCTATATTTATTTTTTCTATTTTACTTTTTAATGTTTCATCTTGTAAGAGTCTCTCTGCAACTTGAATAAAATTACATTCTGTATCTGTTAAATAATATATACTTTCTCCTATATGCTCTTTTGCATTTTCTATTCCTGCACTTAATAAATACTTTTGTAAATAATTTGCTACTTTTTCTCCTGTATTAATGATGTCTACTTCATTTCCTAATTCTTGTCTTATTAATTCTTTAAATAGTGGATAATGCGTACAACCAAGAATAATTTTATCAATTTTCTTATTAATAAATGGTTTCATATATTCTCTAATAGCTTCTTTTGCTACATTATTAGAAGTCCAGCCTTGTTCTGCCATTGGTGCAAGTAATGGACAAGATTTACTAATTACTTCTACGTTCTCTATCTCATTATTTAATTCTTCTTCCCATTTATTACTTTTAATAGTTCCTTCTGTTGCAATTACTCCAATTTTAATTTTTTCTTCTTTTCTATTTTTCTTAATATCTTGTACTGTTGGACTAATAATTCCTTCAATTGGTATACGATATATCTTCTTTAATTCATCTAAAGCTTGACTAGTTGCTGTCCCACAAGCAATAACAATTGCTTTAACATCTTGACTAATTAAAAACCCCGCACATTTTGTTGCTAATTTTATAATTGTTTCTCTTGATTTATCTCCATATGGAAAATTTTTAGTATCACCTAAATAAATCAAATCTTCATTCGGAAGATGTCTTTTTATTTCTGCTAAAACTGTCATTCCTCCAACACCAGAGTCAAATATACCAATCGGTCTTCTATCCATTTTTTTCTCCCCCTATGTATTTTACAAATCCATATTCTATATTTCCTCTTGGACAGTCTTTTAATTCATATAATAATTTACATCCTACTTTTTCATAAAAGCCTTTTGCTTGAAAATCAAGTGTTTCTACTTTTATTCCAACTAAATTCCTTTGTCTTACATATTCTTCCAATCTTTTAAAAATAGCACTTCCTATATTTTTCCCTCTATGTTTATCGCTGATAAATGTTTTTTGTATATGTAGCCATTGTAGTTCTTCATACACAACCATTCCTCCTACAAGTTCTCCATCTTCAAATGCATAGCATCCAAACACTTCTTTTTCTTTTGGTTTTTCATCTCTATTTTTAAAATACTCAGTATTTCCATGTTCATTATTGTATATATGTAGCCCTCTACTAATATATTGATAATTTTCATTATTGTTACTAATCTCTATTTCCATGATTTAGATTCCCTTTCATCATATTTTTATTCTTTGTTATTCTATCATATATTATAAAAAAAAGGAAGTTTTTGTTTTGTACAAACACTTCCTTTTTTTGCTTTTATTTACTTTTTATATTCCATATATTTTTCCTCCAATACAAAAACGGGAGATACTTTATTTAGTATCCCCCATATTTTTTCTGAAAACTCGTTTATAGGATTTACTCCTAAAGGCTCATATCTAACTTAATGCTTTCACACCAATTTATGAATTTAATCAAAGGTTTGTGTTAACCTAATTTATTTGATAAATTAATTTATCAATATTAGTATATTCATTATACTTTATTTTATTTGCAAAATCAATACTTGTATAAAATTATTTCCTTAACTCTGCACCTAAATTCTTTTCTAATTCTACGATTATTTTTTCTAATACTTTGTTTATTTCTTCATCTGTTAAAGTTCTATCATTTGCACCAAAAGATAGTGAATATGCCATACTCTTTTTACCCGCTTCTATATTAGAACCTGTGTATATATCAAATACTTTCATATCTGTTAATAATGAACCGGCAGATTTTTTAATTTGTTTTTGGATTGTATCGTTTGTTATATCATTTTCTACTACCATTGCCAAGTCTTTTTTTACTGCTGGATATTTTGATATTTCTTTGTATTTCATTTTTCCAGTTTTTTTGTTGAATAATTTATCTAAGTTTATTTCAAATACAAACACATCATTATTTTCTGCTTTTTTAGGATGTACTTTTCCTACAATACCAATTATTTCTCCATTTAAATTAATATCTGCTGTTTGACCCGGATGAAATTCTTCTGGTAATTCTTTTGGAAGAACAAAACTATATCTTCCTGCATATCCTAAATAATCTAATAATTCTTCTACAATTCCTTTTATGATGTAGAAATCTACTTTTTTAGAATTGTCAATTCCAAGGTAATATTCTCCTGAAAGTAAAGTTGCAAGTTTTCTTTCTTCTCCATAAACTTCGTCTTTTTTATAAAAGCTTTTTCCAATTTCAAAAATAGATATATCTTTTACATTTCTTGCTATGTTATATTCATAAATTTTATATAGTGATGGCATCATACTTGCTCTTAGTGTACTTCTTTCTTCTGTTAGTGGATCTAGTAGCTTTAATGTTTCTACTTTATCATCTTTCATAAATTGTTTTGCTTCTTTATCATTTACTAGAATATATGATAACGTTTCATTTAAGCCCAAGTCTATCATTTTATTTCTTATTTGTCTTGTTGTTTTATCATAACTTCCTGTTTTTAATGGCATAACTGGTAATTTACCTTCTATATTATCAACACCATAAATACGTCCTACTTCTTCTATTAAATCTTCTGGTATCGCAATGTCTATTCTCCTTGTTGGAACAGATACTGTAATTGTCTCATTGTTTACAACATATGTAAATCCTAATTTTCTAAAAGCATCTAATATACTTTCGTTTGGTATGTCTAATCCTAAAATATCTGTGATTTTTTTAAAGGTAATATCTATTTTTTTATCTTCTTTATTTGTTGTATCATATACTGCCATTCCACCCACAATTTCTGCATCTGCATATTTTTCTAGCATATGGCATGCACGTTCTATGGCCATATAGGTTCTATTTGGGTCTAATCCTTTTTCAAAACGAGTACTTGCTTCACTTCTTAGTATTTTTTTAGATGTATATCTTACCTTTATAGCATCAAAAATTGCCGCTTCTATTATGATGTTTTTTGTTGTATCTTCAATTTCGGTATCTAGTCCACCCATAACTCCTGCAAGGCCTATTGCTCTTGTTCCATCTGAAATAACAATATCGTCACTTGATAATTCTCTTTCGATGCCATCTAAAGTTGTTAATTTTTCATCTTGTTTTGCCATTCTTACTTCTAACATTCCTTTTAAAGAATCTGCATCATAGAAGTGCAATGGTTGACCAGTTTCAAGCATAACATAGTTACTAATATCGACTACATTATTAATTGGTCTAATACCAGATGCCATAAGTCTATTTTTAATAAAAGCTGGGCTTTCTTTTATAGTTACATTTTTTACTTTTTTCGATAAGAAGATACTACAATTGTCTGTTGCAATGTTTAGTTTAAAGGTGTCATTTATATCTTCATTATTTTCGTTATATGAGACATCAATTGGTTTTACTTCTTTATCATAAATTGCTCCTATTTCATAGGCCATTCCTAAAATACTTAGTAAATCACCACGGTTTGCTGTTAATTCAAAATCGATTACTTCATCATCTAAGCCTAATAATTTAATTGGATCTTCTCCTACTTTTGCATCTTCTGGTAATTCATGTATTCCATTTTTATCTGCATCTGTTAAGAATTTATTTTCAAGGCCTAATTCTTGCATAGAGCATAGCATTCCATTTGATTCCTGTCCTCTTATCATTCCTTTTTTTATTTTAAAATCTCCTGGTAGTTCTGCTCCAACTTGAGCTACTATTACTTTTAGTCCTTTTCTTACATTTGGTGCTCCACATACAATATCTAACACTTCTGTTCCAATATCTACTTTACATACATGTAAGTGGTCAGAATCTGGATGCATTTCACATTCTAGAACTTCTCCTACTACTAGTTTTGTAGCATTTATCATCTTCTCTGCTGAATCATATTCATTTCCAACACCTGTCATCTCTTCTGCAAGTGTTTTTACATCTACATCTATATCAACATAGTCTTTTACAAAATTGGTACTTAATTTCATTTATTTTTCTTCCTTTCATTATAATTATATTCGCTTAATCCTATTTATCCATTTTATCGAATTGATTTAAAAATCTTGTATCATTTGCATAAAGTAAACGAATATCTGTAATTCCATATTTGAACATTGCTAAACGGTCTAATCCTGTTCCAAATGCAAATCCTGAATATTTCTCTGGGTCATAACCATTCATTTTCAATACGTTTGGATGTACCATTCCAGAACCTAAAATTTCAATCCAACCTGTTTGTTTACAAAGGTTACATCCTTTTCCTCCACATTTAAAACAGCTTACATCTACTTCATAAGATGGTTCTGTAAATGGGAAATAACTTGGTCTAAAACGTAATTTAGAATCTTCTCCTAACATATGTTTTACAAATACTTCTAATGTCCCTTTTAAATGTGCAAGGCTAATTCCTTCATCAATTACTAATCCTTCAATTTGACCAAATTGGTGAGAATGTGTTGCATCATCATCTCTACGGTATGTTTTTCCTGGGCAAATGACACGAATTGGTGTCTTTTCTTTATTGGCCATCATGGTTCTTGCTTGTACTGATGATGTTTGTGTTCTTAATAAATATTCTGTTGTAATGTAGAAGGTATCTTGCATGTCTCTTGCTGGGTGTCCTTTTGGAAGGTTTAATCTTTCAAAACAGTATTCATCTGTTTCAAGTTCTGGTCCATCTACTACATCATATCCCATAGAAACAAATAAGTCTTCTAGTTCTTCTATAATACGATTAACTGGGTGTTTACTTCCTCTTTTTACTTTTGAAGATGGAAGTGTAATATCAATTTTTTCACTTTCTAATTTTTGATTTAATTTTTCTTCTTCTAATTTTTCTTCTTTTTCTTTAATAAGAGATTCCAATTCATCTCTTACTTTATTTACAAGTTCTCCTATTACTGGTCTTTCTTCGGGAGTAAGTGCTCCCATTCCTCTTAGGACAGCAGTTAATTCACCTTTCTTTCCTAAGTATTTTACACGTGCTGCATCTAAAGATTGTAAATCTCCTGAGTTTGTAATTTCTTCTTTTGCTAAAACTTTAATTTGTTCAATTTGTTCTTTCATAAACTATTTTCCTCCTTTTTCTATTTGTTTAATAACTTCATAAGCTTCATTCCAAGTTTTTACTTTTACAATGTTATTTCCATTACATTCTTCATTATGTGTGGCTTCAAAGGCAATTACTGGTATAATTTCAGACACTGAATTAATATTTTGTGGTTCATCATCTAGTAATATATCAATATTATTATCGATACAGCATTGTTTTTTATCTTTTTGAATAATCAATTCATCATAATTAATACCATATTTTTCTAACATTTCCTTTGTCAATTTATAAGGTTCTTTAACCTTTGTTCTTGCTGTAATAATATAAATTTCATTATTTTCTTGTTTTAACTTCTGTATAATTTCTTGTGCATTTTTCTTTGGTTCAACTCTAGAAAATACTTCTGGAAGAATATTATCAAAAAAATCCTGCCTTTCTTCGTCTGTCCAATCATACAAATTACTTGCTGCAAATCCCTTTTTATTCATTGGCAAATTTCTTTTTACAACTTCGTCGTTATACTTTTTACAATATTGTTTCATTACTACTAATGTATCTGTTATTGTATTATCAACATCTATTCCTATTCGCATAACACTCCTCCTTTACAATCAAAAAATCCACTTCTTCCTACTTTAATAGGACGAAATGGATCCGTGGTACCACCTAATTTTTATAATTAATAGTTAATAATGCATAATATATAAGCTATTAATTAATTCTCATTACAGTTATAACGTTACCAACGTCTAATCCTACTAGTATTTCAAATTAGAACTAAAAAAGTGAAATTTCAGTTATATTTTATGGATTTAGGCTCTCAGCTAATACCTAAATTCTCTGTTTCCAAAACCAATCTAACTTACTTTGCTTTTTTATCAGTTTTACTATGTATATTATATTAGCATAGTTTGTAAAAATATTCAAGCTTTTTAATATAATTGTTTTAGAAAACATAAGCAGTACTGATTGTTTACATTTATTTCCATTTTCAGTAGACTTTCTTTACTTTTTATGTAAATTGTGGTATAATATATTTATTATAATATACCAAGGAGGTAAATGCAACTATGTACGACGTAAATGCTTTAAAAAGAATGATAAGCAAGAATGGTATAGATTATGCTATATCTGTTCTTTCTGGAGATTTGAGTGAGGAGACTAAATCACAGCTCACAAATGCAGGGCTGATTGTTGGCGGTTATCCCAATCTTTCTCTTATCTATTCTTTAGCATAAACCATCTCCGTATCCGACAGCCATTATAGTCGGTAAAAACAAGCAAACGCCTGAGGGCGCTTGTTTGTTTTTTATAACATCATGTATTTTTCTTTATATTCTTCTATTTTTCCTTTTCTACTGTTCCAATTTTAAATTTAATTTGTGCATTAGAAAGCTGATATATGTAGTCCAGTTTAACAATACTATCTGATTTTAAATGATTTTTCTGATTTTTTAATACAATTTCATTTGTTTTATATTTTGCTTTGTGTATTTGTGAAGAGATAATCATCCCAAGATAATCTATCCGCACTGCCAAATTATCTTTTTCAATTATAACAAATAAATAATTATTTCCTTCACTTCCATCTTCATATTTACTAACAGAAACAATATCTCCAACAAAATATTTTTGATTGTATAGTTCTTCATCTTCTTTTTCTTATTATATGATATCTATCCCAAAAATTATATCTTTTTGACAATTTTTCTTTGTTTTTATACAACAAAAACCCCGCCTTAGCCGTCATTCTCAAGAGATTTTACGGACCTGTACTCACACAGGTGGGTGCTTACCTAAATATTCCTGGGTTTCTTACATAAATGCAAGCATACACGCCATATTTAGAGATGGGCTCCCATTTCCGAAACTTGTAGGTTCTAAAATATCTTGTTTGTCGTACTATGCAGGGAAAATTATTAACTTATTCTTTTTACATTCTTATCTTAACATATCTTTAAAATCATTTTCAACTATTTATTTTTGTTGTTTTTGTTATTTAAAATCATTCTAATCCTTTTATCTTTATTTTACATATCTCTTTCTATATTATTCTAATTATTTTAAATGTTGCATGTTTTTAATTCTTTTGATAAAATAAACGTTAGTGTTGTAAAAGACGTACCTAAGTACGTCTTTTTTTGTTATTACATAATAAATGTTAACACAATAATTGCAATACCAATAATCACACGGTAAATAGCAAATCCTTTGAAGCTTCCTTTTTTTAGATAATCTAATAAGAATTTAATTACTAATATTCCAGATAGAAAACTTGCTAAAACTCCCATAAGAAAAGCAAATGTAAATTCAAAATCTTTTATACTTACTAATACTGCAGCTAATATAATTGGTGTTGATAATAAAAAGGAATATTTTGCTGCACTCTCTCTATCTAGCTTTAGTGCTCTTGCAACTGTCATCGTAATACCTGATCTTGAAGTACCAGGAAATGCTGCTGCAATTGCTTGTGATAATCCTATCAAAAATGATTGTTTAAATGTCATATTCTCTAAGCTTACTTCTGATTTTGATTTTTTATCTACTATATATAAAATAATACCTAAAACAATAAGTGCTAGTGCTATTAATATCATTTCAATTCCAAATGTTTCACATATCATATCAGATGCTTTATCTAATACTAAACTTACAATTCCTGTTGGTATTGTTACAATCACAATATACCAAAATAATTTTCCTTCTGTCGATTTCTTCTTATTAACAACTTGGTTATATCCACCTTTCAATAAGGCAATCCAATCTTTAAAGAAAAATAGTGTGATTGCAAGTAGCGTTCCTAAATGTAAAGCTACATCAAAGCTTTCTGGCATTTGCCAATTTAATATCCATGGGATAATGTTTAAATGTGCAGAACTTGAGATTGGTAACAGTTCTGTTAATCCCTGTACAATTCCTAAAATAATTGCTTGAAATATTGTCATAATTCTTACCTCTTTTCTTTTTTCCTAATTATTATCAATTTCTTTTAACATATTTAGTAATGTTTCTTTCATAAATTCTGCTGAAGTAACTGGTGATACTTTTCCTGGAAGTGATAATGCCCAATTAAATTTTATTTCTAACTCTTTAACGGCTTGTTTATCCACTCCTCCTGGGTTTGATGCTAAATCAATAATTAAAGCATCTTTTTTTACTTCTTGTAACATTTCCTTGTTTAAAACAATATATGGAATTGTATTAATAATAATATCAAATCGATTTAAATTTTCTTTTAAATCAATTAAATTGATTGGCTCATATCCATATGCTTTAATCCATGCTAAATCTGTTGTTTTTCTTGCCTCACATGCGACATGCGCTCCAATTCCATCTAGCATTTTAGATAATACTTTTCCTATTCTTCCAAATCCTAATACTAATACATTGTTTCCATGTAAATTTCTTGGTGTTTCATTAATCGCAATTTGGATAGCACCTTCTGCCGTTGAAATTGCATTTAATACAGCAAGTTCTTCTCTTTTTACCATATCTAAAATTGTAATATCTTTATCTTCTGCCATCTGATATACTTCTTGTTTTATTGAACCTGCTATAAATGTTTTTCCATCAATTTGACTGATTAAGTCTTCTACTTGAATTTTTTCAGAACTAAATGGTGTATTTACAAACTGTCCATTACTTGATAATGGAAGTGGTCCTAATACAACATCTGCTCCTTCTACACATTCTTGAATAGAACTTGTTTTGGTATCTTGAATTTCAGTTGCTTTTTCAAAGGCATATGTTTTTATTTCATACCCCTCTTTTTGTAGCATAGCTACTAATTTAACAATTCTTAAATCTCCACCAATCACCGCTATCTTTTTTATCATGAAATCACATTCCTTTCTTACTTAAATCTTTACATTGTATTCTTCGTTTTAACAATTATTCTTCTCTTTCTCTTTGTTCACTTCTATCTTTTTCAATATATTGTCGTTCTACTTTTTGTTCATTATGACTTAGAGTTCCTACTAATTTTGTAGTTTTCTCTAAATGTTTTAGTGTTTTTTGTTCTTTTTTTGTTAACGTTTCTTTTCTTGGCTCTGCTTCTTCTAAATTAGGAAAATTCATATAGGCTTTTATTGGGATAAAGATTGGCTCTACTTCTGCTTTTTTATACATGTACGGGTCTACTTCAATTGCTACATTTAAATATTTAATGGCATTTTCTTTATCTCCACGAATCATATAAATTTTTGCTAAATTATAATATGCTTTTGGTTCTAATTCGGATGATTCAATGCTTTTCATGAAGTACTTTTCTGCTTCTTCTAAATCATTATAAATAAAATTAATTTGTGCTAAATTGTAGTAAGAATGATATAAAAGCGTATTAATAGCTGCTGCTTTTTCGTAACATATTTTTGCATTCTGAAAATCATTTAACATGGTATATACCATTCCCATGTTATAATATAATTCATAGCTTGCTGGATTATATTTTAATGCATCATTATAAATATTTGCCGCTTCCTTGTATCTTTCTTGCTCACAATAAATATCCCCTAATAATTGTGTAGCTTCTAGCATTTCTGGTTTTTTACGTAATAATGTTTCTAGCATTTGTGATGCTTCTTCTTTTTTTCCTAATTCATTTAATAAATACGAAATTCGATAATAAGCTTCATAATCTTTTTTATGAATATCGATAACTTGTACATATTCATCAATTGCTTTTCTCATGCCACCTTCTTTTTCGTAAATCTTAGCAAGCATTTTGTGTCCTAAATAGCTTTCTGGATATTTGGTTACTAATTTAATTAAAAAGTTTTTGGCATCTTTAGTATCCCCAAAAAGTAATGCAATTTTACTTAACGTTACATATACTAATTCTGAAAAATTAATATTCTTATATTCTATATAAATAATTGCCATTGGAATGATTACAGATAGTAAGTACATGATGATTCTCATAAATGCACCAAACTGTAAACGGAAAATAATTTCAATAAAATTAATCGCAATTCCAACTGCTTGCATACAAAGAACCACCACATAATTGGAATCATTTCGTTTAATCATTTTAAAAAACATCAATACAAATAAGGAAAAAGCAAGTATATTAAATATGATTTTTTCAGCTAACATAACGTTTCCCCTTTCTTTTCATTTCTGATACCTATTTTATGACATTTTTTTAAAAAAGTCCATAGTATTGTAGAATATTTATGTTATAATATTAAAAGTATAAAATTAGTGAGGTGTTAACAATGAGAATTGGAATTGATATTGACGATGTTATTACTGATACATCTGCATCTATGAAAGAATATATTACAAGATATGATACCAATGGAGAGCTTACCAAGAATATAGAAGATATTATGAGGGGTGATGCCTCTACTCCTTTTATTGAAAAATTTTTTATGGATCACTTTCTTGATATTGCAGGAAATGCAAAAATGAAAGAAAATGCTTGTACAATAATAAATCGTTTGTTTAATCGTGGAAACGAGATTTATTTGATAACTGCTCGTGGTGAAAAAAGAAAAATTTTTAAAGGTACTGAATCACTTACTTTGAATTACTTAAAACAAAATAATATTTGCTATACCAATATCATTTTTAATGCTATTGATAAAGCTAAATTATGCAAAGATTATCAAATCGACTTAATGATTGATGATTCAATTAAACATTGCGAAGCCATTCGAAATGAAGGTATTAAAAGTATTCTATTTACATCAGTTGTAAACAAATCACTTCCTACTACTGTTACAAGAGTAGATAACTGGTTAGAATTAGAAGAAAAAATTGACAAACTTATAATAAAATAAAAGTCATACCAAATAATAGGTATGACCCTTTTTATTTTATTCACTTTTCTTCTTTGTTAATTTTGTATAACTTGCAACCAAGAATGCTACTGTGCTTCCACTTGTTGCAGTTATAACTTGTGTTAGTCCCATAGATGTATTTAATGTTTGTTTTACCATTTCTGGTACTGTCATCACATTTACCATGATGGTAAATCCTAAATATATGATACTTACTTTTAATATAATTGCAATGATTGCAGATGCTACATATGGTAGTTTTTTATTTACATATAATGTTTTATATAATAAAACAAAAGCAAAGTTTCCTATCCATATTGCTGGAACCATTGTTTTTGAATATAGTGTCATTCCTCCAAATAAGACTCCCCCTAATATAGTAGACATTGATGGTAATGTTGCAATTGCAATTGTTTTTATGGTTCCTTTGGTATAAAGTGCTGTTAAAATAAGAGACATATTTACAATAGTACCTACTACTAATTGTTGATATTTTCCTAATGGGATAATTTTTGCCAAAAATGTTGGCACCACAAATGCTCCTATTGCAATTAATATCGTAACAATTATATTGGTTGCTTTTTTTGTATCAACTAATTGTTCATTTAAAATCTTTATCATAATAAATTTCCTCCTTATATTAATTTCATTTTTGTTGTACCTAGTATATCATATCTTTTTAAAAAATGTATATAACAATAAAAAAAAGACATGGTATTTTTACCATGCCTTTTTTAAGTATTTACTTTTTTATTAGCAGCATCCTCTTCCGCATCCACATCCACAGTTTGTGAATAATAATAAGAATATGATGATGAAGAATAAAATTTCACTGTCGCCACATCCTCCAAAAAGTCCACCTAAACATCCGTTGTTATTGTTGCAACAACATCCACAATTTCTTGATTCGTCCATTGTTTTTTCCCTCCTTGTTTTTGTTTATATGATATAGTATGAAAGTTTTAAAATTTGTGTTACAATATAAATAGAAATTTTTAATTAGAGGTATAAATAAAATGAATAAAATAGAATTATTAGCACCAGTAGGTGATTTTGAGTGTTTAAAGGCTGCTGTTCAAAATGGCGCAGATGCTGTTTATTTAGGAGCATCTAGTTTTAGTGCCAGAGCTTCTGCGAAAAATTTTGATCTTGACGAACTAAATGAAGCCATTGATTATGCTCATTTACGAGGTGTTAAAGTGCATTTAGCATTAAACACATTAATTAAAAATAAGGAGTTTGACGATGCCCTATTTCTTGCAAAAGAAGCATACAAAATGGGTGTTGATGCTCTTATTGTGCAAGATTATGGTTTATGTTCTATACTATTAAAACATTTTCCAAACCTTCCACTTCATGCAAGTACACAAATGAGTATTCATAATTTAGATGGTGCAAAACAAGCAGAAGATTTAGGATTTTCAAGAGTAGTTCTTTCTAGAGAGACCTCTCTTGCAAGTTTAGAATTTATTAAAAATCACTCTAATATTGAGCTAGAAGTGTTTATTCATGGTGCCCTTTGTATTTCCTATTCTGGGCAATGTCTTCTTTCTAGTATGATTGGCGCTCGTTCTCGGAAACCGTGGAAAATGTGCACAGGCTTGCAGACTTCCTTATGAATTAGTTGTAAAGTCAGATAAAGAAATCTGTATGGATAAAGGGTATTTGTTAAGTCCAAGGGATTTATGTGGGGTTTCTTCCCTTCCAGAACTAATTCGTATCGGTGTTTCTTCCTTAAAAATTGAAGGAAGAATGAAAACACCAGAATATGTAGCAACTGTTACAAGAATTTATCGAAAATATATTGACCTTGCCTATTCCAATCGAGATTTTGTAATTGATGAACAAGATCAAAAGGACTTGTTACAAGTATTTAATCGTGGTGGCTTTTCAAGTGGTCATCTTGATCAAACTGCTAATAAAGACCTGATTTTTAAAGAAAAACCGAATAATATGGGAATTTACATTGGAAATGTTGCAAACTATAACCAAGCAAAAGGTCATATTACTTTAAATTTAAATGATAATTTAACCATTGGTGATACCATTACTTTTGAAAAAGAAGAAACCAAATACCGAATTTCTGAATTAATGATGGGGAAAAAGAATATTGATTATGCAACAGATGGTATGCTTGTAACCATTGGTAGGATGAAAGGAAATATTCATCCTGGGGATAAAATTTATAAATTAGAAAGTAAAACATTATCAGCAAAAGCAAAAAACTCCTATCAAGGAGAAAACAGAAAACATCCTCTATCTTGTACTATTACTATCCAAAAAGAAAAAGCTGTTAGTATACAAGTTAGTAATGAAAATGGCGTGAAAATTGAAGTTAACTCTACCATAATTCCTGAAAATGCAGTAAATAATCCTATTACCAAAGAACGTATTATCACTCAATTTTCAAAAACTGGTAATTCTCCTTTTGAGTTTAAAACATTTGATATCACATTAGATAACAGCTTATATTTAAATATTAGTGATTTAAATGAATTACGCCGTACTTGTTTAGAAAAAATGGCATCTTCCATTATAAATACTTACAGAAGAATTTTACCAGCAAATACACCTAAAAGTGTTATACTTCCTATTCCTACAAATCATACTACAAAAAAGGAAATATCACTTTTATTAAATATTTTAGATGTAAATACTAACTATTCAGAATTAGAAATGGTAAATCGTATTTATATCCCTTTACGTTATTTTGCACTTCCAGAATATGCAAACATTATAAAAAGTATTTCGAATCAGTTTGATACTTACATTTATATGCCAACTATTATTCGCTCAAACTATAAGAATGTATTTATTACAAATATTGATAATGCAATAGAAGAATATCCTATCAAAGGATTTGTTCTTTCTAATTTAGGAACATTTCATATGCTTGAAAAATATAAGAACAATTATGAGTTTATTGGAAATTACACTTTAAATGTGTTTAATAACATATCAATGGAATACTATGCAAAACTAGGTTTATCTAAAATTACTTTGTCACCAGAATTAAACAAGCAAGATATTATGGATATGGGGCAAATTGAAAATCTAAAAACAGAATTAATCGTGTATGGAAATACCCCCGTTATGACACTTGGTTACTGTGTTTTAGGAAAATCTAACAAATGTTACCCAAACTGTAAATCCTTATGTAAAAGCAAACACAGCTATTATTTAAAAGACCGTTTAGGACTTTACTTTAGAATATTACCAGATAATTTACAAACCATTAATACGATTTACAATAGTAAAATTACATCACTAGATTTTTCTGGTCTTTTAGTAGATTCTGTTCGTATTGATGTTTTAGATGAAAATTTATTGGAAATAAATCATATTATAGAGACAGTAAAAAGCGAAAAACGATTTGAAGGAAAAGACTATACAAACGCTAACTTTATAAGAGAAGTATAAAAATTCTCTTTTTTTGACAATGTTATGTAAATGTGATATACTGTTAATATCTGAAGCACTGACTTCTAAGCACATATTCTATTAGGTGTAATGTTTATGTGCGTAAATGCGTACACGTTTTCATAAAAAAGGAGTTTTTCTATGAAAAAAGAGACAACTATTGATTTAGCAAAATTTGAAGAAGCACAGAGGATAGTTTCTTCTATTCAGGAACAGTTCTGTGAAATGGTCTTGGATGAAATAGAGAAAAATCCTGTGTTTGAATCTGAATGTCTTAGGATTGAGCACACAGCATATTCTCTTGAAATCTATCCTTCTGAAATCAGAGTTTTGGGAAAACCAATTTATTTGACTTTTGCTGTTACTCCAGTAACAGCTACACCAGATTTATTATCAGATTTTCACTGGATGTGGTTAAAATTTTCTTATTCTACGCTTAACATTTCTGACCGCTTTATTGAACCAAGAAAAGACTTAACAGTTACACTTCACTTCAAAGACACTGGTAGAAATATGCGTCTTCATTACAAAAAATCCGGGGAAAGTTAATTTCCCTGGATTTTTTTGTTTTATTCCTCTTTTGTTGTGTTTATTTTCAATAGCTTAAATAATTCTACAATAACAATTGGTGCAAATACTAGGCAGATTACTTCTAGTATGTTTTCTACAGGTAGTGCCCAAATGCTAAAGATTTGTCTTAAGGCTGGTATTAATAGTATGGTAAGCATTAATGCTGCAGAAATAGCAATTGCTCCTAGTAAAGTTTTATTGTTAAATGGTTTTGTTTTGAAAATTGAATTTTTGTTATCTCTTATATTAAATACGTGTACTAATTGTGATAAGGCTAACACGGAAAATGCCATTGTTTGACCAATTTCTATCTTAACATGTTCTACATATTCTTTCGTTCCTTCTATATTGGGTGTACTAAGTCCTATTAAGAACGCAATTAATGTTAAACTACCAATCATAATTCCTTGGTAAATTACTCTCCACACCATTCCTTTCGTAAATATTCCAGATTTTGTTTTCTTTGGCTTACGGTTCATAATATCTCTATTTGCTGGGTCAAATGCTAATGCTAGTGCTGGAAGAGCATCTGTTACTAAGTTAATCCATAAAATATGGATTGGAAGTAATGGCTCTAAGCCACTTATATTAGTAATTCCAAACCATTTAGCAATAAGTGGTGTTAATAAAATTGCTACAAATAATACAATAATTTCTCCAACATTGCTTGATAATAAATATTGAATTGCCTTTAATATATTATCATAAATACGTCTTCCCTCTTCTACTGCTGATACCACTGTTGCAAAATTATCATCTGTTAAGATAACATCTGCTGCTTCTTTTGCAACATCGGTTCCAACCATTCCCATAGCACAACCAATATCTGCTGTTTTTAAAGCTGGTGCATCGTTTACACCATCACCAGTCATGGCAACAATTTCTCCTTGTTCTTTCCATGCTTTTACAATACGCACTTTATGCTCTGGTGAAACCCTTGCATATACTGAGTAATTTCTAATATTTTTTGTTAATTCTTCATCAGACATTTCTTCTAACTCTGCACCTGTTAGTGCTTCGTCTTCTTTTTCTAAAATTCCTAATGCTTTTGCAATTGCAATTGCTGTTACCTTATGGTCTCCTGTTATCATAACAGTTTTAATACCAGCTGTTTTACATTTTTCTACTGCAAGTCGTGCTTCTTCACGTGGTGGATCAATCATTCCTACCATACCAATAAAAATTAAGTCACTTTCAATGGTTTTCATTTCTTCTTTATTTGGCATATGGTCTAGTTCTTTATACGCCATTGCTAATACTCTTAAAGCATCACTCGCCATTTCCATATTGTGTGCTTGAATTTCTTTTTTAAATTCTTCTAAATCTTCTTTTATTTCTCCTCTTAATTGATATTTCGTTGAACAAGCAAGTAATTCATCTACTCCACCTTTTGTATATACAATATACTTATCTCCTATTTTATGAACCGTTGTCATTAATTTTCTATCTGAATCAAATGGTATTTCTTCTACACGTGGCATCTGTTCAAAAATAGATGGCTCAAAGTCTAATTTAAATGCCATATCTACTAATGCTGTTTCTGTTGGGTCTCCTTTTAAGCTCAAATCTGTATCAATTTTAGTATCATTACAAAGCATACTAGAAAGCACTAATAATCTTGCTTCTTCATTAATGTTTCCAATATCTTCTAGATTGATGGTGGTATTATTATAATATACCTTTTTTACCGTCATTTTATTTTGGGTTAATGTTCCTGTTTTATCTGAACATATAACAGTTGCACTTCCTAATGTTTCTACTGCTGGTAATTTTTTAACAATGGCATTTTTCTTTACCATTTTTTGCACCCCAATAGCAAGAACAATAGTAGATACAGCAACTAACCCTTCTGGGATTGCTGCAACGGCCAAACTTACCGCTGTCATAAACATATGGATTGGTTCTTTTCCATACAAAAGTCCAATTACAAATATGATAGCACATATTGCTAATGCTGCAATTCCTAAGGTTTTCCCTAACGTGTTTAGCTTTTCTTGTAATGGTGTTGTGGTTTCTTCGGTATTATCTAACATACTTGCAATTTTACCAACTTCGGTATTCATACCAGTATTTACAACAATTCCTTTTCCTCTTCCATAGGTAATTAAGCTAGAGGAAAATAACATATTAGTTCTATCCCCAATTCCTACCTTTTCGTCTTTAATTGCCTCTACTTGTTTTTCAACTGGTACTGATTCTCCTGTTAATGCAGATTCTTGTGACTTTAAATTCACTGCTTCTATGATTCTTAAATCTGCTGGAATATAATCTCCTGTTTCTAATACAACAATATCTCCTGGCACTAATAATCTTGATGGAATCACTTCCAATTTTCCATTTCTCATTACTTTTGAAGCATGGTCACTTAATTTTTGCAAGGCTTCTAACGATTTTTCTGCCTTTGATTCTTGTGCTACTCCAATAATCGCATTTAAAATAACAACAATTAAGATAATAATGGTATCGGTAATTCCTTCTCCTTCCGATATGCCAACAAATCCTGATACAATAGCTGCTACGATTAATACAATAATAGTAAAATCTTTAAATTGCTCTAAAAACTTTTGAAATAAGGATTTTTTCTTTTTTGCTCTTAGTTCATTAAACCCATACTCCTCTTGTTTTTGGCTCACTTGTTTACTTGTTAATCCACTGTCTAAGTCTGTCTTAAATGCATCTTTGGTCTCTTCTGCTGTTTTTGAAAACCAACTTTTTTCCATGACTTTTCTCTCCTTTTCTTTCTTATTTTTGCTTGCTTTTCCTAAATTATACAAAAAAGGCAAGGCTTTTAAATAAATTTTCTAATTTTAAAAAACTTATCTAAAAGTCTTGCCTACTTATTTTTATAAGCTTGTTAACCAGATATTTCTATCGCGTCTGTTGATTAACAATCATGTGGCTACTCCCTTTTAATTATATGGCAGGGGTACTAAGACTCGAACTCAGACTTGTGGTTTTGGAGACCATCGTGCTAACCATTGACACTATACCCCTATGTAATTTGCAAATACTATCTTAGCATAGTTTTTTAAACTTTTCAAGATTTTTTATAGATTTTTTATTTTATTCGATAGCAAATTTAAAATACAGTATTGTTATTTACATAATATTGTGATATAATTAATTTTGTAACTATTTATAGATATTCTTTCTTGCGAGACAACAAGTAGTTAGCAAGAGACAAATAAGGAGGAGTTAAAATGATACCATTAAATCTCAAAATTTTTAAGTCAGTAAATGAAGTTTTCAAGCGGCTAAATAAACTTAGGCGATGGACTTCATTCGTAACTGAAGGAGAGTATGATGAGCTATCAAAACAGGCTTTGAACTGTATTATAGCTTATATGCTTATTGCATACTGTGAAGAAAAAGGTCAAACAGTTAAAATAGAGCGCATTCCAAAGATTGCACTCTATCGTGCTTTTCAAAAAGCATATGTCAACTTTGATGTTCCCGAATATATTATTGATGAGATATTGCAAATCGGAGACATTGATAAGAACGAGTTTGATAAGGCTACTGCTGAACTAATTAAAGCAGAAACAGCTGAAAACTTTACAGAATTTATCTGTGAAGGAATAAATACCTATGAAATGAGAATCTATCAGGCTGCAACCAAAATAGCTACTTTAATTGAACTCGTAGAAAATCGTTTTCGAATGAATGATAGCGGTAACTATGATGCTAAAATGCGTGAAATTACAAAATACTTAGACAATTTTTCAGATATTCCTGGAGTAGAAGAACTTCAAGATATAAAAGGAAATATTTTCAAAGTATTACAACAAATTTCTCAACTTAGGAATCAAAATCGCTGGGCAGTACAGTGCTATACAATTGACTGTGCTGTATTAGGTCATTTGTTTGACACTGCTGTATTAGCATATTTTATCGGACTTGAAAAGTATGAAAGCGAGTCCATTGCAACAAAGATGTTCTTTATGGGATGTTTTCATGATGTTGCAGAAGCATGGACAAAAGACATTCCATCTTCTATCAAAGATCGTATTTCTGGCTTTCGTGAAGCAACAGAAAAATACGAACTGATGATGGTAGAAAAGAAAATGTATGCTAATATGCAAACTTTTCTTTCTGGTAAAGTAAAAAGCGTTATGTTTGAGGAAAATGAAAACCTTAAGTTCAAAAAGCTAATGAAAGGAGCAGACTACTTATCCGCTGATTCTGAAATATGGCGGATTTATAAGTCTGGATCTAGAGATGAGTATTTCATTGGAGCAGTACATCGTTTCCATGAAAAACTTGAAAAAGGTACTGCGGAATTGACACCAACTGCCATGGAGCTGCATATGTATTTTATGAAATATATCGATGACCTGAATTTGCCAGAATAAAGATTTAATGCGAAAAACCGACTTATAATAAAGTCGGTTTTTTCGTATCATTAAATTGGTGGAGGCGAGGAGAGTCGAACTCCTGTCCAATAATCCTTTCATGCCAGTTTCTCCGAGTGCAGTTTGTTATTTGATTTCCTAATCTTGTTCATTAACAAACAAACGAACAGGATTAGTAGCTTCTAACTACCCACTATTTTTGAAGCAAAAAATAGCTTTGTTTCCTACTAATTTGACACCTTTTATAAGCCGTAGGCCTCTTATAAAAGATGTAGCCGCACTTAGGCAGCTAATGCTACTTCGTTATTTCTAGCGTTTATATTTAGTTTCTCGTTTTTTTAAGTGGGTCATACGAGAATCCACTACTCGCTACTAGTACTGCTAGATTACTGTCGAAACCAATTACGCCCCCATATAAAACTCAATAAGACTCATTTTTTATTATACAATACTTCTGTCTTTTTTACAAGCAATTTTTTCTTGACTTTTATTTTTTCTTATTTTATAATACCTTTTAGTATTAATGGGGGAAATATTCTTGTTTTGGGCTACCTTTATTTTGATTGGAGGAAATCGATATGAATCGTAGCTTTCTTAAACCCCTTTTCATTTATTTTATGATAATTCTTTTATTTTGTGTCTTATTTGTTCCTGTTTACTCTACCTATCCAGAAGTTTTTACAAATACATCTGATTTTATTACTTTTGACCCATCGTTAGAATTTATTTGGCCTATTCCAGAATACACAAAAATCACCTCTTATTATGGAAAACGAACTTCTCCTACTGCACGGTGCTTCTACTTTTCATAAAGGAATCGATATTGGAGCTCCAGAAGGCACAAAGCTGTATGCCATTTGTGATGGAGAAATTACTTTTACTGACTTTTTAGGTGGTGGTGGCTATACAATTACTTTGTCAAAAGATGATATGAAAATTACTTATTGTCATGTTTCTCCAAACTTTTTAGTTTCTGTTGGTGACTTTGTAAAAAAAGGCCAACATATTGCAAATGTTGGTCCTAAAAATGTATATGGTATTCCAAATAACCCTTATAAAGATAAGAATGGAAATCCAACCAATGGTGCAACTACAGGATGTCATCTTCACTTGGGCATTCGTATCAATAATAATTATACAAATCCTTTATCTCTATTTCCTAATGTAAACTAAAAAGAGAGGCTATCCTCTCTTTTTCTTACATATCATCATCTTCTTGTGTTTGTTCTTCTTTGTCATCTTCTATTTCTTCTTCATGTCCACATCCTCCACAAGAACCACAATGTCCACTACATTCTTCTTCATTTTCTTGGTTCCAGTCAAGTTCAATTGTATTATGACATTCTGGACATTCTACTTCTTTTACATCACTACCAATGTCAGATACAAATTCATGATTACAGTATGGACATACAATTTCAAAATCATAGTCTTCTTCTCCAACAAATAATTCTCTTTCCATATTGCTAATTGCTTTTTCAATTTCTTGTTGTTTTTTATCTAATGCTCTTTGATTTTCTACTACCTGATTCACCCTTCTTTCACTTAAGTCCATTACTTTGTCTAGTTCATTCATATATAACATAGAAATATCTAAAATTTGTTGTTTTACGAAGTTTAGTTCTTCTTCGTCTGTAATTCTTTCCTCAATTTTTGCTAGAATTGCATTAAATTCTTCACGTAGTTTTGACATAATTTTGTCTCTTCCTCTCTTAAATTAAACTCTTTCCATGTATTCACCAGTTCTGGTATCAATTTTAATAACATCACCGATATTAATAAATAATGGTACACTAATTTCATATCCGTTTTCAAGTGTTGCTGGTTTTCCAGATGTTGTTGTTGTATTACCACTAAATCCTGGTTCTGTGTAACTAACTTCTAATTCTACAAACATTGGTGGTTCAACTGCAAATACATTTCCTTTAAAAGATAGAATTTTTACACTCATATTTTCTTTAATGAATTTTAAACTATCTCCTAATTGTTCTTTATTTAATGGGATTTGTTCATAAGATTCATTATCCATGAAGTAATATAAATCTCCATCATTATATAAATATTGCATTTCTCTTTTTTCAATTTCTGCTCCAGGATATTTTTCAGATGGGTTAAATGTTTTTTCTAGTACAGATCCTGATATTACATTTTTTAATTTTGTTCTAACAAATGCTGCTCCTTTTCCTGGTTTTACGTGTTGAAATTCAACTACCTTATATACGTTTCCGTCCATTTCAAATGTTGTTCCGTTTCTAAAATCTCCTGCCATATATACTTCTGCCATTTCATTTCCTCCTTATTATTTCAATTCTTTTCTATTTTATACCAATTCTATTAGAAAATCAAGGTTTTTCCATGATTTTTTAATTAGCTAATTTTATTTTATATTACAATAGCAAATAAGCTCGAAATGTTTTTGATTAAAATTTTTTTCGTAGTTTCGCTGTGGGGACCGACAAGCTACATAGTGTTAAAAAATGAGCGACGAGCGAAATTTTATTACACTATGTGTGCAGTTGGGAAAACAAGAAAAAAATTTTAATCAAACATTGAGAGCATTTTCCATACTTATAACAATTCATCTTATCCCTCAATTATTACATAATCCTTTGTAGAATTGGTTAATCGTTTTGCTCCTTGTTTAGTAATGACAATAGTATCTTCTATTCGAACACCAAATTTCCCCGGAATATAAATTCCTGGTTCATCGGTTATTACCATGTTTTCCTTTAATAGCACATCACCCACTCTTGAACTTAGTAGTGGCATTTCATGAACATCCAATCCAACCCCATGACCTAATGCATGTACTAAATCAAAACGATTTACTTTAAAATCATTTTCTACCATTTTGGTTAAAATTCTTACATTTGCACCATCGTATAATTCTTTTAGGGTTAGTTGTTGATTTTTTAATACTAAATCATAAACTGGTTTTATATAATCTTGTACAAAATCTACAAAAATCGTTCTTGTCATATCGGAACAATAACCTTTGTATTTGCAACCAAAATCAATAGTAATTACATCCCCAGATGTAATCTTTCTTTCCGTTGGAACTGCATGTGGCATAGAAGAATTTGGTCCGTGAAGCAACAATCGTTTCAAAACTTGTTCCTTCTGCACCATGTGTTAAAAAGTAATTCTCAATTTCCCATGCAATTTCTTTTTCTGTCATTCCTTTTTTGATAAAAGATTGTAAATGAGTAAAACAATCATCTGTTATTTTACACGCCATTTCAATATTTTTAATTTCTTCTTCATCTTTTATCATTCTTTGTTTTTCTATGATATTTTCCGTTTCTACGAAATTATTAATTTTATATTTTCGCATATATTCTTTATACTTTGCATAAGTTAAATAATTTTCTTCAAACCCAACATTTTCACAAAACAAGAAGAAATTTTCGTAATCTTCCTTAGATACATCCATTACATTTGTTACAATAATTTCATCATCAATGGTTAATGTTTGATTTACTTTTTCAATATATCTTGCATCTGTAATATATACATTTTCTTTTCTGGTTAATAACAAAACCCCTTCTGCTTTAATTCCGTGTTAAGTATTGAATATTAACTGGATTTGAAACAATCATTCCATCCATATTCATTCTTACAATTTTGTCTCTTAACCATTTAATTTTTGCATTCATGTTTATCCCCCTTTCACAACGTCTATATTCTACCATACATTCCTAATGTAAATACCTGTAATAAAATTCCTACTAGAGTTCCAAATGGAACAAATATTGTAATAATAGCCGAAAGTACAATAAATGGTCCAAATGGGATATATTCATCTGTTTTTTTCTTCTTCGTAGCAATTAGAATTATACTAATAATCGCCCCTAATAAAAATGCGATTAAAGAAATTACAATAATACCACTAAATCCAAAATATAGCCCTAATGCTCCCATTAGTTTTACATCACCAAAGCCCATGGCTTCTTTTCCCGCAATGAGTCCTCCAATTAGTGTAATTAAAAGAAAAATTCCTACTCCTGTTACCATTCCCAATAGCATATCAGTTGCTATATTAATATTAGCAATCCCATAAACAAATGTTAATAATAGTCCTACTTCAAACATCGTCAAATTTAAACGATTTGGGATAATTTGAAGATTATAATCAATCACAAATGCTGAAAGTAACATTGGAATTAACACTCCAAATTTAATCAGTGGTAAGTTTTGATAAAATTCTTTATGAATTCCACAAAAATAAACTAATGCAAGGTAAGCTATTATCATCACAATTGTTATCCAATAATTCATTCTTACGGTTTTAGCTTTTTTCAATAATCCTTTTGAAAACAATTTCTTTTCTTCTGGTAAAATTTTATTTGCCACGTTCACAAGCCATCCTACGATTGCTCCTAATATAGCTGCTCCTACATAGTATAGAATATGTACATCATTTATATACATCTTTTGTTATTCCCCTTTCATTCTTTTGTTTTTTTCTTCATATTTCTTTTTGATATAGTTTTCAATTGGTCTTTTAATAAGAGTAATGAAAATATCTTTTTCTTCAATTGGTTCTACCAAAATGGAATACATACCAGTTCGATTTGCTCCTAATATATCTGTAAAAATTTGATCTCCTACCACGGCTACTTTTTCTGGTTCTATTTGCATAATCGTACAAGCTTTTCTTAAGCCTCGTTTTAGTGGTTTTTTTGCAAAATAGATATAAGGTATATCTAACTTATTTGCTACCATTTCTACTTTTTCTTTTTTATTACTATTCGAAGCAATGCAAAACTTAATTCCTTGCTTTTTTAAATTTTCGCACCACTTCTGTACTCCTTCTGGCATATTTTTATAATAATCAATTAAGGTATTATCTACATCTAAAATAACTCCCAAAATGCCGTTTTCTTGTAACATTTGGTATGTAATTTCTTGTACTTTTTTTAAGTAAATCTTTGGGTATAAATTCATAATTCCTCCCGCTTAAGTCTTTTTTCTTTATTATCTTATCAATATCTATGATTTTTGTCAATTTATATGACGAACTTCTTTACAAACATTTTTCGTTATTATATAATTTGTTTGAAAAATTACAAAGGAGAAAAATGATGGAAAACGTAAAAAACACAAATAATATGTCATATAATATGAAAATTTTTCCTATTTATAAAGCTCTTTCTTGGGATACTTTATTTTATTATGCAATTGAATTTTTATTTTTAACAAGTATCAAGGGATTATCTGCTGCTCAAGTTTTATTTGTAGATGCATTTTATCCTCTATTTAAATTTATACTAGAAATCCCTAGTAACATTATTGTTCATAAATTAGGAAAAAGAAGAGCATTAATTTTAGGTAACCTTTTTATTGTAGGTGATATTCTTTTACTAATTCTTGCAAATAATATTTATATGATTATTTTAGCCTGGTTTTTCTCTGCTCTTGGCTATGCACTAAAAGGATTAACCGAGACAAATTTACTTTACGATTCGATTCCAAAAGGTGATAAACGAGGTGATACTTTCGCTAAAATTGACGGTAGAGCAAGTTCTATTTATTATTACTTAGATGCTATTTCTGCCATCTCAACTGGATTTTTATTTGTTGTTAATGGTTATTTACCAATGGTATTATGCCTTATTATATGTATTATTTCACTACTTTTATCTTTTAATTTTAAAGATGTCGAAAGTACGACAGAAAATAATAATGATACCAAAAGCCCTTCTATGAAAGAAATTCTATCAGACTTGAAACAAGCAACCAAATTTATTGTAAAATCAAATCGTCTTAGAAGTTTAGTTATATTTGATGGATTTTTCTGTGCTTTTTTAGGGATGTATTCTACTTTAAGAAGTAGTATTTTAGCCGATATTAACTTACCTGCACAATATTTTGGCTTAGTATATGCAGGACTCCAATTAATATCTGGCATTGCCTCTGCAAATCAAGCTAAGTTTCATAACCGATATCGTAATAGAACCTTAAGTATTTTTGCCACACGAACTACACTTTCTTTTATTATGGTTGGTTTATCCACTATGATTGGATTAAACTTTGGATTAACTTTAGAAATTATATTATTAATGATGGCAATACAATATGCTATAAAAGGTCCATACTATACCTTAATTAAACGATATTTAAATAACTTTACAACATCAGCAATGAGACCACAAATTTCATTAGTATGTGAACTTTTATACAGTATTTTAAGAGCTCTGTTGTGTTTTGTTTGTTCTGCTTTATTAGAAATAACAACAACATCCTATGTATATGTAATATTAGGTTGCATCTTTACTGTATTTTTCATTTTCTTATTAGATTATATGAAAGGTACAGTTGGATTAAAGCCAGAAGAATATAAAGAAAAAGAAATTAAATTTGAAGAAGTACATTAAAAAGAATGGAAATTGGGGGATTACTCTCCCCCAATTTCCATTCTTCTTTCTTTCCAATTCTCTCCCAGCCTGCTCAGAATTTGCCTCTTCAAATCTTTTAATTCTTCTTCCGATAATTGCTCTTGTAGATTTTCATCTGGAATAATAAAACACCTTTTTTCATCCACAAGACCAACATCAAGACTAGCAAAGCCTTTTTCTGTTTTAAACTGAACTGTAATTGAATCCACTTCGAATACTTTCATTTGTTTTCTCCTTTCTGCATACTGCAAAAAGAGTCTGTACAGGCACTCTTGGTTATTAAGATATTACTATTTTAACATATTATGACCATTCGTGTAAATGCTCTAAAATTATTTACAAAATCGATGTTTTCCAATAGTTGTAACATATGGCCTTGACCAAATCCATTTATTTGTTGCTGTTGCTGGATTAAAGTAATAGATTGAACCATAAGATGGATCCCATCCATTTAACGCATCTTGTGCTGCTTTTCTCGCTGTACTATTTGGTGATAGATTAATTTGTCCATCATCTACTACATTAAATGCCCCTTTTTGATAAATAACTCCTGCAATCGTATTTGGAAAATTCGAATTCCTTACACGGTTTAATACGACGGCTGCAACTGCCACTTGTCCTGTATACGGCTCTCCTCTTGCTTCTCCATAAACAAGCCTTGAAAGAAGATTTAAATCACTTGAACTAGATGACGAACCACTTCCCCCACTAGAAGAAGAAAAAATCCCCATTGCTTCTAATGTTCTCTTTCCCGCAATTCCATCTACAACCAATCCATTTTTTCTTTGAAAATATTTAACAGCAGCAAGTGTCTGGCTTCCATAAATTCCATCCACATTTCCATTATAATATCCCCAACGTTTTAATTTTGTTTGAATTTGTGTAACTTCATTTCCTCTTGAACCATATTTTGATAAAGCTTGCACCATATTAGCACTAAAAATATTGTACAAAATAAAACATGTTAAAGCTAAACTGATACTAATAATTGCTACTTTATTTCGATTTACTGTTTTTATTATTTTACTCAAAAAATTCACCCTCTTTTCGAAATTATACTTTTTTAGTATGTTTTCCAAAATTGGATGAATTTATACAAAATATTTATTTAAAAAATCCCAACAATATTTCCTTCTTCATCAATATCGATACTCTCTGCTGCTGGAACTTTTGGTAGTCCTGGCATAGTAAAGATTTTTCCTGTTAAAACAACAATAAACTCTGCTCCTGTTTTTAAGCGAATTTCTTTTACATGAATCGTAAATGGTTTATCGCAAACTAAATTTGTAGGATCATCTGAGAAAGAATATTGTGTTTTTGCCATACAAACAGGGAAGTTACTGCATCCTAATTTTTCAATTTTAGCAATTTCTTCTTCTGCTTCTTCTGAGTATTCAACCCCTTCTGCTCCATATATATTTTTTGCTATTTTTTCGATTTTAGTTTTAATAGAATCTTCTAATTCATATGCATAATTTACAGTTGTTTCATTGTTTGTTAATTCTACAATTTTTGTTGCTAAATCAGCGGCTCCCTTTCCTCCATATTCCCATGCTTCTACTAAACTTAAGTTAATTCCTTGCTCTTCTAACTTTTGTTGTAATAATGCAATTTCTTTGTCACTATCATCAACAAATTTGTTAATAGCAACAATCACATTTAATCCTAATTTATTTTTAAGATTATCCACATGTTTTAATAAATTATGGGTTCCAAGTTCTAATGCTTCTAAGTTCTCTTTTCTGATTTCGTCTTTTTCTACTCCACCATGATATTTTAGTGCTTTCATCGTTGCAACAATGACAACAGCATCTGGTTTAATTCCTGCTTTACGGCATTTAATATCTACAAATTTTTCTGCCCCTAAATCAGCACCAAATCCTGCCTCTGTTACTACATAATCAGAAAGTTTTAATGCCATCTTAGTTGCCTTAACACTATTACATCCATGAGCAATATTGGCAAATGGTCCACCATGAATTAATGCTGGTGTATGTTCTAATGTTTGTACTAAATTTGGTTTCATAGCATCTTTTAGTAAAACGGCTAGACTTCCTTCTGCTTTTAAATCTTTTGCATAAATTGGTTTTTCTTCTTTATTGTATCCAATTACAATATTTCCAATTCTTTTCTTTAAATCTTCTATATCCGAACTCAAGCATAAAATTGCCATAATTTCAGATGCAACCGTAATATCAAATCCATCTTGTCTTGGAACAACTCCTTTTTCACCTGAAAGACCACATTCAATACTACGAAGCTGTCTATCATTTAAATCCACACAACGTCTCCAAGTTACAGTTTCAACCCCTAACTCATTTCCAAAATAAATATGATTATCAATTAAAGCAGATAATAAGTTATTAGCAGAAGTAATTGCGTGGATATCTCCTGTAAAGTGTAAATTAATATCTTCCATTGGTGCAACTTGAGCATGTCCACCACCAGTGGCTCCTCCTTTTACACCAAATACTGGTCCTAGTGATGGCTCTCTTAATGCAAGCATTGCTTTTTTACCAATATAAGATAATCCATCTGCAAGCCCAATGGATATTGTCGTTTTTCCTTCCCCTAATGGCGTTGGATTAATTGCTGTTACTAATACTAACTTTCCGTTTTCATTGTTTGCAATTCTTTTCTCTAGTTCTTCCGACAATTTTGCTTTATACTTTCCATAGCATTCAATCTCATCTTTTTCAATTCCTACTTTTGTTGCTACCTCTTCAATTGGTTTTAATGTTACACTTCTTGCAATTTCAATATCTCCCATTTTCTTCTCTCCTTCATTCTTTATTTTATAATATCAATCCTGCTATAATTCCTATTAATGCTCCTACCAATACTTGTGTTGGTGTATGCCCTAATACTTCTACTAATCTTTCACTAACTTCTACTCCACTTAGTCCTGGTGTTTCTACTAACTTATTTAATAATTTTGCTTGTTTTCCTGCTGCTCTTCTAATTCCTGCTGCATCATACATAACAATAAATGCAAAAATAACAGATAGTGCAAATATTGGTGTTGTAACCCCTTCATATTTTCCAATTAGCGTTGCAAGTGATGTTACAACTGCTGAATGAGAACTAGGCATTCCTCCTGCTCCTAAAATTCGTTTAAAATTAAATTTTTTAGTTGTTACCAAGTCGTAGATTACTTTAAATAATTGAATTCCAAACCACATTAGTAATGGAACGTATAAGAATTTAAAATTTGTCATATTCATTTTTTTCTCCCCTTTTATTTTGCTTTTAGCCTTCTACACTAAAATTCTCTTCTGAAACATCTTCTCCATTTTTAAGTAGAATAGAAATTCTTTTTTCTGCATCTTCTAGGATTTTACTACAGGTCTTAGATAACTTCATTCCCTCTTCAAATTTTGATACTGATTCGTCCAAATTTAAGTCGCCTTTTTCTAATTCTCCTGCAATTTGCTCTAATCCTTTCATTGCTTCTTCAAAGCTTATTGTATTTTGCTCTTCCAAAATTATTCCCTCCTTACATTATTTTTGCTTTTCTGTTTCCATCAATAAATCGTAAGTCTATTTCATCATCTTTTTCTAAATCATTTACAGACTTTACAATATGCCCTTCTTTTTGTGTAATGCTATAGCCTCTTGTTAATGTCTTTAATGGGCTTAAGGTATCTAACTTCGATACTAATTTTATCATTTCATTTTTACTATCTTTATAAGAGTTTACCATATGATGTTGCATGTTTTTAACAATCATATCTAAACGAATGGCTTTTTCATTAATTTCTTGTAGTGGTTCTTTAAATACTCTTCTTGCCATACATTTTTCATATTGCAAACGCATTAATTCTACTTTTTTCTTTAAGGCTAATTTATATCTTGTTTGATAGCCTTCAAGCTTTATTTTCAAGTCAGCTGTATCTGCTACTGCAAGTTCTGCTGCAGCAGATGGAGTTGGTGCTCTTAAGTCTGCTACAAAATCCGATATTGAAAAGTCAGTTTCATGCCCTACTGCTGAAATAATTGGGATTTGGGATGCAAAAATTGCTCTTGCAACCACTTCTTCATTAAAAGGCCATAAATCTTCTAAAGAACCTCCACCTCTTGCTAATATTAAAACATCTGCTAATTTTTTTTCATTCATATAGAAAATAGCATCTGCTATTTTTTCTCCTGCTCCTTCTCCTTGTACTGGAACTGGAAATAATCTAATATATACATTGGGATTTCTTCTTGTGCTAACATTAATAATATCTCTTATAACAGAACCTGTTTGGGATGTAAGGACGCCTACAACTTTCGGCATAAATGGGATTTTCTTTTTATGTTCTTCTGAAAATAACCCTTCTAATTCTAGTTTTTTCTTTAATTCTTCATATGCTTTATATAAGCTTCCCATGCCTTCTTCTTGCATTGCTTTACAGTATATTTGATAAACACCATCTCGTTCAAATACACTAACGGTACCAAACACCATCACTTTCATTCCGTCTTTTGGTACGAATTTTAAGTTCTGTGTAAAGGATTTAAACATGATGCATTTAATTAAAGAATTATCATCTTTTAGAGTAAAATATAAATGTCCTGTATAATGATGTTTAAAATTAGAAATTTCACCTTTTACCAAAACATTATTTAAATATTCATCCCCTGCCACTTTATCTTTTATGTATTTATTTAAATCGGTAACCGAAATTGGTTCAATATTCATCTGCTTCCTCTTTTCTAATTTTGCAAATCATTTTTAACAATACTTGCTAAAATTCCATTAATAAATGATGCACTATTATCTTCTCCATATTTTTTAGCAAGTTCAATTACTTCATTAATGGCTACTTTAAAAGGGATTTTTTTATATAACATTTCGTAAATGGCAAGTTTTAATAAAGAAAGGTCTACTTTAGAAAGTCTTTCTAATTTCCATTCTACTTTTAAATTACCAGAAATTTTTTGATTAATCTCTTCTTTGTTGGCTTCAATTCCAGCCCACACATCTTTTATATATTCGATTGTCTTTGTATCTGTTATTTCATTGTTTTCCAAATACAGTTCGATTTGTTCTTCATCATTTTCTTTTTGTATTTCCATACTATATAATAATTTAAAAGCTTCTTCTCTTGCTTGTGTTCTGTTCATATAAGATTTCCTTTCTTGTTTTCGTTTTTGTTTAAAGCGAATCGATGAAACCATCGACTTCTACACTGTTACATTCTATCGATTAGATTTTTTAGTTTTTCTTTTACTTCATATTTATTTCTTTGTACATAGTTTCCCACAAACATTCCAATTGCTACTAGTATAATTCCCACAATTAGGTCATAAAGGTGGGTAAATAAAATAACTAATGCTACAATGGCTCCAATGATAGCTCCAGCATTTTCACTTACAAATTTTTTAAATCCTTCCATCTTGTTATCCTCCTTACTCTTCTACGCTTTCTTCTTTTGGAGCAATATTTCTAACTTTAATATTTACTTCTTTAATATCAATATCAATTGAATTTTTAATTACTTCTTTAATTTTTAGTTGTAATTTATTGGATAAATCTTTAATAATCGCTTCTTGGGTTACAAATAAGGTAACATCAATATTAATGTTATTATCACTTGTTAAGATTACTTTTGATGTAACATCTTGTGTATTTTCAAATCCTTTTACAACACCACTTACTAAATTTTGAATGGTATCTCTTGAAATTAATAATTTTCCATTTTCATTTTCAATTAAGATTCCATTATCCATATTTTTGTCCTTGTCCTTTTTAGAATCCGTTGAAAAGAATATGCCTTTAATCGAAAGTAAAATTAATGCAACTAATATTCCTAATGTAATGTTACATGCTGTTTGATTATTCAATAATTCTTTCATATACATATTTACAACATCTAAACGAATCCATCCAAATATCATAAAACACAAAAGTGCAGATAGGATTAATATGATACTTGAAAATAATACTAATGCTATTTTATCTAATACTTTCATTTTTGTTCCCTCCTACCCTACAGACTTTATTCTTCTATTTTTTCTTCTGGTTGTTCTTCTTCTGGTTTTTCTGTACTTACTCCTTGTACATGAACATTAACTTCTAATACTTTTAATCCTGTCATAGCTTCTACTGCTTTTTTTACTCTGTTTTGGATTTCGAAAGCAACATCTGGAATTCTTGTACCATATTCTACAATAATGTTAACATCAATTTTAGTTTCTTTTTCACCAACATCAACTTTAATTCCTTTTGATAAGTTTTTCTTACCACTTAATACTTCAGAAATTCCCCCAGCAAATCCTCCTGCCATTCCTGCAACACCAGATACTTCTGATACAGCAACACCTGCAATAACAGCAACAACATCATCTGATATCTTTATTCCATTATTATCCCCTGTTTCTACTGAAACCTCTTTTACTTCCATTTCTTCATTTTCCATATTCTTTTCCTCCTTCAAAAGCGAAGCTTTTGTACTTTTCATTTTTTGCTCTTCACTTTTTAACTAAATTTTATAAAAAAATTGATATACTCTTAAGTTGCTACCTTAGTATATCAATTTTATAAAAATTTTACAATATTTTTAATTAATATTTCATGTTTTTTCTTTTGTCGCATTTTAGTTTTTTGTTTTATTATACTTTTACATTTAAGGTTCAATACAATAAATTCTTTTTAGTATCACTTTTTACATAATTTATTTTATATTTTTGATATTTCTATTGCATTTTCTATTTCTTCTATTTTCAATCCTGTTAGTTCTTCTATTTCTTTTATTTTCATTCCTTTTTGTAACATCATCCTAACAACACTTTTTATTCCTTCTTTCATTCCTTCTTTCATGCCTTTTTTCCTTGCTGCATTCATTTCTTTGTCTATCATGATTGATACATTCTCTAACATTTTTACATCTTCCCCTTCCATTTCTTTTAATAGTTGTTGTGTTTTTTCCTCTCCTATCTTTTCTTTTACTGTTGTTTTTAAAATGATTCTTAAATATTCTCTATTTTCTTCTTTGTTCGTATTCTGAATGATTCTTTTTGCTATTTCAAAAAATTCATTTACATTCCTTGTTTTCTCCATTAAAAATACTTTGTCAATAAAATAGTTACTTTTTAATAGTTCTTTCCTTTCGTATTCGTTAATATCTAACAAGTTATATTTTAATAAATCAATATTTTTGAATCGTTTGTCTTCTATTTGGTTATAATATACTCTTGCTTTCCATTTTTCTTTTCCTGTATATATTACAATTGGGATTACAGTTGGCATCTTATCGTTCTTTGTTGCTATTTTTTTCATATCAATTGCACTTTTTATGATTTCTAATTTGTATTCTTCTATTCTGTATGACATTGCATGGTCTATTTTGTTTTGGTGTTCTATTAAAAAGAATAGATTGCTGTTTTTTAGTTTATATACAATGTCTGCTTGTCTGTCTTTGAATTCACTTGTAATAAAGTTAGTAGTATATTTCTCTAATTCTTCTGCGGTTACCTTATTTTCTTCCTCTAGTTTTAGTGCCTCACTAATAACATGTGCTGCATTTTCTTTGTTGCTTAATAATTTTCTATATATTTTGTCATGTTGATGATGTCCCTTTGTGCTATTTACAATTTTATACTCTTTCGAATTCTCATTTAAAATATTATTCTTTTGGTTTTCTCTTTGTTCAATGCATTTTAAATAATCCTCATAGGTAAATTTTATAATGTCTTTTCTGTTAATTATAGTATAATAAATATCTGTCTTTGTGTCAATATCTTTTTGACAATTTTCTTCTCTTTCTATTTTTATTACCTCCTTTTAAATTTGATTTTTTCTTTTTTGATTTCTAAGTTTTAGAATTTTTAAGAATACTTTTGATTTCTTTGATTCAATTTCTTTGAATAAAACAATTGATATAAATTATATGTTCACTATACCATAAACAACAAAAAAAGCAAACATTTTTTATTAAAATATTTGCTTTTTTATTTAGGTATTCTTTTATTTTAATTGGTTCATAACTTCCTCTGCAAAGTTTTCTTCTTTTTTCTCGATTCCTTCTCCTTTTTCAAATCTTGCAAATCTTACGATTTTTGCTCCTTTTGATTCTACAAGTTTTGAAACTTTCATATCTGGATCTTTTACAAAGTCTTGTTCTGTTAAACAAATTTCTCCATAGAATTTTCCAATTCTTCCTTGTACCATTTTTTCTGCAATCTCAGCTGGTTTTCCTTCATTCATTGCTTGTACTTTTAAAATTTCCATTTCTTTTTCTACGCGTTCAGCTGGAACAGAAGCTCTATCTAAATATTCTGGTTTTGCTGCAGCAATTTGCATACAAATATCTTTTGCAAGCTCAGAATCTCCGTTTTCTAATTCTACAAGTACACCAATTTTTCCATCTCCATGGATATATTTTTCTACTAATCCATTAGATTCAAATCTTTCAAATCTTCTAATTGTTAATTTTTCTCCAATAGTTGCAATTTTTCCTGTTAACACTTCTTCAACTGTTTTTGTTTCATCCTTCATTGATTTTTGTGCTAATAATTCTTCTACTGATGTAGGAGCTTTTAATGCGATTTGTTCTGCAACATCAGATGCAAATGTTCTAAATTCTTCGTTTTTACCAACGAAATCTGTTTCTGAGTTAATTTCAACAACGCTTCCTACTTTTCCATCTTCTGAAACATATGCTGTAACAACACCTTCTGCTGCAATTCTATCTGATTTTTTAGCAGCTTTTGCAATTCCTCTTTCTCTTAATAATTCGATTGCTTTTTCCATATCTCCATCTGTTTCTGTTAATACTTTTTTGCAGTCCATCATTCCTGCACCTGTTTTTTCTCTTAACTCTTTTACCATTGTAGCACTAACCATTTCTTTTCCTCCTTCAAAAGTAAAGCTTTTATACTCTTCACTCTTCATTTTTAATTTAAAATTGGGCACGGCCCTTACCGTGCCCACACAAATATTATTATTCCTCTACTGTTTCAGCTTCTTCAGCAACAACTTCTTCGATACTTGTTGGTTCTTCACTTACTGTTTCTTCTACTACTTCTTCTGAAACTGGTTCAAAAGCTTCTCCTTGTTTTCCTTCAATTACTGCATTTGCCATTACTGTTGTAATTAATTTTACAGCACGAATTGCATCATCATTTCCAGGAATTACATAATCAACATCTTCTGGGTTACAGTTGGTATCGATTAATCCAACAACTGGAATATTTAATTTTCTAGCTTCTAAAATTGCAATTCTTTCTTTTTTAGGATCTACTACAAACATAACTCCTGGTAGTTTGTTCATTTCTTTAATTCCACCTAAGTTTCTTTCTAGTTTTTCCATTTCTTTCTTTAAAAGAATTACTTCTTTTTTAGGTAATACTTCAAATGTTCCATCTTCTTGCATTGCTTCTAAGTCTTTTAATCTTTGAATTCTTTTTTGAATTGTATCAAAGTTTGTAAGCATTCCACCTAACCATCTTTGATCAATGTAGTACATTCCACAAGCTAAGGCTGCTTCTTTTACACATTCTTGTGCTTGTTTTTTTGTACCAACAAAAAGGATTTCTTTTCCTTCTTCTGCTGCTTCCTTTACAAATTGGTAAGCTTCATCAATTTTCTTTGATGTTTTTTGTAAATCGATAATGTGGATACCATTTCTAGCTTGAAAAATATATTCAGCCATTCTAGGGTCCCATCTTCTTGTTTGGTGTCCAAAATGTACACCTGCTTCTAGTAATTGTTTCATTGCAACTACTGCCATTTTTAATTCCTCCTTTAGTTTTACATCCATAAAGCCTCTAACGTCTGCACACACACCAATCTATGGCACTAAAAGCAAACTAACTTTATGTGTATATTTTTTAACTTTGCTATTATATCAAAAAAGTATTGCGATTGCAATACTTTTTTATGATTTTTTATTCTTATTTTAATTTTTCTTCCGCCAAAGTCCAAATGTCATCGGTTTCTCTGTCTTTTTCCCAGAAAGCCCCTCCTGCTAGCTCATATTGATTAATTAGGTTTAGCTTTTCTTCAATGGATTTTGCATCTTCTACCCACATTTCATATTTGTAACGTTCACTTGAATATTCTACGTAATATTGTTTTGTATTTTCATTCCATGTTCTTGTTACATCTGATGGTAATGTTTGGTTTATTTTATTCATGTTAACAACAGAACTTGTTATTTTTCCATTATTATCTGTTTTCCATAATCTTGTATATAGTGGCATACCTAAAATAATTTTTTCCTTTGCTACTGCTTCTTGTCCTAAAAATTTTTTAATGTTTGCTTCTACCCAATCATATCCTGCAACACTTCCTGTTTTTGGGCTTGATACCCCATGTTGGTCATATGCCATAAATACTAAGTAATCTGCTGCATCTGCTAATACATCTCTATCAAAACATAGTGACCAGTTTTCGCTTCCGTCTGGTGCTGTTACATCCACACTTGTTACAATGCCGTATTCTCTTAAACGAGGAGCTAATTCTATAATAAATCTAGAATACATATCTTTATCTGACATGTTCATATTTTCAAAATCTACATTGATTCCATCTAATTGATACTTTACTGCAAGTTCTACAATTTTTTCAATCATAGTAGTTCGTAATTCATAACTATTTAGAATTTGAGAAGTTGTTTCTCTCATGGAATTATTGGAAAACATAGCCCATATTTTGTAATCATTGTCTTTTGCCCATCTAATATAATCTTCTCCGCCTCTTGTAGCATTGTCAATAATTGCTAATCCATTTGTGTTTTTTAACGAGAAGAAGGATGGACTTACTACATTAACACCTGGAATACTTCCTGTTCTTATTGGTGCATTTACATATTCTGAATAATAGTCCCACACAAGGTTGATTTTTCCTTCCACTTGTGGTTTTGATTCTAATTTTTCTCTTACTATTGTTTTATTCGTTAATTTATCTGATTTTATATATCCTATTTTTCCATTTTCTGTTCTAATTCTGCTATAACCATCTTTTTCAGAAATTACAACTACCTTTGAACCTTGTTTTAATTTGTCTACTGTTTTTGCAATTAATTTTGTATTATATTTTGCACTTACATTTTTGCTAACATCTGCTTTTATTAATTCTCTATCTAGTGAATCTAGCGTAATAACTTTATTATTAATATTATTTATTTCTACATTATATACTTTTCCCATTTCTGAAATTGGTAAATAAAATGTTCCGTCTTTTCTTAGCGCACCAGAAACTAGTTTTACTTCTGAACCATTTACTACCATTTTTTTATCGTTTAAAGAAAGTACAGCTACTTTTGTATCTGAAGTTGTAATAATTTGATTGTTTGCTTTATCATAATAAATTTGTCCATCAAAATAATTTCTTAAATCTTCCATGGATGCATAAGCAATATTATTTTCATTTATCCATATATCATGTTTTAGTTTTCCTGTTACATTATTGTTGTTGATAATAAAATTAATTTTTCCTTCATTCGGATCTTTTTTAAAATTTGGTGATATTAATAATACAACTCCTACAATTACTAATAATCCTACAACAATTGCAACCTTTTTCCATACATTTTTGATGTTTTTCATGAGTATTCTCCTTTATCTTTTTTAGTATGATACTACTATATCATAAAATACTTTTTTCGCAAATATTTTTAAAAGAATTTTAAGAATTTTTATAATATATATTAAAAGGCACGAAACTCATAAGTAGTTTCGCGCCTTTCGTTTTAAAGTAGTCTCTTTACCCAATACTTCGGATGATGCTTGGAATATGCTTTTTGTTTTTGACTGTCGATAAAGTATTTGGTGCTAGATTCCCATATGCAAATAAAACCATTTCCTTGGGTGGTTTCATCTTCCCTTTCATATGTAACACTAGCACCTCCCAAATTATAAACATGGAAATAATTTCTGCTGTCCATCTCCTCCTTATAGAATGCAAACAAATACCGTTTTGTATATTGCACCTTTTTGTAAATAAATTCGGTGGCAACTCGACTGTTTGCTTTGATGATAGCATAATGTCCTCCAGGTTCTTGGGCAATGCAAATATTCTTCCAAGTTCTATACCCCTTTAGATAATATATATTTCCCTCTTCATTTGTAAGGTATAAAACCTTTTTTCCATCCTCATCTCTCCGTATTTGAGGCTCTTTTAAAAATTTCATACGTTTTCTCCTTTCTGTTTTATGTTCGAAATTTTTAATTTTCTTACTACACTTTATCGCTAATATCTTTATTATATTACATTTTACATAATTCGTCAATTTTTTAAGTCAGCACATTTTCTTTAAAATCTTCGAAAACCCTTTCTTTTTTCCATATTTTGTAGTATAATAGTACTGTAAAATGTAAAGGAGGAATGTTATATGTGGCAAGTATGGTTAATTATTTCTGGAATCTTTTTCGTAATGGAAATTATGACAATTGGTTTTCTCGTATTTTGGTTTGCACTTGGAGCACTTCTTACTGCCATTGTTAGCCTTTTTACAGATAACATTATTATCCAAACTACTGTATTTGTGATTAGTTCTACTGTACTAATGTTTCTTACCAAACCACTTGTAAAAAAACTTTCTTGTAAAGATAAAGTTCAGACAAATGCTTATTCCGTTATTGGGAAAAGAGGAACTGTTACAAGAGAAATCAATGTAAAAAAAGGTCTTCGGACAAGTAAAAATTGGTAGTGAAGTATGGACAGCAAAAGCTACATCTGATATTCCAGAAGGAACAGAAGTTACTGTAAAAGAAATTAATGGTGTTAAGGTTTTAGTAGAACCTATTTCAAAATAGTTTTTTATATTTTTTATTATATATTTAAAGGAGGATTTATTATGGCATTTTTAATTATACTATTAATCATTATATTAATTATTGCATTTAAATCAATTAAAATCGTTAAGCAAGCTGAGGTGTACATTATAGAAAGACTTGGTAAATATCATAAAATTGCAGATGCAGGTCTTACCATTATTGTACCATTCATTGACCACGTAAGAAGTGTTGTTAGTTTAAAACAACAAACAATGGATATTCCACCTCAAGGAGTTATTACTAAAGATAATGTTACTATCACAATTGATACCGTTGTGTTCTATAAAATTACAGACCCTGCAAAAGCAGTATATGAAATTCAAAGTTTGAAAAAAGGTATTGAATACTTAGCCATTACTACAATTCGTGATATTGTTGGTAAAATGGACTTAGATGCAACCTTCAGTTCAAGAGATGCAATTAATGATCAATTAAGAGTTATCTTAGATGAAGCAACTGACCAATGGGGATGTAAAGTTGACCGTGTAGAAATTAAAGATATTACTCCACCTGCAGATATTCGTGATGCAATGGAAAAACAAATGAATGCAGAAAGAAATAAAAGAGCTTTAATTTTACAAGCAGAAGGTGAAAGACAATCTGCTATCACGATTGCAGAAGGACAAAAAGAAGCTGCTATTTTACAAGCAGAAGCTGATCGTGAATCAAAAATAAGACGTGCTGCCGGTGAAGCAGACGCTATTAAAAAAGTTGCTGAAGCAAAAGCAAAAGAAGTTGAAATGATTTATAATGCAATGAAAAAAGCAGATCCAAATGATAAATTAGTTCAATTAAAATCTTTAGAAGCTTTAGAAGAAGTAGCAAAAGGTGAAGCAAATAAAGTATTTATTCCTTTTGAAGCAACCTCTGCATTAAGCAGTTTAGGCGCTATTAAAGAAGTATTAAAAGATGATACAAAAAAAGCTAAAAAAACAGAGAAATAAAATACTATAAATGAAAAACTGGAGTTCAACTAGACTCCAGTTTTATTTTATTTTCATTAATTTAAAATCCAAATAATCTCCACTTACTAAATTAAATTCAATTCCTTCCCTATTTCCTTCTATTGCATCTTTATGCGAATGAGAATGTAAGTGTCCATACATGCATCTTTGTATTTTGTATCGTTTCATTACTTCTACAAATTTTAATTCAGATTTATTTAAGATAGCGGAATTCGTAATTGGTGGATAATGCATAAATACATAAATTGGCTTATCTTCCCCAAACTTTTCAATTCCTTGGCTAATGGATATTTCCAATCTTCCCAATTCTCTGTTTAATATCTTAGCTTTTCCTTCTAAATCATTTAAGCTCCATCCTCTTGTTCCTGTTAAAATAATACCGTCATAGAAAAAGCTATTGTTAAATAGAAAATCAATAGTATCAAAGTGATTTTCTTCCAAATATGCTTTCATTTTAGTAAGGGTCGTCCACCAATAATCGTGATTCCCTTTTAATAATAGTTTTTTTCCTGGTAATTCATTTAGATATTGAAAATCCAAATAAGCATCACTTAAATTCATTGCCCATGAAAAGTCACCTGGTAATACAACCAAGTCATCTTCTTTTACTTTTTCTAACCAGTCTCTTTTTATTTTTTGCTCATGATTGTCCCAATTATCTCCAAAAATGTTCATTGGCTTTGGATTTTTGAAAGATAAATGTAAATCTGCAATAACATAAATAGACATATGATTTCCTTTCTATATTTTTAAATTTGGAACTGCATTTAAGGATAAGTCCGAGGCATTACCTTTGATAAAATGATAATATCCTGCAGAAGCTATCATCGCGGCATTATCGGTACAAAGTTTTAATTCTGGATAAAACACTTCTATTTTCTCTTCTTGTCCCATTTTTAAAAAGCCTTCTCGTATATATGGATTTGCAGAAACCCCTCCTGCAATTGCTAGTTTTTTTATATGTAACTCTTGTAATGCTTTTTTGGTATTGGTAAGTAACATATCGACTACTGTTTTTTCAAAACTTGCACATAAGTCTGCCTTATTTACTTCTGGGTTTTTATGATATAAATTTAAAATAGCAGTTTTAATTCCACTAAAGCTAAAATCTAAACTATTTTCAAAATAAGTATGTGGCAAATTAATATTTGCCTCTCCCTCTTTTGCAAGTTTATCTATCTTTGGCCCTCCTGGATATTGTAATCCAATCACTCTTGCTACTTTATCAAACGCTTCACCTATTGCATCATCACGTGTACGAGCTAGTATCTCAAATTCTGTATAATCTTTAATATAAACTAAATGAGTATGTCCTCCTGATACAACTAAGCATAAAAATGGTGGTTGTAATTTAGGATGTGTAATATAGTTTGCCGCAATATGTCCTTCAATATGGTTTACTCCTACAAGTGGTTTATCTAATGCATATGCTAATGCTTTTGCATATGCAACACCTACTAAAAGTGCGCCTACAAGACCTGGTCCATAGGTCGGACAAATAGCATCAATTTCTGAAAAAGTAATTCCTGCTATCTCTAATGCTTCTTTTGTAACGGTTGAAATTGCTTCTACATGATTTCTAGAAGCAATCTCTGGAACAACTCCTCCAAATTGTTTATGAATATCAATTTGAGAATGAATAACATTGGAAAGAACTTCTCTACCGTTTTTTACAACCGACACAGAAGTTTCGTCACAACTTGATTCAATTCCTAATGTGTATATATCTTTCTTCATTTTATTTTCCTTTTCTATAATCCAAATATCATTCCTACTATATTAAATAATCCAGTTGTTATCCAGCTAATAATTGGTGAAATTAATTGTCCTGCAAGACCTGTCACCCATAAAATTAAAAATGCAATATAAAAATAGTTTTGGTATCTGTCTAACCATTCTTTTACATTATAAGACATAAGGTTTCTAAAGATTTTACTACCATCTAATGGTGGAAGTGGTATTAAATTAAATATGCCAAGGCCAACATTTACTATAGCAGCAGATTGAATCATAATCATAATATAGAAACCAATTCCGTGAAACAATAAAGCTTGGTGCTAGTTTATAAATTGCAAAATAAAGAATCGTAAGTACAATTGCAAGTACAAAATTCATTGCTGGACCTGCAACTGATACAATTGCTTCTCCTTTCGACATAGAAACTTTTCTGTCAAAATTTCTTGGGTTAATTTGTACTGGTTTTCCCCATCCAATATGAGCAAAAATAAGTAATACAAATCCAATTGGGTCTAAATGACTTGTAGGATTCAAATTCAATCTTCCTTGCATTTTAGGCGTATCGTCTCCTAAGCGATAGGCCGCATAAGCATGTGCAAACTCATGAAATGTAATTGCAACAATAACTCCTGGCAAAGTTAATAATAAACTAAGAAGTTCTAATCTTGACATTCCAACAAGCCCCCACACAATACTTATCCCTAAAATAATATATAAAAATCGTTTATCATATGAAAAATTAAACATTTTCTCTTCTCCTTTAAAATCGATTTATCCCCTTATTTATTTTCAATGTAACTTATAGCTCATCTGTTTTAAATGATAAATAGCCTTCATATAAATAGCTATTATCAATACCTTTCATGTATATTTCTCTATTATCTATTTTATCCGTTAAACTTTGTTTTAATAGTTCTTTAATTTCTGTATCTTTTATAGGGCTACGTTCCATTGCAAGTAAATAATCTGTTTTATCAACTTTACTCCAGTCAACTACGAGATTTAACTCTTTTTTCAAAATTAAATCAAGCCAAATTCTTGTACTTCTTCCATTTCCTTCTCTAAATGGATGTGCAATATTCATTTCTACATATTTTTCTATGATTTGCTCATAGGTTGATTGTGGCATTTTTTCGATATTTTTAACTGCTTCTTCAAGATAAGTAAGAGGAGTAAATCTAAAATTTCCTTTTGCTATATTTACTTTTCTTAGATTTCCTGCAAATTCATATATTCCTTCAAATAAGTATTTATGAATTTTTCTTAAGGTTTCAAATGTTCCTGGCTCTAATGTATTTAAGTATCCAGTTTCAAACATCTTCTTTGCACATGTTTTACTAATTTTCTCTTCTTCTCTTGCTAGTTCAGCTTGATCAGTAATATTTAATTTATTTTCTAAAATCATCTTTTACCCCCTATAGGTAATATTTTCTCTTATTAACGGTCAGAAAATGGTTTCATTGTTGGGAATAGTAATACATCTCTAATTGATGCTGAATCTGTTAATAACATGATAAGTCTATCAATTCCCATTCCTAATCCACCTGTTGGAGGTAGTCCTATTTCTAGAGCTTGAACGAAGTCTTCGTCCATCATATTTGCTTCTTCGTCTCCTGCTTCTCTTGCTTCTACTTGTTTTTTAAATCTTTCATATTGATCAATTGGGTCATTTAACTCTGAGTATGCATTTCCATATTCACGTCCACCAATAAACACTTCAAATCTTTCTGTTAATCTAGGATCTGATGGTTTTCTTTTGGTTAATGGTGATACTTCAACTGGATAATCACATATAAAGGTTGGTTGTATTAGAGTTTCTTCTACATATTCTTCAAAGAAAATGTTAATGATATTTCCTCTTGTTTTCTTAATGTCGTCTACTTCTAGTTTTCTTTCTTCTGCAAGTTTTATTGCTTCTTCATCTGTATTGATTTCATTAAAGTCCACACCTGTTACTTCTTTAATGGCATCAATCATGGTCATTCTTTTCCATGATGGTGTTAAATCAATTTCAGTTCCTTGGTAATTAATTTTTGTAGTTCCTAGTACGTTTTTTGCAATTGTTGATACCATTTCTTCTGTGATATCCATCATGTCATTATAATCTTCATATGCCGCATATAATTCCATAGAAGTAAATTCTGGATTGTGTTTTAAGTCCATTCCTTCATTTCTAAATAATCTTCCTATTTCATATACTTTATCAAATCCACCAACAATTAATCTTTTTAAATATAATTCTGGTGCAATTCTTAAGTACATATCAATATCTAATGCATTATGATGTGTTACAAATGGTTTTGCTGTAGCTCCACCTGCAATTGTATTTAGAATTGGTGTTTCAACTTCCATATATCCTTTTGCATCTAAGAAATTTCTCATTTCTTTAATAATTCTACTTCTTAGTTCAAATGTCTTTTTCACTTCAGGATTTACAATAAGATCAGTATATCTTTGTCTATATCTTAAATCTGGATCTTTTAATCCATGGAATTTTTCTGGAAGTGGTCTTAATGATTTTGAAAGTAATGTTACTTCTTTCGCATGTACTGAAATTTCTTCTGTTCTGGTTTTAAATACAAATCCAGTAATTCCTATAATATCTCCAATATCATAGGTTTTAAATGCTTTGTAGCTTTCTTCTCCTAAATCATTAATACTTACATAACTTTGGATTTTTTCATCACAATCTTGAATCGTGCAAAAAGATGCTTTTCCCATAATTCTTTTGGCGATAATTCTACCTGCAACCGTTACATCTTTTTGGTCAAAGTTTTCAAAGTTATCTTTAATTTCTCCTGCCGTATTTGTTCTATCAAATTTTGTAATTTCAAATGGATTTTTTCCATTTGCTTGTAATTCTTCTAACTTTTCTCTTCTTACTTGCATTAGATGATTCATATCTAATTCTTGTTCTTCGTTTTGATTCATTTCATTTTCACTCATATTTTTCCCTACCTTTTATCTTTTATGATATCCTATTATACCCTAGAATTAGCAGAAAGTAAACCATTATTGCTAAATTTTAACTTGTTTTTAAAATGGAGAAAGCAAGGAGTGTAAATCCTCACCTCTCCTTGCTTTTAAAACTCGTACACATAGCACTCTAATGTTTTTCTTCCATACTGTAATGCTTCCTCATGTGTATTAAAGTAGATATCTAGTTTATCATTTGATATCGCTCCTCCACGATCCTGAACAATAAACCATCCTCCATTGGGTTCGTGTGATAGTGTTGGAATATAAATGATTGTTCCCATTTCATATTGGTTTCCAGCAGCTATTGTATACCAATTCATTGCTTTTTGTTGAGATGCTGTAATTCCATCTGTCTTGCCACAGCACTTTTGGCAAGGACAATATGCACTGGTGTTAAACCATTTAACGTTCGCAGTTATTCCCACTATTTCTTCTGCAAGTTCAGTTCCAAATCCTACTATCGCCTTTTGCCTCACTTCTTCTTCTGCTGCCTTGGCAATTAAGATGTCTTCCTCATAAATGGAAGTAAAGTTACTCCAGTCCATTTCAGTTTCTTGCTTAATCGGTTCTGAAACTTTTTCGACCTTTACTTCTGGAACCTTTGCATTTACTTGCATTCTTAATACTATGGTCGGAAGGAACGCTACGACTGTCAAAGAAATCAATATAGTTATTATTGCTATATTATACAGCCTTTCTCTCCGATGTCTTCTTGCGATTTCTTTCCTTTTACTACTTTTTCTCATTGTTCTTTTTCCTCCTAATGTTTGTATCTTTTTAAAAAAATAGCTTTAGGCTTCTCCTTTTAGGTTCTTATAAAAACAAACCTTTTTCATACGAAAGGTAATTGCCATTCTTACCCTATATTATACCATTTATTTAACATAAAATCAATTTTATTTAATTGTTTTTGCTATTTTTAGACATTTCTTGATTTTGTTTCAATTTTATGTTAATATTAGATTATGCCAAAACACATCACTATATTAGGAGGGTTTTTATGATTAATTTAAAATTGAAAGAAACTAAAACTTTATCCCAAATAATTCCTGACATCATTGAACTGTTTGGTAAAAATCCAGACAAAGAGGTTGTTCGGATTACAAATTCGGATGGACAACATTTCGAAATAAGTCGCTTTGATCTGGAGGTCTATGAGAGTCTCTCTCATCCCAAAGTGCAAGAGTATTATGGTACTATTTTGATACAAAAACAGTTTTGTATGAAATGTAATAATGCTACTGTTTTAGCGCAATTACTTGAAACCATCTACAATCTGATTGGTACAGATGCTCAAAATGATTATCTTGCACATTTGATGTCTAAGTAGTGAAGATAAGCGCCACGGTTTATGTGGCGCTTTTTCTTAATTGTTTTGCATGTTCTAAAGCAATATCTGTTACTTCTCCACTTGCAATTCTTGCAATTTCTTTAATAGTTTCTTCCTCATTTAGCTGTTTAACCGTAGTCTTTGTCATTTCATTTGATACAGATTTACTAATATAATAATTGTAATCTCCTCTTGCTGCAATTGGTGCTAAATGTGTTACACACAACACTTGATGATGTTTTGCAATTTGTTTCATTTTATCTGCTACTCGGTTTGCAGCAATTCCACTAATCCCTGTATCAATTTCATCAAAAATAAGAACGGGAACTTTATCTACACTTGCAAGTACATGTTTAATTGCTAACATAATTCTTGACATTTCTCCACCAGATGCTATTTTTATTAATGGTTTAAAATCTTCTCCTGCATTGGTTTTAATCAAAAATTCTACTTTATCTAGTCCATTTTTGTTAAAATCTTTTTCATTATTAAACACAACTTGAATATTAAATTGAGCATTTTTCATTTCTAAATCTTGTAATTCTTCTGATATTTTATTTGATAAGGTCTTCGCATTTTTGTTTCTTATCTCATTCATTTGTTTTGATACTATTATCATTTCTTTTTCTAGTTCTTCTAGTTTTTGTTTTAGACCATTTGTGTATTCTTCTAAATTCTCAATTTGTTCTATTTCTTCTTGAATTTCATTTTTATAGTCTAAAATTTCTTGAATTGTATTTCCATATTTTCTTTTTAAAGAGAATATCAAATCTAATCTTTGTTCTACTTTTTGTCTTTCTTTTTCATCAAAATCAATATCTTCTTTTAATCCGTCTACATCTCTTGCTAATTCTTGTAAGTCATAATAAATACTTTTTAAATTATTTAATTTTTCTTCGTAGTTTTTATCTAAACTTTCTATTTTCTCTAATGCTCTTACTGCTTTAGAAATTGAGTCAATCGCATTTTCTCCAATTTCTAAAGTAGCTTCATTCAACCCTTCTGAAATCTTTTCTGAATTTAACATTCTCGTCCTTACTACATCTAATTCTTCCTCTTCATTTACTTTTAACTGTGCTTCTTCAATTTCATTTACTTGATATTTTAATAAATCTAATTTTCTTTGCTTTTCTTTATCATCACCATAGTTTTCTTTTAGCTTTGTTTTCGTATCGCAATATTCTTCATATAATCTTTGATATTTTTCTTTTATTTCTTTTAATTCAAGTCCGTGAAAATCCGTCTAAATATTGAATATGTGAAGATGCTTCTAATATCGTTTGATTATCTAATTGTCCATGAATATCAATAATATCTTTCATAAAGTCTTTTAATTCATTAACCGTTACCATTCTACCATTAATTTTACACAAATTTCTACCATTATTAAATATCTCTCTTGAAATAATAATATTTCCATCTATCGCATTCTCATGTTTTGGTATATATAAGCATAGTTCTACAAAAGAATGGTCTTGTCCTTTTCGTATCATTTCTTTCGAAAATCTTCCTCCTGCAATCATTGCTAATGAATCTATAATTAATGTTTTTCCGGCTCCTGTTTCTCCTGTTAGAACATTAAATCCTTGGTTTAAGCAAATACTTATATCATCAATAATTCCAATATTTTGGATATGTAAATTGGATATCATATTTTTACTCCTTTTTCTTTAATTCTTTATGTGCTGTTTCTACTACTTGTTTTATTTGTTCTCTTGCTTTAAATAATTCAAAATTAGGTTGTTTCTTTTTTAGGTATAACAAATATTCAATATTTCCTGCTGGTCCCTTTATTGGTGAATATTCTAATCCTACAATTTCAAAGCCTAAACTACTTGCAAATAGCATGATTTTTTCAATTACTTTGGCATGTATTTTTTTATCTTTTACCACTCCATTTTTATTAATAAACTCTGTTCCTGCTTCAAATTGTGGTTTGATTAGTGCAACCATTTGACCGTTTTCTTTTAATATCTCATATGCTTTATCTAATACTTGTGTTAATGAAATAAAAGAAACGTCTGTTGCTACAAAATCTACTTTTTCAAATTCTTGTATCTTTATATCACGGATGTTTGTTCCTTCCAAATTAATAACTTTTTTATCTTCTCTTAATATTTTTGCTAATTGGTCATGGCCTACATCAAGAGCATATACTTTACTTGCTCCATTTTGTAACATGCAATCAGTAAATCCACCAGTCGATGCTCCTATGTCCATACAAATCTTTTCTTGCAGATTAATTTCAAACACTCTAATTGCCTTATCTAATTTTAACCCACCACGACTTACAAACGGTAAAACTTGTCCTCGTACCTCTATTTTGCTTTCTTCTTCCACCATTTTGCTTGATTTTTCAATTAACTTATCTTCTACATAAATACAATGATTTTCAATAGCATACTTTGCTTTTTGCCTTGTTTCGAAATATCCTTTTTTTACTAAAATACTATCAATTCTATCTTTCATCATTTCACCTTAAAATTATACAAATTTTTGTTCGTATTTATTATATCTTATTTTACACTTTTGTCAAGCAATATTTAAAAAATTTTTAGCATTTTCTGTAATGTAAAAAGCCACTCAACATTCGAGTGGCTTTTTATGCTTAAGTCTTTTTGAAAAAGATTAATAAATGAGGTAGACAACATCCGCCTGTTCTGTATACTTGTGCTTAATTTCATCTGTGTCAGCAAAATCGACCTGATAAATTGCACTTCCATTAAACGAACTTAATTCCATTGTCTGCATTGACGGAAGCCAGCAAACTGTGAGCTTGGTTTTATCACCTTTACGTTCGCCGAAATCGTAATTCACCTGCTTGTTAACAGGATAATTACACATGTCGTCTAATGCTTTTTGTGAGAAATTAAACACAACTACCCGTCCTCTTTTTTCCTCTTCTTCAGCTATTTGCGCTATTAAATCAACAGGGCAACAGCCATCAGGGTTTTTTCTCCGCTCAAGTTTCATAATGTAGACCCTCCTTAACTTTATTTAAGCATGCACTTATTAAAATTATATTATTGTTTTATGTAAATGTCAAGTATGAATTTGCTGTAATTGAAGAGGATATTTGATTTTCTATGCAAATTATGGTATACTTATAATAATTACATATTAACCAAGGGTATGTGTATTTTATTCATACTCGCCACCCCATTATAGGAGGTTTTTTTATGAGCTCTAGATCTGCTGGATACTTAGGATTGTCAGCTATCACTTGTGCCATCATTCTTTCAGGAGGAGAGCTTTGGATAGCATTTGTATTTGCTACTGTCAGTTTCTTTACTGTTAGTTATGTCAATCATTAAAAAAATTTGCCTCCTTTAAAGGGGGCTTTTTATAATGAAAAAAAAATAAATGGAATTATTCGATTGTAAATTCTGCAAAAATATATTCATTTCCTTGAAGTCTTGTTGCTATACCATATCTATATTTTCCTCTATCTAATTCTCCATACAATTTGGACCAGTCTTCTTTTATTTCGTATGTTCCACTTGGTATTGTAGGAGCTCCTGCATTTACTGAATATACATCTACAATCCATGGTACATTTATCCATATACCAAATTTCTTAACTTGAATTACGTATTTTTCACTATACGACCACCTATAATCATTTTTATTCGTTATACTAAAGGTTGCTCCTGTTTTTGTTACAGTATTTTGCTTTACTTCTAGAGTAATATTATTAATCACACAACTTTTTGGATATAATTTATCAAAATAAATATATCCTATAACAGCTAAAAATAAAATTATAATTGTAGTTATAGTAATGATTATAACTTTCTTTTTGTTCATATGTCTAATCCCCTTTCTTTATATATTTGTCTACAATATATCATAAAAGCAAACCATATTCAAACATATATTCATTTAATATTCTATCAGTGAAAATAAAAGAGTGAAAAGTAAAAACTTGGGTTAGGGATTTACCCTATAATAGTTTCCATACTCTTCACTCTTGCCTTTAGACAAGTTTTGCTGGTGACCCCTACGGGAATCGAACCCATGATTCAGCCTTGAGAGGGCTGCGTCTTAACCGCTTGACCAAGGGGCCATTTTGGTACCTACCTAGAATAACACGTTTTTTCATTTCTGTCAATCACTATACGGTTTTTATTGGCAATTATTTTGTATACATTTTTCTAAAATTTCTTCTAGTCTATTGTTTTGTCCTGTTAAATACAAATAGCCAATCAATCCTTCAAATGCAGTAGAATACATGTACTCTGTTACATTTGCATTTTTAGGCAAATGGTGATTTTGTGTATTTCTTGCTCTTCTTACAATATTTTGCTCTTCTTCACTTAGTTCTGGCATAAGAGTTTCTAATATATGTGCTTGAGACGCTGCTTTTACGTATTTAATTGACTCAATATGTAATTTATGTGGGTTTAATTTTGTTGTACTTGTAAGATAGGTACGAATATATAATTCATATACCGCATCTCCTACATATGCCCACACAAGAGGTGACATTAAATTCACCTCTTCTTTTCCTTTTATGTTAAAAGAATTAAAATTAACTTCCATATTTCTCTCCTATTTTGCAATTTCAAGTGTAATTCTTCCTAATTTTCCACTTCTAAATTCATCAATAATAATCCCTGCTACTTTTTCCTCATCTGTGTGTCCTCCAGAAACAATAGCTCCTCTTTTTTTGGCAATCAAGTTCATTACTTCTACAATTTGTTCACTATGGTTTTGCACATTTTCTCTTATATTGTTAATATCTTCTTTCGTTAATTTATATCGTTCTAATAATTTTTCTTCTTCGTTTTCTAATAACCATTTTGCTAAATAAAAAGCAATTTCTGTTTTTTCTAACACTTCATCTTTTATGGTTCCTGTAAAAGATAAATTTAGTGCAACTTCTTGAGATTCAAATTTTGGCCATAAAACACCTGGTGTATCTAATAATTCAATTTCATCCGATACACGAATCCATTGTTTTTGTTTGGTAAAGCCTGGCTTATTTCCTACTCCTGCGGATGTCTTTTTCGAAATTCGATTAATTAAAGAAGATTTTCCTACATTCGGAATTCCTAAAATCATAACACGAATCGATTTTCCTACTCTTCCTTTTTTTGCAAGTTCTTCTAAATCTTCTTTTGCAATATCCTTAATTTGCCTAATTAATTCTTGAACGCCCACACCAGAATTAGAATCCGTCAAAACCGCTTTAATTCCTTTTTCTTCAAAATAACTTACCCATTTTTTATTCTCTTTTTCATCCGCCAAATCACATTTATTTAATATCACAATTTTCTTCTTGTCACCAATAATTTCTCTTAAATCTGGATTTTGACTTGAAATTGGAATACGAGCATCTAATAACTCTATCACAATATCAATTAACTTTAAATCTTCTGTAATCTGTCTCTTGGTTTTAGCCATATGACCTGGATACCAGTTTATATTCATCTTTCTCTCCTTTTAATAATTACGATATTGGTTTTGGTCGCTTCTTTCGTCTAGTTTACGATCATATTGTTCGTTTTTGTAAAACCAATCCGTTTTTTTATCTACTGGATGGTTTGTTCTGTTTTTATCAATTAATAGATTAAAAAATACTGCAATTGGTAAAACAATTCCAATAAATGATGCTGTTGCATTTGAAAAATCTGTTATGGTTGTTGTTCCTCCCATAATTCCCATTACAATATGATACATATCTACTCCAAAGTATAGTCCGTAAGAAACTAAGTAAATAATAGAACCTACTAACATTCTTTTTCCTACAAATCCAATTGCAACTAGTGTTACAAATAGTAATATGATCTCCATATTCATATTCATTGGCACAAATCCAATATCTACTCCTATGCTTGTGGTAAATGCTACTACTAATCTAAAAATCCAAAACATTACCATAAAAATTAATAATAAATAACTTGCCATACTTCTCATATCTTTCGTATCCTCCTTTTAAAACATTTTCATTTTAGCATATTTTGCTTATTTTCGCAAGGAAATCTCCTTTTTTTGTTATTTTGTTTTACCATAAATATTTTTTGTGTTTTATGAAAAAATATAGATAAAGATTGATTTTTATGGAGGAAAAAAGTTGAACCAGATTTTATCTTCTAATGAAGAAATTCCAGAAAATATTTCAAATCCACTATCTTATAAAAAAAGAAAATTTAATTTTTTTAAGTTTCAATTTATTTTTTGTGTTTGTCTTGTTATTATGATTAGTGGATACTATTTTTATATACAATATGATAAAAACCAAAAAGAAGCATTGTCTGAAGAAATTATCAATCGTTTTAGTATAACCAATTTGTACGAAAATAGCCAATCTTCTCACTCTACTTCTCGACTGTCTAATGAAAACAATTATCAAACGGATTCTCTTGGTTTTTCCGTTATTGGCTTAATTGAAATTAAATCAATCGGTATTAATTATCCTATTATTCATGAATTTAACTACGAATTACTAAAAATTGCTCCTTGTAAATTTTCAGGTCCAAATCCAAACCAAATTCGGTAATTTATGTATTGCAGGACATAACTATAACAATTATCAGTTTTTCAGCAGATTAAAAAAATTAGCAATAGGAGACATTATTTATATTTATGATTTAAATCGGAACAAAAGTAGCATATGAAGTATATAAAAATTATGAAACAAATTATGATGACTTATCTTGTACTAACCAAGATACAAACGGAAAACGAGAAATTACGCTTGTTACATGCAATAATATAAAAAATAAAAGAAGAATTATAAAGGCAATCGAAAAAGGATAAGTACTAGACTTATCCTTTCTAATTTTATATCATTAAATGTTTTTGTAATCTCTGATTTTTTTATAAGCATATACAGCAGATACAGCTAAAACTGCAATAATTGCGATAACTGCGTAATCATCAGCACCTGTTTGTGGTAAGTTGTTTGTATTTGTGTAAGTACTTGTATTTCCAGCTTGAATTACTGTATTTTGTTGTGTATTTGTAGTTGGTGCAGGTGTTGTATTTTCTACGGTATTTCCTCCTACTACTGTATCACTTGGTGAAATTATGATTGATCCATTTGTAGCAGATACCACTGTTGCCCCTAATAAAATTACTACTAACATTACTAAACATACTTTTTTTAAATTTGTCATCTGAATTCCCTCACTTATTTATTATTTTACTATTATTATTCTTAATCTATCAATATTTATACTACATTTTTTTTGTATTTGCAATAGTTTTTCGCTATTTTTCTAAAAATGTATTTGAATTGTAATGTAATCGTAGTATAATGGTAATATTCTATTAAGAAAGGATTATCATCATGAATTTAAAATATATTGAAAAGCTAGAATATTCTAATATTCTAGAAATACTTTCACATTATTGTATAACAGATTCGGGTAAACAATTGTGTTTGGAATTAATTCCTTCTTCTAATAAAGAAAAAGTATTTCATTTACTACAAGAAACAAATGAAGCATTAAAACTAATTGTTCAAAATAAACCATCTATAACAAATATTTCTAATATTGACTATTCTCTAAAAATGTTAGAAAGTAATACCATATTAACCTTAAAATCCATTTTAGAATTAACTCATGTCCTAAAAATGGCTCTTGTTTTAAAAGATTATTTTTATTTTGAGCGTGATATAAATGAATTTCCAATTACAGATTCTTATTTTTCAAGATTATATGCAAATCCTTCTATTGTAAAAACAGTTGAAAAGTGTATTATCGATGAAAATACACTTTCTGATTCCGCTTCTTCTAAGCTTTTATCCATTCGAAAAGAGGAACGAAAATTAGAAGAAACCATTAAAGAAAAATTAAATCATTTTCTTCATTCTTCTACTTACTCAAAATATGTACAAGAAAACGTAATTACGATTCGAAATAACCGTTATGTCATTCCTATTAAAGAAGAATATCGAACTATGGTAAAGGGATTTGTTCACGATATTTCTGCAAGCCGGTTCTACTGTATTTGTTGAGCCAATGATTGTATTTGATTTAAACAATAGTTTACACATGTTACAAGCGGAAGAACAAATTGAAATTGAAAAAATTTTAATTCATCTTTCTTCCTTGTTTACACCTTATCAAAAGGAATTAGAAGAAGATTATTATTTAATTGGAAAAATCGATTTTATTTTTGCAAAGGCAGAATACGCACTTAATTTAGATGGAATTTTCCCTAACATCAATAATGAAAAATATCTTAACTTAATTGGCGCAAGACACCCTCTTATTGCAAAAGATATTGTTGTTCCAATTAACATTAACCTTGGAAAAGAGTTTTCCTCTCTTTTAATTACAGGTCCAAATACAGGAGGGAAAACCGTTACCTTAAAGACGGTAGGACTCCTTTGTTTAATGGCTTGTAGTGGGTTATTTATTCCTGCTAAAGAAGGAAGTAGTATTTATGTATTTGACCATATATATGCAGATATTGGTGATGAGCAAAGTATTGTAGAATCATTAAGTACCTTTTCTTCTCATATGAAAAATATTATTACTATTTTAAAAAATTCTACAAAAGAAAGTCTTATCCTTCTTGATGAATTGGGTTCTGGAACAGACCCTATAGAAGGAAGTAGTTTAGCAATCAGCATTTTAGAAACATTTTATCAAAGAGGAAGCCTTGTTATTTCTACTTCTCATTATTCAGAATTAAAAAACTATGCTCTTGTAACTGATGGTTTTGAAAATGCTAGTCAGCGGATTCGATATTGAAAACTTAAAACCTACTTATCAGCTACTAATTGGTATTCCTGGAAGAAGTAATGCTTTTGCCATTAGTAAAAAATTAGGATTAGATGAAAGTATTATTACACGAGCTAAATCTTTCATCGATTCTGATCAAATTCATATAGAAGAATTATTAAAGAATATCTATAATGATAAATTATGGATTGAAAAGGAAAAAGAAGAAATTTTAAAAAATTCAAATCAAGCTACTCTCCTTCGTAAATCTTTAGAAGAAAAAGAGAAGAATTTAAGTTTAAAAACCTCTTCTTATCTTGAAAAAGCCAAACAAGAAGCAAGAAAAGTTTTACTTGATGCAAAAGAGGAAGCAAGTTCTTATATTGCAAAAATGAATGAAATTTACGAAAATGCTAATTCGGATTCGATTAAAAGTTTAAACCAAATTAGAAACAAACTAAACGACACATTAAAAGAAACTTCTTCACATATTGTAAATAATACCTCTTCTCCTAATTTTGTAAAAGAAGAAGATTTACAGGTTAATGCACAAGTTTATATCGCTCATTTAAACCAAGAGGGTACTCTTTTAAGCTTACCAAATAAATCAAAACAAGTACAAGTTCAAATTGGTAGTGCAAAACTTATGCTTCCTTTGTCTCGTATTACAAAAATTGTTTCTTCTAGTAAAAAGACATCTGCTGGGGCATCTTCTTATAAAACAGATAAGACTAAAACAGCTACCACAGAAATTAATGTAATCGGTTATCATGTTGATGAAGCCATTTTTGCGATTGATAAATATTTAGACGATTGTGCTTTAGCAAAACTATCTACTGTTCGTATTGTACATGGTAAAGGGACTGGTACCTTACGAAAGGAGATTCATCAATTCTTAAAAACAAATTCTCATGTAAAAACTTTTCGTTTAGGAACTTTTGGTGAAGGTGAAATGGGTGTTACTATTGTAGAATTAAAATAAAAAAACTCCAGTCATTTCGACTGGAATTTTTTATTTTTAGAAATGTTTTCCTTTTTTTGTTTGTTTTTTTAGTTCTTCTTCCACTTCATTGCTTTGGTCTACTATTTTTTGAAATTTTGGTTCCTCTTTTCGTACATTTTCTTTATCTACTTCATTTTCAAATCCAATGGTAGCAAACGGAACATCTCCACTTACCTCTTCTTTTTCTTGCGTTTCTATATTAATGTCTGAAAATGAAGGTTCTTCTTCTAATGTTTCTTCCCTATTTCTTTCTTTTTTCTCACCTTTATGTTCTTTTTGATACCTGTATTCAATAACAGCAAAAACAATTCCCATAATAGCAATAATGCTAGTAAATACTGTTATTAATATTTTTTGAGTTGTATTCCAAAGTGGTTTTTTAACTTCTGGTTCTACATCTACTGTTGCTAAAACTTCTTCTGCTTTTGCTTCTTTTGTAACAACGATTGTATAAGTAACTGTAGTTTTTCCATCTTGTGATTTTACAGTAATTGTAATCGTGTTTTCTCCTTCTTTTAGCTCTTCATTTCCTGTTATGTCTATAATAAAATCATTTTGAAGTCCAATTGCTTGAATATCTAATTTTGTAATATGGGATAAAGTTTCATCTAGTAACATTTGATATTCATAAATTTCACTAAAGAATTCTGGAGCATAAGAAAGTTCAATCTCTTCTCCATCTTCTGCTACACCTTTTATTAATAAACTTTTTAACCCTACTTTTACTTCTTCTGTAGGTTCATCTATAATATTTGGAGTATCATCCTCTTTTGCTTCTCTACGAACGTAAATTTTATACGAATTTCCAGAAGCCAATTTAATTATTACTGTATTTGTACCTTCTTCTAATTTTACATCATTACTCGTTCCACCATTAATTGTATAAGATTCTCCATTACTTATTGTTGGTACTACTTTAATACTTGTTACATCGTTTGCTACTTTTACTGTAAATCCTGTTTTAGTATAAGTTTTATCTCCTACTTGCACCTTTGTCATTGTTGCTTTAGCTGGTGGTGGTGGATCTGGAATTGGATCTGGAGTTGGTTCTGGATCTGGTTTTGGGTCCACTTTTGGATTTACTGTAACAGTTGCTTCAACTGACGTTGATTGGTCAACTTTAAACCTAACAGTGTATGTTTCTGTTTTGGTAACAGTTGGAGCTGTAAAAGTATAAGTTCCTAAATTTTTAGTAGTTCCAGATGTGTTTAAATAGCCTATGCTACTACCATTAATGCTAATCATTTCATCATCTGTATTTTTTGTTTTAGAACAACTATTAAATATTAATTCACCACTTTTGTCTAAATCTAAGTTGTAAGAATCAAGTGGAGTTGAAGATGTTACAGATATGGTTACTTTTTCTCCTGATTTTACCGTTTTATTTGAAGCACTATAGGCCGCATTAGAGATTGTAATTCCAATTGCTAAAAATAATATTGCAAAAAGAATAATTTTTAATATATTTTTTAATTTCATATTTTTCCTCCTATATACTAATGTTTTCTGCACCAGTACTATATTTTAATATTTTTAAGGCATCGTTTGCTAAAACTTTTCCGTCTTTATTAGTATCAGCAGCGTTTAAATATATATCTTTTAAAGAATCAGCTCCAGTGCTGGACTTTAATACCTTTAGTGCATCATTTGCTAAAATTTTTCCATCCCCATTTACATCTCCTAATACTATAAGTGTATATTCTTTATTATTTGCTTTATCCTTTAACTTATATCCTGTTCCAATTGGGTCTGTATCTGCTTTTTTTACACCATCTTTTGTTACTTCATAATTTGTAATTTTCAATTCATTTGCTAATTCTTTTACACTAACTTTTGGTATTGCTTTTACTTTATTTCCTTCTATAACTTCTGCTTTTTTAACATTATCGTTTCCACAAGGTTCTAAGTATTTACTTGCCATATAGCCAGTTTTTCCATTAGCTAATTTTACTTTGTCCCAATATAACCCATTGTTATATGCTGTTTTTCTTTCTAATACTGTTACTATTGTATCTCTTGCTGCAATACAATCAACTCGTCCTCCACTTGTTGTTGGCTCTTTACGAACCATAATATCAGTTCCTGTTGTATAATATTTTTCTCCTTCTGGCTGTGGTAAATCATCTATTGCACTTGGTAGTTTATTGGTTGCTGGCATGTTATTATATACTGGTATTACAAAATTTAAAGCTTCATCTAAAATATCATTATTAGAATATGTATTATATAATCTACTCGATTGACTATTTGGGTCTTGAACGTTAGTCATATATTGATGTCTAAATAATTGATTTGATGAAGTATTACTTGCTGTTACTGTTTGGGTTTGTCCTGGTTTTAAAATTTTAGTTCCTACCACATCCCATTTCGTAAAATAGATTGTGTTTTGGCCTTTTGCGTTATAGTCTGCGCCATATTTAACCGCACCTTCTACAATTGCTTTATATGGTGTGTCCCATCCTCTATCTTTTGCATAGCATAGTCCATTTGTTATTGCATTTCCTGTATCATATGCTCCATAGTTAAAGAAATTATAGTATCCTGAATATTGTTTTCCATCAACATAAGTAAATGTAGCTCCTGTTACAGAATTACTTCCTGCACTTCCTACTTCTTGTAATATTTTAATTGCAATTGCATATGGACTCATTTGACTTTTACTTGCCGCATCCATAATAATTTGGGCGTATGACATTGTTACTGTTTTACCATCTTTTAAGAAAGTAACATTTCCCTTCATAAATGAATTTTTAATAATACTTTGAACAACTTCTACCTTATAATTATTGTTATATGAACTTTCTAAAAACTGAAACATTTTTTTATCACTATCTAAAAAATTCCTTGGATCCATATAATACTTTATAATTCCGGCAGATGCACACGCATACCCACTTGCAATATTTCCGCAACTACATTTCCATAAAGGATCTGCTGATTTAATAATTCGGTTATGTCCATGATCCGTTTCATATGTCACTAAATCGTTCCAATCAATTCCTGTATAGTAGGCATCAAAAGTCCATTTTGGGTGTTGTGCTTGTATTTGTCTTAAATACACTTGGTAACTTTCTGGAAATGCACTAATTCCACTTTTTACAGTTTGTATATAATTAATGGAATATGCGTTTGAAACTTGAAACATCCCAAGTATACTAGACAAAACAACAAAACTTATTATTATAATTATCATCAATCTTATTTTTTTGGATTTTCTATTATTTTCTAACATTTCTTCCTCCAAATTTCATTAGTAAATTTCTCCAATTTTATCACAATTAGTATATCATTGTTGTAAATTGTAAGTCAATGAAATTTGGATAAGTCATATAAATGTAATATTATAAAAAAAAGAAAACGATTTTTGTCGTTTTCTTTCTAATTCTGTATTTTTTATCTATTTTCTATTTGATATTTTCGAACCAGCATATAAATGACACCTGCTGTTGATGCTGTAATAATAACGCAAAATGCAATATGCCCTACACCAATTTTTTTCGGTTTTTCTTGGTTTGTTTCTTCATCAGGTTCAACGTTTTGATTTTCTTCTTCTTGGGTTGTTTTATAAAGATTTATGCTATATTCTTTACTTGTTATACCATCTTTTGCAACTACTGCAATTGTAATGATATTTTCTCCAAACTGTATATTGTCTGCTCCTGTTATTGTAACATTTGCTCCTTCTATTTGTGGAACTGCTAAAATATGAATATTTTCTTGTGTGCTTGCAATAACACCGTTATAAGAAGTAATATCTGGGCTAAATTCTGGCTCTAATGTGACGTTTTCAATTGCTAGATTTTCTAAGTTTGCATTAGCAAGTTCTGGGTTTTCAGTTTTGGTTACTTCTATTACATACGTTTTAGTTGTTTTTCCATCTTGTGCTGTTACTGTAATTTTAATTTCATTGGTCCCTATTTTTAAATTGGTGTTTCCCGCTACACTTACTTTTGCATTCGAATCTTCTGGTATGGCATTTACTGTAATTTGGCTTACATCGTCTCCTACCACTAAATTGTATCTTGTAATTGTCTTTTGAAAGGCAGGGCTTAGGCCTTCTACACTTAAATGCAATTCTTTTAAATTTGCATTTGTACTTTTATTTTGAGTATTACTACTTCCTCCTTGGTTTGTGCTTCCTCCTGTAGAACCACTTGGTTTATTGGTTCCACCATTTGTTGTTCCTCCTGTCACTCCACCACTTGTTCCTCCTGAACTTCCTCCTGTTGTGCCACCACCCGTTGGTGGATTTGGCGTTTCTGGTTTTGGTGGTTCTTTTTCTTTTATGGTAACACTTGTTCCAGAAAAGCTTGGATTTACTGGTTTTTCATCTGGTGTATAAAAATTTCCACTTACGCTAAAACTTGCAGTCCCTGTTGCTTTTGCTCTAAATTTAAAAGTAGCAATTGTTCCATCTGTTTTTGGATTTTCTCCTCCTGTTGGGTCAGTCCACGTATAAATTACTCTACCATTTGAGAAATTGGTATTACTAGGTCCTGATACATAATCTATTTTACTTGTATCAACCGTAATTCTTGTTGTTAATGTTGCAACCGATGCTCCAGATAAATTGACACTAATATTAAATTCATCACCAACTGTCATGCTCGATTTACTTGGGCTTAAACGAATGCTTCCTGCAGCATTTGATTTTACTGTAAAACATAATAGTAAAAATAGAAATGATAGTAATATTATATAAATTTTCTTTCTCATATTTTCCCCTTTCTATTAGAAATTTTATTGTTCAATTGATTTAATTTCTAAAATATGCTTTTGTATTTTTAATACATCTAAGGAAGATGGTAATTCTCCATTTTTCGAAGTATTCGCAGATTTTAAGAAAACTCCCGTTATTTCTTTTATCTCAAGGATGTGTTTTTGTATGATTAGAACATCTAATGAGTTAATCTCCCCATCTCCATTAACATCTCCATATACAATAAATGTATATTCATATACTACTTCTTCTAATTCATTTTTTAAAATTAATTTTGAGCCAGTTCCAATCTTATCTTCTTGTGTTAAAACTTCATTTTGGTCATTATAAAATTCTAAATTCAAGTTTGTCTTAATTAATTCTTTTACTTCTCCTACTGTTAGTTTTAGAATATCAAGGCCACTTATTTCATCTGCCTCTACCTTCAAACTCTTATCAAACTCCAAAATCACTTCATCTGGCAATTCTTTAACATTTACTTTACATGTTGCTTTTATTTCCTCATTTTTTGCCTTTGCTATTATTGTTGTATTTCCCACTCCATTAGCCGTTATAATGCCATCTACAACACTTGCTACTTTTTCATTTTCACTACTCCATATCATTTCTTTATTGGTTGCATCTTCTGGTAGGATATTGGCAGATACTTTTATTTTGTTTCCTTTTAACAACGTAACATCTTGTTTATCTAATATGATACTGGTTACTTTTGAATAAACTGTAATATCGATACTGTCACTTACTCTTCCATCTAATGTTTTTGCTGTAATCGTAGCTACCCCTGAAGTTACTCCTATAATATTTCCATTATCTACACTTACAATATTTGGATTACTTGTTTCCCATACAATTTGTTCAGTTGCATCTTGTGGCGTAATATCAATTTTAATAACGTTTGTGCTTCCTTTTTGAATGATTGTATTGTCAATACTTAGTTTAATATTAGTAATTGTTGGCTTTGGTACTTCTTTTAAATAACTTTGAAATACATATCCTACCATTCCATTATCCAGTTCAATTTTGTCCCATCTTTCTCCATTTTGTACTCCTCTTTTTATTCTGGTTATAATTCGGTTTCTGTCGATTCCTGTTAATACTTCATAAGAAGTAGAAGGACCTGTTCTGACATTTAACGTACCTGTTACATCTGCATACATTTTGGTATTATCTGTTGCATAATCTGATTCTGGAATGTTTGGGCTTTCTGTCATATATCTTGGCATATTTTCATAAATCGGAATAATAAATCGTATAGAAGAGTCTAACATACCATTGGAACTATATGCTTTATGAATTCCACTTGATTCACTATATGGTGCTAAACAATTTGTCATATATTGATGCCAAAACAAGTCTGGCCCTCTATCATCATTAACATCAAACTTTTGTAAATATAAATTGTTTTGTCCAACCGATATATAACTACTTCCTATAAAAACTGCCCCACCTTTGATTGCTCTTTCTGGTGTATTCCATGGAATGAATAAATTTGCTTTAGTTTCTTCGGATGCTCCTTTTCCATCTTTTGCAAATTGTAATCCATTTTTAATAGCCCCTAAAGGTTCTGTTGAACTAGTAGCACCAATATTATAAAAATTGTAATAACCTTCAAAACCTGCAACGGTTCCACTAATCGAATTATGGGTAATAAACGGTCCCACTTCTTGTTTAATACGAGATGCTAAATGATAAGGGCTTACGCCTGAATAGATAGCAGAATTCCATATTAAATCTGAATATTTTTCTTGCATGTCAATGACTTGTCCTGAGTGGGTCCTATAACTAACTGCTCGATTATAAAATTCCGTTCCATATAAGATTTTTTCAACCCCTTCTTTTGAATTCGTATTTGGGTCATAAGATAGCTTCTCAAATTGGAAAACACGTACATCATTCAAAAAATTCCTTGGATCCATTGTATATTCCACTGCTCTTTTGGATGCATTTACCCAGCCTTTATCAATTTCCACATCATAAATTCCATTATCGGTACATTTCCATGCATCGGAATATGATTTTGGTACTAGGTTTTTATTGTTTCTATATTCTTGTGATATCACATAATTCCAGTCAAGCCCTGTATATAATGCCGTAAATTCCCAGTATGGATGTTTCTTTTTTAATTCTTGTAAATAGGGCCTATAAGAAGTTGGAAAATTTTCTATTCCATCTTTTTTAATGGATGCTTCTACTTTTGTATGAAAAATCCCAAAAACGCATAAAAAAAATACTATATACTTTAGAAATGTTTTTACTTTCATAACATTCTCCTTCATATACAGTATTTCCTAATTTTACTTTTTTATAACGTTACAAATTTTTTATTTTTAAGATATCTTCATCTTGTTTTAATGTATCACTTAAAAATTCAAAACATGACTTGTCTTGTGTTATGGCAACAATTGCTACTTCTTTATCAGAACGTAGATTATAGCTTGCATATTTAATAATAATTCCTTTTTGTTTCACTGCTTCTAATACAACTTCTTTATCATCTCTCATTTTGCTATTCGCATAATATAGAATTTGTCCACTTACCTTTAACCCTGTAAGCAATAACTCTTTATCCGAAAGCAAATTTGTTTTTGCATAACAATACGTCCATCCGAATCCTACTTACTGAATCATATACAATTTCTCTATTTCCTTTTAGTCTATCACTTACAAATTCTAATGCTTCTGCATTATTATGAACTGCTTCTTTTGCAATTTCTTCATCATCTTTTAATACATCACTTGCAAATTCTAATAATTTCCCATTTTGTTTTACTACATTTAAAACATATTCACGATTATCTTTGTTTTTTCTCATATTGGTTACTTCAATTGCTTCTGGCATTGCTATTTCCTCTTCTTTACTCCTTATACAAATACTAATTCTTCATCCGCATTTCTTGTTTGTTGTGTTTCTTTTACTTGTTCTTGTTTTTCCTTTTGTCTTTGTTCAAATGTTCTTCCTACTTCTTCTGTTTTTTGTCTCGCTTCAGCATTATATAAGCTTGCTCTATAATCTTCAGCAGCACTTTTTACGACTTCTCCTTTGTTGTTTACTTTTATTGTAGATGGTCTGCCATTTTGTTCAATTTGTCTTGCTATTTCTTTTTCTACTTCCGGGTTCGAACAGATTTGCTTTCCATTCATATACATTTTAGCCGTTTTGTTTTTTTCATCATAATGTATTTCAACTGGTTCTTTTACTGTAATTGTATTTCCATGTTGCTCAAAAGAACCAATTGGAAATGAAAAATCTCCAAATGTAGCTATTCCTTCACTAATTTCTCCTAAAAATTCCCCCATTGGAAACCCTTCAAAATTCCCTCTTCTCATATCTTGATTTTCAAATGCATATTCATAATATTTAAGAGCTTCTAACAACTTTGTTTCCACTTTTCCATCGCTTTTTATTATATTTTTTATTACTTCTATTATGGTTTTTAATTTTTCTAATATATTCATAAAATCCCCATGACTATTATATTCCACTTTTTTTATTACGTCAATGGTATTATTTTCTACAAAATAATATGCGTTGTTTTTTGTCTGTTTTTGTGCTATAATTTAAATTAATCAATCTTAAGGAGGACTACCTATGAGTAATTGTATGAGCATTGTTGTATTTGAAAATAATTTACGGAAAGTAGAATCTACTTATCCTAAGCAACTCATTTATCAGTTTCGGAAGCTTCTTCTTATCAATAAAGGGCTTCCAGAAAAATTTTTGGTAAAAAGCAAAAAGGATTCAGAAGGTAAAAGTTTTGGATGTCAAACAATTACTAAATTCTTAGTTGAGTTAGGTTTTTATCAAAAAACGCTTGACAAAAATCTATTTCATATTGTTGTCCATTCTTATAAACCAAATGATTGCATTTGCTATTATGTAACAATACACAAAGCAAGTACAACTGGCTAACGTTTTTATTGTTAGCCAGTTTTTTTCCTCTTATGCACCTGTAATAGAAAATCCATTATCTGCATGAATTATTTCTCCAGTAATACTTGATGATAAATCACTAAATAGAAATGTTGCTACATTTCCAATTTCTACTTGTGTTACATTTCTTTTTAACGGTGCTCTTGTTTCTACAATATCTAAAATACTTCCAAAATCTTTAATTCCTTTTGCAGAAAGTGTTTTAATTGGACCTGCAGAAATAGCATTAATTCGTATGCCATCTGTTCCTAAATCTTTTGCAAGGTAACGAATGCTTGCTTCTAGAGCTGCCTTTGCAACTCCCATTACATTATATCCCTCCATTACTTTTTCAGAACCAAAATAAGTAAGTGCTACCATACTTGCATTTTCATTTAATATTTCTTCCTCTTTTGCAATTCTTGCAGTTGCTACTAGGGAATACGCACTTACGTCTGATGCATGGCTAAATCCCTGTCTTGATGTTTTAATGAAATCATTTCTTAAATCTTCGGTATTAGCATGTGCAATACAATGTAAAATCCCATCAATTTTTCCATAGTCTTGTTTTACTTGCTTTAATGCTTGTTCAATACTTTCATCAGATTCTGCATCACATGGATATGTTTTTGCTCCTGGTATTTCTTCTATTAATGCATATAGTTTTTCCATATTCTCCATTGGATGGTGAGTAAAAATCACCTCTCCTCCTTGACTTGTTACTGCTTGTGCCACTCCCCAAGCAATACTCCATTTATTACGAATTCCCATAATTAAAATTTTCTTTCCTTGTAATATCATTTTTCTTTCCTACCTTCCTATTTTTCTATATTTCTCATAACGATTTTGTAAGCGTTCTTCATTTGTCATAACACTTAATTTTTTAATGGATTGAATGATTTCTTTTTTTAATTTTCGTATTACACTTTCAAAATTTTCTTCTATTGTTTCTTTTGGTTCCTTGATAATCGTATCAACAACTCCAAAATTTTTCAAGTCTTTTGCTGTTAATTTCATTGCTTCTGCTGCTTCCTTATTTTTAGAAGCATCTTTATATAAAATAGAAGCAAATCCTTCTGGTGAAAGAATTGAATAAACCGCATTTTCTAACATAATGACTTTATCTGAAACACCTAAGGCTAATGCTCCACCACTAGACCCTTCTCCTATCACAACACATATAATAGGTACTTTTAAATTTGCCATTTCCATTAAATTCCTTGCAATAGCTTCTCCGTTGTCCTCTTTCTTCTGCCTCTAGTCCCGGATATGCTCCAGGAGTATCGATAAAAGTAAGCACTGGTCTTCCGGAATTTCTCTGCTTGTTTCATAAGCCTTAGTGCTTTTCTATATCCTTCTGGATTTGTCATCCCAAAATTACATTCCATATTTTCCTTTGTTGTTTTTCCTTTTTGCTGTCCGATAATGGTCACAACCATCCCATCAATTGTTCCTATTCCAGAAATAATCGATTTATCATCTCCAAACAGTCTATCTCCATGTAATGGTATAAACTCATCGGTTAAACTTTTAATATAATCACTTGCTTTTGGTCTTGATGCTTTTCTTGCGAGTATTACTCTATCCCATGCCAATATCTTAGGCATCCTATCACATCCTTTCATTCTTTCTATGCCATGTTAATAGTTTTCCTAATGTTTCTTTTAAGTCTTTTCTTTCTACCACCATATCAATAAATCCATGTTCTAATAAAAATTCTGCTCTTTGGAAGCCTTTTGGTAATGTCTGCCCTATTGTCTGTTCAATAACTCTTGGTCCTGCAAATCCGATTAGTGTATTTGGCTCTGCTATAATAATATCACCAAGCATAGCAAAGCTTGCTGTTACTCCTCCTGTTGTAGGGTCTGTTAATACAGATATGTATAGTAATTTCTCTTCATTTAACTTTGCAATTGCACTTGAAGTTTTTGCCATTTGCATAAGAGAAATAATTCCTTCTTGCATTCTTGCACCACCAGATACGCAAAATATAATCAATGGCAATCTTTTTGAAATTGCTTCTTCTATCGCGATGGTTATCTTTTCTCCTACTACACTTCCCATACTTCCCATTAAAAAATTACCATCCATTACACAAAGAACCGTTTCTTGCTCTTGGATTTTGCAAATTCCAACCGTAACAGCTTCTTCAATTTGTGTTTTTTCTTCTAATAGTTCTAATTTTTTTACATAACCTTCAAATTGTAGTGGATCTTTCGATTTGATTCCTTTTGCAATTTCTATAAACGTGCCTTCATCTGCAATTTGTTTAATTCTTCTTCTTGCAGAAAGTCTAAAATGTTTTCCACAATTGGGGCATACGCCTAAATTATGATGAACTTCTTCTTTGTATAAAATTTCTTTACATTCATCGCATTTTATCCATTTTCCTACTAACATTTCACTTACATTAGGATTTGGAATATGTTCTTGTTGATTATTTATTTTTCGAATTTTATCAATTACCATATGCTTTTCTCCCTATATTCTAAATTCTTTTGTAATAAAAGAAGTATCATATTGATTTTTCACAAAATTTTCGTTTTCTAGAATTTGTAATAAAAAATCAATATTTGTTGTAACTCCTTCTATTACTAGTTCAGAAAGTGCACTTTTCATTTTGCGAATGGATTCTTCTCTACTATTTCCATGTACAATAATTTTAGCAAGCATCGAATCATAATTCATAGGAATGGTATATCCTTGATAAATAGCAGTATCGACTCTTATTCCATTGCCTCCCGGTAAATGTAATTCTGTAATAGTTCCTGGGCATGGCATAAAGTTTTTCCTTGGATTTTCTGCATTAACTCTTGCTTCCAAACTATGTCCTTTTACTATAATTTGTTTTTGAGTAAGCAATAGTTTTTCCCCACCTGCTATTCGAATTTGTTCTTTTATCATATCCACCCCTGTTACCATTTCTGTTACAGGATGTTCTACTTGTATTCTTGTATTCATTTCCATGAAATAAAAATCGCCATTTTTGTCTACTAAAAATTCAATGGTTCCCGCATTGGTATAACCTATCTTTTTTACAGCATTTACTGCAATTTCTCCCATTTTCCTTCTTAGTCTCTCATCAATTGCACCAGATGGTGTTTCTTCTAATACTTTTTGATTTCTTCTTTGAATCGTACAATCTCTTTCTCCTAAATGAATTGCATTTCCATGTTCATCTGCTAAAATTTGAATCTCTACATGTCTTGGGTTTTCAATTAATTTTTCTAAATACACACTATCATCATTAAAAGAATTTTGGGCTTCTTGTCGTACTAAATCAAATATCTTGATTAATTCTGTATCGTTATGAGCAATGCGAATTCCTTTTCCTCCACCGCCACTAGATGCTTTTAGCATAACAGGATATTTAATTTTATTTGCAATTTCAACTGCTTTTGCCACCTTTTCAACTAATCCGTTCAGAACCTGGAACAACAGGAACATTTGCGTCCTTCATAGTTTGTTTGGCTTTTGACTTATTTCCCATTAAATCAATCAGTTTGTAATTTGGTCCAATAAATTTAATCCCTATTTCATCACAAATTTTTGCAAAATTAGCATTTTCCGATAAAAATCCAAATCCTGGATGAATGCTATCACACCCAGTTAAACATGCTGCTTCTAAAATTGCTTTTTTATTTAAATAACTTTTACTAGATAAAGCAGGTCCTATGCAAACTGCTTCATCTGCTAAACTTTTATGTAGTGCTGTTTTATCTGCCTCCGAATAGATTGCAACCGTTCGAATTCCCATTTCACGACAGGCACGAATGATTCTTACTGCAATTTCTCCTCGATTGGCAACAAGTAGTTTCTTTAACATATTACGTATATCTCCTTTACTATTTGACATTTTTGTGGTATACTTTTAATCGTTATTATTGATAAACTTACCTTTTTGTTAAGGAGGACAAACATGGACAAATGGGCAAAGATTCGACACAAGTATTGTACCTATAAGCAGGGACTTGCAATTATTGACTCATTAGCACAAAATACTAAACGCTTTTCGAAAGGTTTTTGTATTCCTGATTTTGACCCTAAGTTAGTTAAGAAAATCGCTGAACAGTTAGGGTATAAAGCTACTATTACTGGACGGTGGAATGTAGGTCCAAACTATGTTCTTGTGATTCGCATGGTCGTTCTCATGAGAGCAAAAAGCAAATCTTGATTATCCATTTTAATAGTCTTACTGTATCAGTGAGACTATTTTTCTTTTATACAATTGCAAATGTTAATTCTCCTTTTGCAACCACTTTTCCTGAAACGGTTGCAATCCCTTCTCCAACTCCAATTGGTCCTTTTTGTTTGATAATCCTTACTTCTAATTTTAATGCGTCCCCTGGTAACACTTGTTTTTTGAAACGCATCTTATCAATTCCCGCAAACAAGGCATTTTTTCCCTTGTTTTCATCTAAACTAAGAATTGCCATAGCACCAGTTTGTGCTAAGCTTTCTACAATTAAAACTCCTGGCATAATAGGATTTCCTGGAAAATGTCCATTAAAATGTGGTTCATTGATACATACATTTTTATAAGCTGTACAACTCTTTCCTGGTGTTAATTCTTCTACTTTATCAATCATTAAAAATGGTGCTCTTTGTGGAATAATTTCCATAATTTGCTTTATTTCTAACATTTTGCTTCCTCCTATTTTATTTTAAATAATGTTTTTCCAAAGTCTACAACTTCTTCGTTTTGTACACAAATCTCTATGATTTCCCCATCAAATTCAGACTCAATTTCATTCATTAGTTTCATAGCTTCAATAATACATAAAACATCACCTTTTTTTACTTTGTCTCCCACTTTTACCATTGGTGGTTGCTTTGGAGAAGATGCCTCATAAAATGTCCCAACCATTGGAGATGTAATGACTTTCAAGTTTTCATCTGTTTTGTTTCCTTCCTTTTGTGGTATTTGTTTGTCTTTTTCTACTGGCTTATTTTCCTCTATTTTAATAGTATCTGTTATAGAATCCGTTTTTGTCATATGGTTTTCGTTCTTCTTTAATCGAATTTTCATTCCTTCTGGAAATTCAATTTCCAAATCATCAATCTTTGATTCGCCCATATCATCCATTAGTTTTTTTATTTCTTCATAATTCATATTTAAAATATCCTTTCTATTCTTCATATTTTTTTAATAGAATTGAGCTATTATGACCACCAAATCCTAGTGAATTAGACATAGCATAATGGATTTCTTTTTTTCTTGCTTCATTTGGTACAATATCTAAATCACATTCTTCATCTGGAACTTTGTAGCCAATCGTTGCTGGAACAAGTCCTTCTTGTAGTGCCTTTATACATACAATTGCCTCTACTGCTCCTGCTGCTCCTAATAGATGCCCTGTATGACCTTTTGTTGAACTAACCATTACTTGTGATGCTACTTCTTTAAAAGCGCCTTTTATTGCCATTGTTTCGCAAGAATCGTTTAAATGGGTGGAAGTTCCATGTGCATTAATATAATCTACTTGCTCTGGTTTAACCCCTGCTTCTAACATTGCTTTTTCCATTGCTCTTTTACCACCTTCTCCATCTGGGGAAGGTGATGTAATATGGTAAGCATCTGAAGTTGCTCCATAACCAACTATCTCTGCATAAATGGTTGCATTTCTTTTTTTCGCATGTTCTAATTCTTCTAGTACTAGAATTCCTGCTCCTTCTCCCATTACAAATCCATTTCTTTCTTTATCAAATGGAATACTTGCACGTACTGCATCTGTACTTTGCGATAATGCTTTTATGTTCATAAATCCTGCAATTCCTGTTGGTGTAATACTTGCTTCTGTTCCTCCTACTACCATTACATCCTCATAACCGTGTTTAACTAAACGGTAGCTTTCTCCAATAGAATGAGTTGCACTAGCACATGCAGTAACCACCGAAAAGGATTCTCCTTTTGCTCCAATTTCAATAGCAACATTTCCAGCTGCCATATTACATATTGCTGCTGGTATATACATCGGTGCTACCCTATCTGCTCCTTTTTGAATATAATTTTCACATTGTTCTTCAATGGTTGCTAATCCTCCAATTCCAGAACTTACAATTACTCCTACTCTTTCCATATTGGTATTTTCTTTGGTAATACCACTTTTTTGCATTGCCTCTTTTGCTGCAATTAAAGCATATTGTGAAAATCTATCTAAACGTTTTGCTTGTTTTTTATCAAGATACTCTTCTGGATCATAATTCTTTATTTCTGCTGCCAATTTTACTTTAAATTCTGTTGTATCAAAATGTGTGATTGGTGCAATTCCACATTTTCCTTGTTTAATTCCTTCCCAAAATTCCTCTACATTTTTTCCAATTGGAGTAATGGCTCCTAATCCTGTAATAACAACTCTTTTTTCCATATAATTTTCTCCTTTCTACATTACCATTCCGCCATCAATGTTAATAACCTGACCAGTTATGTAGCTTGCATCGTCAGATGCTAAAAATTTTACTACTTTTGCAACTTCTCTTGCTTCTCCCATTCGCTTTAATGGAATTTGTGTACTAATTGTTTCTTTTATGGTATCGTTTAAACTTTCAGTCATATCAGTTGTAATAAAACCTGGTGCTACTGCATTTACTCTTATGTTTCTACTTGCTAACTCTTTTGCAAGAGATTTTGTAAATCCAATAATTCCTGCTTTGGAAGCAGAATAGTTACATTGTCCTGCATTGCCACAAACTCCTACAACAGAAGAAACATTAACAATATTTCCTGCACGTTTTTTTATCATATAGGGTATGACTTGTTTTGTCACATTAAATACACCTTTTAGATTAATTCCAATTACTGTATCAAATTCTTCTTCTTTCATTCTCATTAGTAAATTATCTCTTGTAATTCCTGCATTATTTACTAATGTATCAATTCTTCCAAAGTTTTGGATTGCTTGTTTTAGCATTTCTTCACAAGATGCAAAATCTGACACATCTGCTTTTATAAAAAGTACTTTACTTCCTATTTCATTAAACTCTGTTTCTAAACTTTTTATATCTGTATTGTTTGATACGTAGTTAATGATTAAATCATATCCTTCTTGGGCAAATGCTTTTGCAATCTCTTTTCCAATTCCTCTTGTACCGCCTGTAACAAGGGCAACTTTTCTTTCTTCCATAATCATTTCCTTTCTTATTTTAAAATTTCAAGTACATTATTTAATGTTTGTATATCACATATGTTTACTACATTTGCTTCCCTGTTTTCTTTTTTGATAAATCCAGACAAGGCTTTTCCTGGTCCAATTTCTATGTATGTATCAATTTCTTGTTCTTGCATCTGCTGAATTGCTTTATCAAATCGAACAGGGCTTACCATATGATTCTCTAATATTTGTTTCATATTATCATTTTTTTGATATACCCTACCATCCATATTTTTAATTACTGGAATAGTTCCTTCCAAGAAATTTACTTTTTTTAACTCTTTTGCAAATTTCTCTTTTGCTATATTTAATTTCTCTGTGTGAAATGGTCCACTTGTTTTTAATTCGATCAATCGTTTCGCACCTTTTTGTTGTAACTCTTCTTTTGCAAGTTCAATTCCTTCTTCTGTTCCAGAAAGTACTGTCTGCCCAGAATAGTTATAATTAGCAGGAACTACAAATTGCTTCTTACTTCTTATTGCATCACAAGTTTCTTCTATTAATTTTGCATCTAATCCCATAACCGCTACCATTTTAAAATTTTCTTTTGGTAACTCATTACCGCATATAATAACCACGTTTTTGGATTAAATTAATTCCTTCTTCTAACTCTAAATAACCACTATATATTAATGCTGTATATTCTCCTAAGCTAAGCCCTGTGCAAATATCCGCTTGAATATTCCTTTTCTTTAATATCTCTACTATTGCAAGAGAAGTTACTAATATTGCAATTTGCGCATTTTGGGTTTTATTTAATTCTCCTTGTTCCGACTCAAAGCAAAGCTTAGCAATATCTTTTCCTAATAAATCACTTGCTTTTTCATATATCTTTCTTGCTTCTTCATATTCATCATAAATATCTTTTCCCATTCCAACATATTGCGCTCCTTGCCCAGGAAATAGAAATGCTGTTTTCATACAACTCCTCCATAAGTTTTTTTATTTATTTTTTACTTTTTTATTTATACATCATTTTTTATCGTTTTATCTATTAGTCTGACCGGTCAAGTTTAATGATTTTTTTGTAAACTTTTCCGCCTGGACAAGCAATGCTCGCCCCTACAGTTCAATAGAAAAAAGAGACTTCAGATAAAGTCTCTTTTTTCTATAATTCTGCTATCTTCTTTTCTAATCTTTCTATAAATCTAATTATAATTTGTTCTCTACTATAATTTTTTCCATATTCCTTTTTTAAAGAAGTAGCAATCTGTTCTATTTCGCTTGCAAAGTTTGTTTCATTTACATTAAATCCGATTCCAATCAGTAAGTGCGTTACTTTTTGTTGGTAAGTAGCTGATTCTGTTAAGATACCTCCTATTTTTTTACCATTTAGTAATAAATCGTTTGGTTCCTTTATTTGTAGTGAAATTCCATATAAATCTTTAATAGTTTCTTGCATCACTTGTGCAATTTTAGTCGTTAGTCCTTCTAATTTGATAATGTTACAATTGGGATATAATACAATGGTCATTGTGATATTGGTATGTGTGTTGGTATACCATGTTCGTCCTTTTGTTCCAATTCCTTTTGTTTGGTTTTCAGCAAGAATAATAGTGCCATCTATTAATTCTTTTACTCGTTTTTTGGCTTCTTGTTGAGTTGATTCAATCTTGTCATAATACCATATATCTTTTCCTATTATTTTTGTATATGCTTTTTTTATTTGTTCAATATCCATTAGATTTTCTTAAATTCCTTTTCTTCTTCCTTTTCTTTCTTTTGTTTTTTATCCTCTTTTTGATAAGAATTTTTCTTTAAATAATTCATAATAATAATTGTTGCTACTACACTTAAAGCTACTATTACTATTTCTAATAAAATAAACCAAATAAGTGGCATAGAAACCATAATTGTTTCTTTTTGTTGTGTTTGTTCTGGTATTGAATTTGTTTCCATCACTTCTTGTTTTGGTTCTTCTTTTGTTATTTTAATATGATAGCTTAGTTCTTTTCCGTCTTTAGCAAGTTTTAAAATAACATTATTTTCTCCTACTTTTAGTTCCTCTTCTAAACCGGATATTTGAACCAAATCGTTATATTCATATGCTTCTTTTTCAATTCTAACAGTTTTAATATCGTTTGCTATGTTACAAGTATATTCGAATGTCTTAATATTAAATGCTTTATCTAGAGCAATTTCTACTTCTTCTTTATTTTCTTTTACTCCAATTAATTTTAGCAGATGAATACCAAACTCAGAGGAAGCCTCTTCTTTTTCTTTTGTTTCAACCACTGGTTTTTCTGTCTTCTTGTTTTCTGTTTTTTTTGTTGTTGTTTTATTGTTATTCGTTGTTGTTTGTGTTGGTTTTTGTGGTTCTGATTGTTGTGTTGGTTTTTCACTAATTGTGATACTCTTACTGTTTCCTGATGTTACTTCTTCTGGATTTGCTCCTGAAGTACTAACATCAATCGGTGTTACTGTTATAATACCTGTTCCAACGGATTTTGTTGTTCCTGTTATAGTCATACTTCCTTCTACCCATTGTGTTCCACTTGTACTAAGTGAAATGTTAGAATTTCCACTAATTTTAACTTTTCCATTAATTCCAGAAATAGTAACACTAAACGTATCTCCCACATATGCTGAAGATTTGTTAATCTTCATTCCAATTCCTGCTGCATTTACATTTGTATGAATTACAACTGCCATTATAAAAACGATCAATGCTATGATGATATTTTTTAATTTCATTTTCATAATAATCCCCCTATTTTAATGTTATTTTTTGAACATCCATAATATGATTTTTAATTAACGTATAATCCAATGCTGATATTCTATTGTTTCCATCAACATCTGCAGCTAATTTTGCATTATAGTCAGTTATTTTTTGAACGTCCATAATATGGTTTTTAATTAATGTATAATCTAATGCTGATATTTTGCCGTCACAGTTTACATCTGCATATATTAAACATGTATACTCTTGTACGACTTCTTTTTCTTCTTTTGTTCTAATTTGCACTTGTGTATTTGTTGTGATATAACTATCTTCTGCAAGTTCTTTTCCTTTTGCATCTTTTATTATCATTTCTAAATTATCACTTAATTTGATTTTTTCTCTAAACTGACTTAATTTTACTTTTTCTCCTATTTTAGATAATTTTCCGTTATCTTCTTTTATATCGATTAATTCTATTGTTTGTTCATCGCTTTTTTCATGCACTTTTACTGTTAGTTCTACTGTTTTACTTTCACTTTCTAATGTTCCTATAATTGTTACTGTTCCTTCTTTAAGTCCTGTTATAATTCCTTCTTTAGAAACTGTTGCAACCTCTTCATCACTTGATTTCCAAGAGACTGTTTTATTCTCTAATTCTTCTGGTGTTATTTGATAATCGATTTGTACGCTATTTCCTACTAGTAAATTTTTTTCGGTTTCAGAAAGTATAAATTTTATTTCTTTTACAGTAACAAGACATTCTTCTTTTTTGTTTCTATCTTCTGTTGTAACGGTAATGGTTGCAGTTCCCTCTTTTATGGCTGTTACTTCTCCTTCTTTTGAAACCGTTGCAACCTCTTCATCGCTACTACTCCATATTACTTTTTTATTTTCCGCTGTATCTGGTGTTATGGTTGCTTGTAATGTTTCTTTATTTCCTACTATTAAATTTAAATTTTCTTTATTTAATGTAACAAAACTAACTCGTTTAGGATCTTTTTTCTCTAACCCATAAAAGCTTACTAAAGCATTACAATCCGCTCTTGCTAATTTTTGTATATCTTCTTCAGAATCGATAAATTGTGCGTCATGGTCTTTCATAAAACAATGTTCAATTAGAATTCCTGGAATACCTTCTCCCTTTGCAAGGTCTGCTCCTCTATCTTCTCCATCACCTTTCATTGGGTAACGAATAACTGCATAATAGTCTGCAATACTTCCATCTGAATACTCCCATTTAGGTCCTCTATCTCCACATAATCTTGTTTTAACTCCTCTATTATGAATACCTAATTTTGATAATTCATTTAGTACTAAGTTTCCAAACCTCGCAGATTCTTCATGGTACTTAGGAAGTAATGTATTTGCTGTTACATAAACTTCTGCTCCTTGTTCGTTTGATGTAGAATAATCATTTAGATGAAGGCTTATCATCATGTCTGCATTGTTGTTTCTTGCTACCATTCCTCTAGCTGGTAATTCTAATTCATAATCACTTGGCAATCCATCATGTGTCATAATTACTCTTACTCCATCATATTCATTTAAATAATCTCTTAGATATCTTGCAATTTTTAAGGTAAGATCTCGTTCTACAAGTCCTAATTGATTATTAGCAGTTCCTGTCATCTTTCCTCCATGACCAGGATCAAGAACAAGCACGACTTCTTTTTTCGTTTTTGCTTGTACTACACAAGATAGCTGTGATATGACAAATATAACTATTAATATAATTGCTACTATTTTAGAAATAGTTCTCAATTTTCTCATCCCCTTCATATTTTATTTTATTATTTTGCATTATTTTTTTCAAGTATTTCGTAACATAATTTTAATATTAATATTTTCTTAATTGACTTAGGGTTATTTAAGCACTATAATAAGTTTAATTGTTAGGAGAGATTTTATGAATGAGGAAAAAATTGAATTAGATGAAAATTTAAAGAATCAAATTCAAAAGTCAAAAGATAAGAAATTTACAATATTTAACATTCTTTTGATTCTTGCAATTGGTATTGGTCTTTTTATTTATATGTTCGCAGTTGATGGAATGGATAATATTGTTTTGGTATTACAATCCGTTAATTATTACTGGGTAATGGCTGGACTTGTTTGTATGGTTCTTTCATGGATAAGTGAAGCGATGTGTCTTCATATTCCAATCAAAAAACTATATCCTGAGCAAACTTTAAAAAATTCCATTCGTATTATGATGATTGGACAACTATTTAATAATATTACCCCATTTTGTTCTGGTGGACAGCCAATGCAAGCATATTATATGCATAAAGATGGTAAAAGAGTAAGTGATGCATTTTCTATCTTTTCCATGAAATTTGTTATTTCTCAAACAGCTCTCGTTATTTTTACTTTAGTTGTTACTGTGTTTCAATGGAACTATTTTAAATCCTTGATGGATAACTTTTTTGTACTTGCTGTTGTTGGTTTTTTGGTAAATATTTTAGCAATTGTATTTATTTTTATCATTGGAATGAACCATAAATTAGCACTTATGATTGTAACACCTATTTTAAAATTGCTTGGAAAAATTCATATATTAAAAAATGTAGAAGAAAAAATAGAACACTTATCCAAAAGTTTTGAAAATTTTAATAGTCAGTTTAATCAAATGAGAAAAGAAAAAAAGGTTGTCATCCAAATGTTTATTGCTGCAACCATACAATCACTTTTTTATTATGCAATTACTTATATGGTTTACCGTGCTTTTGGAAATAGTGGAGTAAGCTTATTTACTATTATCCCTGCACAAGCATTTTTATTAATGCTTATGACCTTTATTCCTACCCCTGGCTCTGGTGGAGGCGCAGAAGGCGGATTTTTATTAATTTTCAACTCCATCTTCCGCGAAGGGACTATTAATATATCCATTTTATTTTGGAGAATGTATACCTTTTATTTGCCAATTATCATTGGAGCATTATTCTTAATTCCGCTAAAGAAAAGAAGAGGCAGGTAAAAATTACTCTGCCTCTTCTTTCTCTTCTTTTTTCTTTTCTTTCACTAAAAAATGTGCTTCTTCTACTGCAACAGTCAAAAGGTTCTTGTATTGTGCCCATTTCTCTAAAACATGTACAGTAACCTTTGTTTCTTCAAAATTAACAGTAGCATACGCTATTTTTCTTGAAAAAAATTTTCCTTTCATGTAAACCTCATAATGATTTACATGAGTATTGAGAACTATAAAACTTGGTTTTTTCCGTATCATATATCCTCCTACTTGTCCCTTGCTTGGTTACAGGTATATTTTATCACATTATGTTGATTAATGCAATTGTTTGCATAAATAATAAGAAGTAAATTATTTAAGTTAAGAGATAAAAGTAAACGTACAAACAAAATAAACAAAGAAAACCATAGCTTCGCTACAGTTTTCTTTGTTTGGTTGGGCTGGCTAGATTCGAACTAGCGCATGCCAGAGTCAAAGTCTGGTGCCTTACCGCTTGGCTACAGCCCAATGTGATTCATTTTTTTACAATGTTACCGCTATTTACAATCTGTACAGCTCCTTTGTCGCCTACATTTTGTAAAGCTACAGTCCAATATACGTGAATAAATTTATGGGGTGGAAGATGGGACTCGAACCCACGATCTCCAGTGCCACAAACTGGCGCGTTAACCAACTACGCCACATCCACCATGTGATTGCACTGTTACTTAATGTAACAGCGCAATTAATATTTTACCTAAATCTGTTTCATTTGTCAAGATTTTTTTACTTAAATCTTTATTTTTTTATTTTTGTTTTTAAGATTCTTTTGCCCAGATGATTAATCTTCCTTTACTATCATCTGTACAAGTCGTTAATGAAATTTCTCTTTTTCCTGCTGTATCTCTTGTTACGTATTCCGCATCATTTGGGGTTGTGGTGTAAGTTTTATAAATTGTATATCTTATCTTTTTTCCTGAATTATCAGTAATATAAATAATATCCCCATTTACTAGCTGTTTATTCTTTCCAAAAAATGCTCCATTACGATAGTTATGTCCTGCAATAGTTGTATTCCCTACTTCATTTAATCCTGGTCCATAATAATAACATACTGCTGTTTCCAATGCTTTGGGAGCATAACTATTTAGTACTGGATATTTAATTCCTGTTTTTGGAATTTCAATCGTTCCTAAAACAGTAAATCCCTTATAAGTATATTTACTTGTCTTCTTGCCTCCTCCAGACGAATTTCCTCCTGATACTACATTTTGTGTATCATTACCTGGATCAATAATTATATTTGTTATTTCATTTGTGGTTGTATTTCCTTCAGATAATGTTGTATTTCTTATTTGTTCTTCATAACGTTCCATAAAATCAGATGCTTCTTTATCAATATAATATTTTCTAAAAATATCGTATCCTAAAAATGCAATAATTCCTAAAATTACAATAATTACAATAATTAGTAAGACGGTTAATACATTACTATATTTGCTATTAAACATAATACCCCCTCCATTTTTTCGTTCGTTTTGAGCTATCTATTATTATTATATCACATTTTTATTATAATTTATAGGGGTTTTATACAATTTTTTCGCCAAGGCTCTTTCCTGCTAACAAATGAAAATGTAAATGTCCTACTTCTTGTCCACCATCTTTACCACAGTTTACAATCACACGATATCCTTTATTTAAAACCCCTTGTTCTTCAGCTATTTTGTTTATTACTGTGTAAATTTTTCCAACTAAGATTTCATCTTCTTTCTCTAATTGTACTAAAGATGGAATATGTTTTTTAGGAATCACCAAAATATGAATTGGTGCTGCTGGTTGAATGTCTTTAAATGCTAATATTTCATCATCCTCGTACACTTTTGTTGAAGGTATTTCTCCTTTTATGATTTTACAAAATATACAATTTTCCATGATACTATCTCCTAATTATTTTTCTAAAATTGCTTTAATACGTCTTACTCCTGCTGAACTTGCTTCTTCTTTTTTGATTTTGAAGGTTCCTAATTCCTTCGTATTTTTTACGTGTGGCCCACCACATAATTCTTTGGATATGTTTCCAATTGTATATACCGTAACAATGTCTGGATATTTTTCGATAAACATACATTCTGCACCAGATGCAATGGCGTCTTCTTTTTTCATTTCTTCTACTGTTACAGGTAATTCTTCTTTAATCCATTGGTTCACTAGGTCTTCTGTTTTTTGTTTTTCTTCCTCTGTTAACTTATGGTCACATGAAAAGTCAAAACGCATTCTTTCAGCTGTAATGTTTGAACCTTTTTGATGTACATCTTTACTAACTACTATTTTTAATGCTGCATTTAAAAGGTGTGTTGCTGTATGATAGCAAATTGTTTCAGGGCTTTGATCTGCAAGTCCTCCTTTGAATTTTTGTTCTGAACCCATTCTCGATTTTTCTTGATGTTCTTTAAACAATTTTTGGAATTCTTCCATATCGATTTCATAACCTTGTTCACGAGCTAAATCAGATGTTACTTCTGGTGGAAATCCATAAGTATCATAAAGTCTAAATACAACTTGTCCATCTATTTTTTTAGCACCTTCTTGTTTAATTTTAGCAATTGCTTTTTCAAATTCTTTTTCTCCATGGGCAAGTGTTTTAACAAACTTATCTTTTTCTTCTATCATAACTTGCTTAATAGTCTCTCTATTTTTCTCTAATTCTGGGTACATTTCTTTTAAATTATCAATATTTAAATCAATTAATCCAGATAATTCATTTAAGTCAATTTCTAATTTATTTAAATGTCTTGTCATTCTACGAATTAATCTTCTTAATACATAACCACGGTCTACATTACTTGGTCTTCCACCATCCGATATAATCATCATACTAGAACGTAAATGTTCTGCAACAATTCTTCTGCTACTAATTTCATCGTGTTTTGCAAGAGTTTGTAGTTTTTCCATAATTGGTGCAAAAATTTCGGTATCATATGGTGTCTCTTTTCCTTGCAGTAACATATTCATTCTTTCAAGCCCAAGACCCGTATCCACGTTTTGTTGTTTTAGTTTTGTATATCCATTTTTGTCTTTGTAATATTCCATAAATACATTATTCCAAATTTCTACGTATTTACCACAACCACATGATGGGTTACAATCCTTTGAACATGGTTCTTTTCCTGTATCATAAAACATTTCAGTATCTGGTCCACAAGGTCCTTCTTCCCCTGCTATCCACCAGTTATCATCTTTTCCAAAATAATAAATATGGTTTTCTGGCATTCCTACACTCTTCCAAATATTTGCGGATTCTTCATCACGTGGTGCATCTTCATCTCCAGCAAAGACAGTTACGGATAATTTTTCTACTGGAATTTCTAATTCCTTTGTCAAAAAATCAAAGCTCATTTTAATTGATTCTTCTTTAAAGTAGTCTCCTAATGACCAGTTACCAAGCATTTCAAAATAAGTTAAATGACGGTTATCTCCTACTTCATCAATATCTACTGTTCTTACACATTTTTGGTAATCCGTAAGACGAGTTCCTTCTGGATGTTTTTCTCCTAGTAAATATGGCACAAGTGGTTGCATACCAGCAGTTGTAAATAAAACCGATGGGTCATTTTCTGGAATAAGTGGTGCACTTGGTATTACTTTATGACCATGATTTTCAAAAAATTTTAAATATTTATTTCTTATGTCGATTGCTCTCATATTATCTATCTCCCCTTTTTGATTATGTCCAAAATTATATTACAAGATACAAAAAAAAACAAGTAGAAACCTAGAAATATTTAGGTTCCTACTTGTTTTTTTCTTCTTTCTTCTCTTTATAAAATGGTTTTATGATTTTGGATACAATCCATACAATACTACCACTTTTACTTTTTGCAAATCCTTTTCCTAGTGCCTTTCCTCCTACTGTTAATGATGCAACTAATGCACTAATTAAAAATTGGATTGGAAAGGATATTTGATAACTTTCGGTTATTTTCATTGCAATAATCGCACTAATTGCTCCACTTAATACTCCACAAATATCTCCAATTACATCTGCACAAATGTTAGCAACAATGGAGGAATTTCTGATTAATTTAACCGCTGTTTTTGCACCGGAAATTTTTTTACTTGCTTTTGCATGAAATTCTTCTTCTCCTGCTACGGTTACAGCTACTCCAACAATATCGAAGATAATACCTACTGCAATAACGGCAAGTAGAATAAAAATGGCAGGTACCATTGGTATGTCATTAATTGCTGTTGTTGATATGTATGAAAAAAATAGCGATAATATAAAGGTAATAATAAATACTTCAATAAACCATTTTATATTTTCGTTACTTTTCTTGTCTCTATTTTCTTTCAATTGTTTCTCCTTTAATTATTATATAGTTAAAGATGGTAAAAACCTAAGTAAACTTTGTAGTATAGGTCTAGCCGAATTTCTCTATTTTCTACTAAACATTGCTGTTTAGCCGTTTCCATTTAAAGAAAATATCCTTTTATTTAGAATAAGGAAATAAAAGAATACCAGACAGCCACTAAAATCTACACCTTAATCCCTAGGTTTCCTTGCACCTAAAAGTACAAACATTCTAGAAGTTTTCCTTGAAATATTGGCTCTATTACTAGTCTTTTTTGCAGTAATAATTTCATAGCCATAATCTCTTTATTACTTAGCTATTGTAATCAAGAAACCGTTTTAACTAATCCCAAATTTACCACTCGAGACAGGCTACTCTATATATTGTGTCTTGGCACTTTATATAGGTTATACTCAAGTCAACCGAAACTGACGAAAGCCTCCGCGACGATAGGGGAAATGCTATGTATGCCATTACATATTTCCCTATCATCTTTACTCCCTGAAAGCACACAGAACTGGGCGTTACCGCGCACGAACAAGAAACTTCATCGATATGCCCTTTAGTGGATTTTTAGCCCCACCCTCGTAATAGACAATATTACTAGAATAATGCACCATCGATTGGTATTATAGCATATATTTTCCATCTTATCAAAGAGATTTGGCACTGAATTTAGCATGGTTTAGATTGATTTTGTTTCGAAAAGTTCAAAACTTTAATTAAAAGTTCTTTTTGATATTTTTTCTTCGTTTTTCTCTTGTTTTCTTCGTTTTTTAAAAATACTTCATTGTAAAACTCAACGATTTTAATTTATGGTTTTTCGTAGTTTCGCTGTGGGGACCGACAAGCTACATAGTGTTTTAAAATGAGCTTCATAAGCGAAATTTTATTACACTATGTGCGATGTTGGGAAAAACAAGAAAAAACATAAATAAATCATTGAGTTTTAATAATGTTAAAGTTTTATTTAAGCTAAAAAAACAAGAACAAGAAATAAATTCTTGTTCTTGTTTAGATTTCCATTTGACTACTTAAAAATCCTGCTGCTGATTGTACTACTTTTAATTCCGAATCTCCCATTTTCGTATTATTATCTTTAGAAAGTAAAATAACACTTCCAATCACATCTCCTTGCGAAATAATTGGATATACAACTTGCGAATTGTATTTTCTTTCTCTATTATCGTTTTTGGTAATTGGAATGGATACTTCGTTATTTTCTTTGCTTGTATATACTTCTTTATCTTCTAATAGTTGTTCTAGTTCTTTGCTTAAGTCTTGTTCTAAAAATTCCTTTTTTGAACCTCCAGAAACTGCAATAACGGTATCTTTATCCGTAATACATGCAATATGTCCTGTGGTTTTTGCTAGGGTGTCTGCATAGCCTGTAGCAAATTCAGAAAGTTCACCAATTGGTGAATATTTCTTTAAAATGACCTCTCCTTCTTTATCTGTAAATATTTCTAGAGGGTCTCCCTCTTTAATTCTTAATGTTTTTCTTATTTCTTTTGGAATAACAATTCTTCCTAAATCATCAATTCTTCTAACTACACCTGTTGCTTTCAAAATTTTCCCTCCTTTTAATTTTAAGTTTATCTTATTATTTGACTAGGAAAATTTTTTATTCATATTTTTGACAATTTTTTGAATTGTTTTATTCAGTTTCTTCTTTTTTTCCACCTAATAATGGTGTTTTATATTGGTCTAAAATGTATTCTAAATCTTTTGAAAATTCTTTTAGCATAACAATTTTAATGGTTGCTTCTTTATTTTTTGTATAATCATCGATTAATTGTTTTAGTTGCTTAATGTTTTTCATTTCTGGTTCAATTTCTTTTGGATATCGTTTCACACGATTTATTAATTTTTCTTTAATAGTTACTATATCCTCATTGCTTGCACAGGAAATTCTTTGAAACATTTGAAATACATCATAATATTTGAAAATTGGTACATTCATACATTCTTTGTCAAATCGCTCATAAAATTCTTCCATACGCATTGGAATGCATTTAAAAATTCCTTCTGCTTTTTCAATGTACATTTTATCTTTTAATTGCACATTCAATTGGTTGAAATGTCTTAAAATCTCTTCTATATCTGGGTTTACTTCACTTACCGTAATTTGTGCAAGTTCTTCTTCTACATTATCACAATATTCGGATGTTAAAGATGCAATATTCATTCCATTGAAAAATATACTTTTAATGGTTTTCATGTCGTAATTAATTAAATCTTTTTTAATAAAATAGCTAAAATATGCAAATAGTTTTACAACATCAACTAAGCGGATTCTTCCATTTTTTACATCTTCTAACACTTCTTCAATGACACCATCAAATTGATCATCACTGATTTTCCAATATTCTTCTGTTAATAATCTCTTATATCCTGGAAGTTTATCCGTATCTACTGTATTAATAATTACTTCCATATTTTCTTTAAATACTTTCATATTAAAAATTCTTGTACGTACGTAGATTTCTATAAATTTGATAAATCGATATTCAGATTTAAAATTATAGTAATAGTTATTATCAAATTCTTTAATATAAAATTGACGATTATCTGTTAGTAATACTCTTGAGGATACTAATATAGATTTATATTCTTCGTTATCTTTAATATTGACAAATTTATCTTTTGTAATTTTTCCTGCTTTTATTTCGAAGGAAACAGCAATCGTAAAAATAAGCATTGTCTGTAATACTCTATGGTTTGTGTTTGGATAATATTTATTAACCATATCGAATATTTTTCGAAAATCATTTAAAGCATGTTTTAAAATTCTTAGGTTTCTGGTTCCACTTTTATTAAATGTAGAAATAATCAACCATGTATTTTCTCTTAAAAATCGAATTAGGTCTTCATTATTTTCATATCGCATTAATAAACCGTTAATAATATACGTAAATTCTGGTGCATATTCAAATGTTTCCCCAATTAATTTTTCTTTAATTCTTTCATAATCATTCGCTTTATCAAAAACATATTCAATTTTATCTTGAATTTTTTCTACCATTGGTTTATCACTTGCTTTTTCCAAATCTCCTTCTTTATCTAGAAGATAAGTTGCAATAAAGGTTTTCATTTCTAAGTTACTACTTTTTAATTTGGTAGATAATTCTTTTTCATTACAAATAATAATGGTTTTTATATGATCATGTTCTACAAAGTTATTAATGTATCCTAAAATATCAATAACATCTACATTGGCTCTTTCTAAGTCATCAAAACACAATACTTTATCATCTGTTGTAAAAAATTCTCCATAATCGATGTGGTCTCCATTTTGGGTTACCCCAAAAAAGTTTGCCATATCAAGACCAGTTTTGGCATATTCTGGAATGGTCGTTTGACCATTTGCTTGCATGTAACGTTTTAGATTTTTGTCCATTAATTGTGTGGTTTCAATAAAGATTTTTTTGCTAATCTCTTCTAGGTTTGAAATTCCATATAAAGACATATAAATGGTGGTATATTGTTTTCCATTAATATGCATAGATTCAATTTTATTCCTAATTTTGTGATTCCAAAAATACGTCTTTCCACTTCCCCATTCGCCATTAATCATAATAGCATAATCGGTATAGTCATTTCTTACATAATCTAAAATACTTTCTACTAAATCTTCCATATTTCACCTCTTAATCTTTTGCAAGTGTTAATACTCCTATTTCTTTTATTCCTGCTTGTTTTAAAACTTTACTACATTCATTTACTGTGCTTCCTGTTGTATAAATATCGTCTAATAATAAGATTTTCTTATTTTGCACGACTTCTTCGTTTTTTATGTAATAAGCATCTTGAATATTTTCTTGTCTTTTTTCCTTATCTAGCGAACTTTGTGGTAATGTATCTTTTGGTTTATATAAAATGTCACATCTGTATTCTAACTTATCCACCTGCTTTGCAATCATTTTTGCAATTAGTTCACTTTGATTATATCCCCTTAGTTTTTTCCTTTTTTTACTAATTGGAACTGGGATTATTATATCATAATTTTTCAAAAATCCACATATTTTTTTATCATTTACAATAATTTTTACAAAACATCGAAAGAGATAACTTTTTTCTTGAAACTTGTATTGTAATATTTTTTGTCTTATGATGTCTTGATAGTCAAATAGATACATATGGGTTGTATAATATTTCGTCAAATAAATATGCTTTTTATTTCGACTGTATTTCTTAATTTTCACTTTACATTTGTTGCAAATATCATCTTTCGAAATTTCTCCACAAATTCCACATACTTTGGGATAAAATAAATGAATCATATTTTCTAACATATCATTTCCTCCTATAACAAAAATGAGAGTATCATAAATACACCCCCATTTATTGATTTTTTAATTTATACATTAACCCCGTATTTCGTTTTTTTGAGTCTACATTTTGAATCATAAACTCTATAATTTTATCTTGGCTAATTAAAATAAGTAATTTTTTAGCTCTTGTTAATCCTGTGTATAACAAGTTTCTTGTTAATAGCATATTGGAAGATGGTGGAACTACCATAATGACTACATCAAATTCACTTCCGCTGTGCTTTATGGATTGTGATAGCATAAGCATGTTCAATTTGGTCTAGGTCTGAAAATGCATACCATGCCTCTTTCTCATCATCAAAACGAATTTTCACTTGTTTTTCGATTTCATCAATTTTTTCGATGGTTCCCATTTCGCCATTAAATACGCCACTCCCATATTCGTATTCTGGCTCTTTTTTCTCCCAATAGATATCGTAATTGTTTCGTATTTGCATAATTTTATCTTGTTCTCTAAAAATAACTCCCATACTGTTTTTTTCTTTTTTAAAGTCTGATGCTGGATTTAACGTTTCTTGTAAACGTGTATTTAATTCTTTGGTTCCTAAGTTTCCTTTTTTGGTTGGTGATAGTACTTGTATGTGTGTAAAAAAGTCGTAATCTCCAAATTTAGAAAGTCTTGTACTACTTAAACTTAGCACTTGGTATATCATCTCTTCTTGTGTATTAGGTCGAATATAGAAAAAATCTTCATTCGAGCCTTCCGCCTCTTCTTTTGTTAAAAATGGTTGTCCTTCATTTACTCTATGAGCATTTACAATGATTTTACTTTTTTGTGCTTGTCTAAAAATTTTATCTAAATGAATGGTTGCAATTTCTTTCGAATCAATAATATCTTTTAAAATGCTTCCTGGTCCTACGGATGGTAATTGGTCTGCATCTCCTACTAAAATTAGTTTGGTACCTTTATAAATTGCTTTTACCAAATAATTCATTAAAAACACATCTACCATAGATACTTCATCTACGATAATAACATCTGCATCAATTGGTGTTACATCATTGTCTATACTTTCTTTCATGTCATCTTCTATTTTTCCAATTTCTAATAAACGATGTAGCGTTTTTGCTTCTTTTCCAGTCGCTTCTGTCATACGTTTTGCAGCTCTTCCCGTTGGTGCACATAGTACTACTTTTTTGGAATGCGCTTCATATAATTCGATAATAGTTTTAATAACAGTCGTTTTTCCTGTTCCTGGTCCTCCTGTAATAATACAAACATTTTCAGAGTTTACCATTTCTAATGTTTCTTTTTGTTTATCCGATAACTCAATGCTAGATAATTTTTCTAATTGTTTTAGCTCTTTTTTTAAGTTTTTAATTTCTTTGTTATTTTCGAAATTTCTTAAACTTATTAGCCTTTGGGCAATTGTTAATTCTGCCATGTAATAAGGATACAGGTAAACAAGTTCAAATCCTTCTTCTTGTTTTTCAATAACAATTTGTTTTTTTACATTTAAATTGATTAAACAGTTTCTGATTGTATCTTGTTCTACTTGCAACAAATCTTTTACAAATAAAATTAGCCTTTCTTTTTCTACACAAGTATGTCCATTATAGCTAATACGAATTAAGCTATATTTAATTCCACTTTCAATTCTTTTTTCATTATCACAAGAAATTCCTATATCCATTGCCATTTTATCGATTTGTTTAAAGTCGACACCTCTTGCAATATCTACTAATATATAAGGATTTTCTTCGATTTCACGTACTGCATTTGCACCTAATAATTCATATACTTTTTTTGCGTTTTGTGGTCCTATTCCAAATCGTTCTAAATATCCAACAATTTGCCATAGTTCCCAGTTTTCATTAAAATCTTGCGACATCTGTAATGCCTTTTCTTTGCTAATTCCTTTGATGAGAGCTAATTTTTCTGGTTCGTATTTAAAAATATGAATGGTTTCTTCTCTAAAGGTATCTACTATTTTCTTGGCCGTAGAAGGTCCTATTCCTTTAATGGTTCCATTTGCTAAATATTGCTCCAATGCTTCCAAGGTTTGTGGCATTGTTTTTTCAAAAGAATCGATTTTAAATTGTTGTCCATATTCTTGGTGTGTTACATATTTCCCAATTAATTTTAGGCTATCTCCTGGATGAATAAAAGGAAGATAACCAACAATGGTTAATTCTTCGTCATCTGTCTCAAACGTTGCGACTGTATAACTATTTACTTCATTTTGATAAATAATATCATTTAATCTACCCTGAATTTCCAATGTGTTCTTCCTTTCTTTTTTCCTTACTATATCATAATAAAAAACCGAAAGCAAGATTATTCTTATTCAGACTAAAGCTGTAGGGTTCTTGCATACTTTCTTAAGAACCCCCAGTCTGCTAAAGCAGACAGCCCCCTTAAGTAAAGGGGCCTCTTCATAGATTATTCCATTAATCCTTTTGCATATTTCCATGCTAGAATACGTTTTACGGATTCGTCAATTCTTTCTTCGGTAATTTGTCCATCTTGCATAGCATCTCTTACCGTTTTAATAACTGTTTCATAGGTTACTTTTGTTTTTGTTATTTTATCGGTTGTCGTTTTATTGATGGAAATAATGATCATATCGTTTCCAGCTAAAATTGCATTTATAATTGCATCTTTTGTTTTGTAATTCTCACTAATTGCTCCCATGTTAATAGAATCTGTTATAATAATTCCTGTAAATTCTAAGTTTTGTCGTAGTAAGTCATGGATTGGTTTTGAAATCGATGCAGGATTTTTACTATCAATACTTGTTACGATATTATGACTCACCATAACTACTTCTGCACCAACTTCAATTCCTGCTCTAAATGGCTCTAGGTCATTTTGTTCAATTTCTTCCAAAGTTCTTTCATCTTTTGAACTTACTTTGTGGGTATCTTTATTGCTTCCATACCCTGGAAAGTGTTTTAATGTATAGGATACTTTATAATCTTTACTTGTAGAGATTACTATTTTCGCATAAGTAGAAGTTAGTTCTTTGCCTTGTTGTAATGTTCTATCATACATATAGTCATTTGGATTTTGGGATATATCGACAACAGGTGCAAAATTAAGATTAATTCCTAAATTGTGTAAAAAAGTACTTTTTTCTATTGTATCTTTTTTTATTTGTTCAAAGCCACCTTCTTGATATAGTTTGCTTGGAGATTCAAACTCTTCTTCTCTTAATGTTTTATTGCTACTAACCCTTGCAACTTTTCCTCCTTCTTCATCTACTGCAATTAATAAAGGAATGTTTACATCATTCTGAAATTTACTGATCTCTTTTTTTATTTGTTCTTCTGTTTTGTTAGCAAAAAAATCTTTAAACAATAAATATCCACCAAATTGATATTTCTTTAATTCTTCCAAATTACTATTGTTAGAAGTACCTATCACAAATAATTGTGCTATTTTTTCATCCAATGAAAGAGTTTGTAATTTTTCATTTGCCTTTTCATAATGATCCTCAAAAATATCTTTTGGTTGTTGCACTACCATTTGTTCTTTGTCCTTTTCTTCCATAGGTTCATTCCTTTCTAATAATACTTTTATCCCTATCAATGCTAATAAAATAATAATTCCAATGCTTCCAATTATTATGATTTTTTGTTTCATCCTCATAACCTCGCTTATGTTATTATTCTATTCTATTTTATATTACTTATTATTGATTATCAATATATGAATAAAAAAACGAAGAAAATATTTCTTCGCCTTTATTCATCTTCATATTTATCAAATTCTTCATATTCTATATTTGGAATTTGTGTATCTTCTTGTGGTTGTTGTTCGTATTCGTATTCATAGACCACATTTTGATTAACAGGATTTCTTTTCGGTCTTGTTTTTTGCATAACTCTTTCTTGTTTATGCTCTTGTTTTTGTTTTTCTTCTTCTTTCTTTTGTCTCATTTCTTCTTGTCTTACTTTGTTTTTTTCTTCTTTTTTGTCTTGCATCATTTTATTCATTAGGTTATTCGCTTTTTCCATTAAATCTGGCATGTAATCTAACAAACGATCAATGGAAGAACAATGTTCTACTGGTAACAATTTTACTCCACTTCCCTGAATCACTAAAAATGCAACTGGGTTAATATTAACCCCTGCTCCAGAACCTCCTCCAAATGGTAAGTTATATTGAATTTCCTCTTCTTTTTCTTTTTTGGTATATTCTCCTATGGTCTCTCCACTAAATTCACTACCTCCTGCTGCAAACCCAAAACATACTTTTGAAATTGGAATAATCACCACATTGTTTGAGGTTTCAATTGGCTCCCCAATAATTGTATTTACATCAATCATATCTTTAATATTGTTCATAGCTGTAGTCATAAGACCTTCTATTGGATGTTCGCTCATGTTTTTTACTCTCCTTTCTTTTCTTTACCAAAGTAAAAATTATATTTATAATATGTATCACTTTTACCTGAATTATACAGTTTAGTGATAGTTTTATTACATTTTGATTTTGATAAACTGGCATGATTTTGTACTTATATTTTTCATGACGGTATTGTTTTATCCATTTGGGAAGTAAGATACCTACAAAACTTCCTATTAGTGCAATCATAGCAGATGTGATAATGACATCTTTTGTACCAATTTCCAAATAAAAATGAAGTTGTTCTAATTGTATCTTTAATTGCTTTTCTAATTGTTTTACTTTTTGGGGTAAATCTTTTTTCATTTCTTTTAGATTGATTTTCTGTAATTTTTCTTTTAGATTTACTTTTTGATTTAAACGTTTAAGTTTTTGTGGAGTTAATGTTAATCTCACTATCTTAATATGGTTTAGAAATCGTAATTCTAAAAACATCAAATAATCATATTGTAATTTATCCGTTTCATTATTCAAAAATCTTAATTTTTGAATTTCTATCTTAATGGTACTACAAACGATAACCAATAAAATTAATATAAAAAATAACATGATAAAAAAAACTACTGCCATAAACTCACCTTCTTATAGCAATAGTTTTTCCATATTTTTCATATTTTATACAGATGATTTTTACCCCCGTCCCCAAAATCATCATTCTTTAAATCAATTCTTTTTTATTGACATGCTTCGACAACAAGTTCTAAATCGAAATAGAATTCTACTCCGTTTTCTCTGTTTATTACTCCGTATTCTTTTTTATAGTTATGCATAATTGCTTTTACTAAGGATAATCCAATTCCCGTTCCTCCATCTTCTCTTGTTCTTGATTCATCTATTTTATAAAAACGGTTCCAAATTCTCGTTAAGTCTTCTTCTTTTATTGGATCTCCTGTGTTAAATATGCTAATTCTTACAGTGTTATTTTCTTTATTTGGTGTTATTGTAATTTCAATTGTTTTTTGACCCTCTTTTTCTTTTGCATGTTTCATCGCATTCGTAAAATAATTGGTAATGACTTGCTCAATGTAAAAGTCATCTGCAAATACGTAGCTGGCATTTTCCTCGTTAAATTTAACATTAATATTTTTTTCTTCTAGGATTACTTTGGATTTTCGGATAACTTCTTTTATTAACTCACAAATATCGAATTCTTGGTTATTAAATTCTCTTTTTCCATATTCCAATTTCATTAATTCTAATAGTTGTGCTACTAATTTATCCATTTTGTTTGCTTCGTCTAAAATAACACCTGCATAAAATTTTCGGTTTTCTTCATCGGTATTTACGTTTTCAATTAATCCTTCGGAATATCCTTGTATTAATGCAATTGGTGTTTTTAACTCATGTGATACATCAGAAATAAATTGTTTCCTCATTTCATCAATTTTAGATTTTTCTTCAATATCTTTTTCCAATTCAATGTTGGTATCTCTTAGCCTATTAATCGTTTTTTCTAGCTTATCGGACATAGTATTAATGCTTTTACCAAGTTCATTAATTTCATCTTCTGTATCAGTCACACGGTATTTATGGCTAAAATCCAATTTTGCCATTTTATTAGCAATGGCATTTAGTTCTAAAATTGGTGATGTAAATCTTCTAGAAATAAAGGATACTACAATTCCTCCAATTAAAATGGTAAAGCCTCCAATTAAATATAAGAATTTATTCGAAATCTTTACACTTTCATGAATAGAAGCAAATGGCATGCGAATGTATAATTTATAGCCATTGTCTAGCTCTGCGGTAAACATTAAGAAAGTAATACCATTTGTTTTATCTTCAAATTTTCTAACAACTACTTCATCATTTTTATATACAATATTTTTACTTTTTTGTAGTATACTATTTATGGTATTTATCTCATTTACATTGGACAAAAAATTACGGTTTGTAGAATATACACTAATGTCATTTTCTCCTTGTATTAAAATATCAAAGTTATTATTAATTGCTATTTTTTCAAGCTCTGCTTCTATTTGTCCATTGTTTATTTCCTCTTTACTATAATAGTGATTCAATCTTTCGTAAATGCCAATTAGATTATTTGTTTTTGTATATAGGTAAAAAGTCTCTAACACAAAGTTGTTAGTTAAGATTAGAAAAGCAATAATAATAACAACAACAATACATAAGCTAAAAAATAGTTTCATTCGAATGGATTTAAATTTTTCTTTTATTGTTTCCATTTTTTTATTTTTTCACCTCGAATTTATAACCGACACCACGCATTGTCTCAATATATTTTCCTTTTTTTCCTAACTTGTGTCTTATCTTTTTTATATGACTATCAATCGTTCTAGAATCCCCATAATAATCATAATTCCATACATTGTTTAAGATTTTATCTCTTGATAAAGCAATTCCTTCATTATCTACTAAATATTTTAAAAGTTCATATTCACGAAGACTCATTTCCACTTCTTTTCCATCCACTTTTACTGTTCTTCCATCTGCATTAATTTCAATACCACCATAATCTTTTATTTCCCCTTGGTTTCCTATGGTTCTATTTAAAAGTGCTTCCACTCTTGCCACTAATATTTTAGGACTAAATGGTTTTGAAATATATTCATCGACTCCAAGTTCAAATCCAAATAACTCATCTTGTTCCTCTCCTCTTGCGGTTAGCATCATAATAGGCAATTTGGATTCTTGTCTAATTTGTCTTAACACAGACCATCCATCTAATTTTGGCATCATAACATCTAATAAAATAAGACCAATTTCTTTCTTGTTTTCATGATACACCTCTAATGCTTTTTCTCCATCTTCTGCCTCTAGCACTTTAAATTCCTTTTGCACTAAAAAGTCCTTAATCAATTTTCTCATTCTTGATTCATCGTCTACAACAAGTACTGTTACATTATTCATCGTTTCTCCACTCCTATTTTTTCTAACAATTATTATACATTATAACTTGTATTTGTGTCTAGTTTGTGAAAAGGAATAAAAATGCTTTCGTCAACCCATTTATAGATTGATTTTATAAATGGGTCGGCGAAGGCGCCGACCCCTACATGGTTCTATTCTTCTACTATATTTACTCTTTCACTACCCACAATTTCTTCAAATTGTGTTTTAATTTCATCTGTTATATAAATTCCACCACATGGCTTTAATTCTTCTTTTTCTTTTACGAAGATTGCAATGTTATTTTTATCACCTGAGAAAAATTTGATAGCTCCTCTTAAGTGTTTTTTTGCTTCTTCTTCCAAATCTGTTATATCGATTACAAATTTCTTATTCTTCTTTTCTCCAAATTCAGTAATTCGGTTTGCTACAATTTTGGTGTCTTCGTCTTCTCTTACGCTCAGGCGTCCTTCTATTACAACAATTTTATCATTTAATAGAATATCGGAACAGGTTTGATAGCAATTTTCAAATAGGATGATTTCTACTTGTCCATATAAATCTTCAACTGTTAGAAATGCCATAATTTTATTGTTCTTGGTATATTTCTTTTTGACACTATTAATAATTCCTACAAATTTAATAGCTTGTCCATCTTTAAATTCTGGTACTTGTACTCCAAGTTCTCCATTTTCTTCTTCATGCAATTGTCTCATTTGCATGGTATTAATACTGGTTTGTTTTTCAATTTGCTCTCTTAAGTTATCCAACGGATGGCCTGATATGTATAACCCAAGCATTTCTTTTTCCATGGATAATAACTCTCGTTTGGAATATTCTTTTAAAGTATTATAGGTATATTTCATTTCATTCATATTATCATCTTCTGGAGCTAAATCAAACATCGTTACTTGCCCTTGTAATGCCTTTTTAGAAGAATCTGAAATCGTATCGATAATTCCTTCAAATGATGCCATAAGAGTACTTCTCGTTTGTTCAAATTCGTCAAATGCTCCTGCTTTTATTAAACTTTCAATGCATTTTTTATTCACAGCTTCGGATTGCATTCTCTCGCAAAAGTCAGTAAAAGAGTTAAATAGTCCTCTTTCTTCTCTTTCTTTTACAATGCTATCAACTGCTGCAATTCCTACATTTTTAATACTTCCTAGTCCAAAACGGATTTTGCCATTATCTACTGTAAATTTGGTAAAACTTTTATTAATATCTGGTCTTAAGATTTCAATATGAAGTCTTTTACATTCATCAATATACGCTGGAACTTTATCTAAGTTTCCTAAATAACTGTTTAAGGTTGCTGCTAAAAATTCTTCTGGATAATATGCTTTTAAGTAAGCCGTTCGGTAAGATACGACTGCATAGGCTGCCGCATGGGATTTGTTAAATGCATATTTTGCAAACTCTGCCATTTCATCAAATATTTTATTAGCAGATACTTCATCAATTCCATTTCTGATACATCCTGGAATTTCTACATTTCCTTCTTCATCTAGCTTTCCATAAATAAAATATTCTCTTTCCTTTGCCATAACATCTAGTTTTTTCTTACCCATAGCACGTCTTACAAGGTCTGCTCTTCCTAGGGAATATCCTGCTAAATCTCTTACAATTTGCATAACTTGTTCTTGGTATACCATACAACCATAAGTTACATTTAGAATTGGTTCTAAAGATGGATGGGTATAGACTGCATGTGCTGGGTCTAGCTTGTTTTTAATATATCTTGGTATTTGGTCCATTGGACCTGGACGATACAGCGAAACTCCTGCTATAATATCTTCTAAGCTATCTGGCTTTAATTCCTTCATAAAGTTTGTCATTCCTTGTGATTCAAATTGGAATATTCCACTGGATTCACCATTTGCCCATAATTTATAAACTTTAGGGTCATTCATTTTTTCATCAAACTTAACATCAATTCCTCTTGTTTGTTTTACAAGATTGATTGCATCTTGAATTACCGTTAAGGTTCGTAATCCTAAGAAGTCCATCTTTAATAATCCTAGCTCTTCTAATGTGGTCATAATAAATTGTGTCGTAATCGACCCATCCTTGGTATTTACATATAAAGGTACATAACTTACAACTGGGTCTTTGGTAATAACGACACCACAAGCATGGGTTGATGCCTGTCTTGGCATTCCTTCTAATGCCATTGCAATATCTAATACTTGTTTTGTTGTCGTATCTGATTCATATAATTCTTTCAATTCTCTATTTTGCTCTAATGCCTTTGGAATCGTAATATGTAATTCATTTGGAATCATTTTTGCAAGTTTATCAGCATCTTGATAGGGAATATCTAATACTCTTCCCACATCTCGAATTACCATTCTAGCAGCCATGGTTCCAAAGGTAATAATTTGTGATACATGGTCATATCCGTATTTATGGCATACGTAATCAATTACTTCTTGTCTTCTTTCATAACAAAAGTCAACGTCAAAATCGGGCATACTGATTCTTTCTGGGTTTAAAAAGCGTTCAAACAGTAAGTTATATTGGATTGGGTCAATATCCGTAATTCCTATTGCATAGGCTAAAATGGAACCTGCTCCTGAACCACGTCCTGGACCTACTGGGATTCCTACGGATTTTGCATAATTAATATAATCCCAAACAATTAAGTAGTAATCAACATATCCCATTTTATGAATAACACTTATTTCATACTCTGCTCTATCTAAAATCTCTTGACTTGGATTATCTCCATAGCGTTTTCTTATCCCATCATCACATAATTTTTTTAGATACTCATAGTGTGTTTCAAATTCTTCTGGTACATCATAATTTGGTAATATAGTATGTCCAAATTCAAATTCCACACTACAGCTATTTGCAATTTTTACGGTATTTTCAATTGCCTCTGGAATATTACTAAAATAATCTTCCATTTCTTCACTTGTTTTTAGATACAATTCCTCTGTTTCAAAATGCATACGGTCTTCATCTTTCATTTTCTTACCTGTTTGTATGCATAATAATACTTCATGGTTATAAGCATCTTCACGTCTTGAATAATGAGCATCGTTAGTTGCAACAAGTGGAATATCAAGTTCTCTGGATAACTGTATTAACTTTTGATTGGCAAGTGTTTGTTCTTTTATTCCGTTATTCTGTACTTCTAAATAATAGTCTTCTCCAAATAAGTTTTTAAACCATAAGGCTACTTCTTTTGCATGTTCTAAATCATCTTTTAAAATTGCTTGGTTTACTTCTCCAGCAAGACATGCACTTAAACAAATTAGTCCCTCATGATGTTTTTCTAGTATTTCTTTATCGATACGTGGTTTATAGTAAAACCCATCTGTAAATCCCGCCGAAACTAGTTTTGTTAAGTTTTGATATCCTTTGTTATTTTTGGCAAGCAAAATTAAGTGGTTGTTCCAGTCTAAACCTGCTTCTTTATCAAATCGACTTCTATTTGCCACATATACTTCACACCCAATAATTGGTTTAATTCCTTCTTTTTTACATGCCTTATAAAAGTCAATAACTCCATACATAACCCCATGGTCTGTAAGAGCAATTGCCTCCATACCCATTTCTTTAGCACGAACGGGTAAATCTTTAATTCTGTTTGCTCCATCTAGCAAACTATATTCACTATGAACATGTAAATGAATAAATTTTGACATATTTTTTCCTCTTTCTTAAACAATGTTAAAAACGTGTTATTGGTCTATTTGCTGCTGCAATAAAGAATAAAAACGAAAATATTAGTGTTGCAAAAATAATGGTATATCCAATAATAATCGTTCCATAAATCGAAAATCCCAATAAATAACCTAAGAAACGAATCATGATCTTATGTACTCCCTTTAGTCCCTCTTCTAATGTTTGTGTTCTTATCTGCATTAATTCTTCAATTGGAACTTCATAAATTTCGGATAATTTGTACATTTGGTCTAAATTCGGAAACTCTAAATCGTGTTCCCATTTTCGAATTCCTTTTATTGTTACGGTCTCCATGTTTATTTTTTGAGCTAATTCTTCTATGGTATATTCTTTTTTGCATCTTAAATCATATAAGTATGCTCCAAAATCATTTTCTAATAATTTCTCTTTAATCTTTTTCATTTGTACTCCTTACAATATTTTTATTAATTCTGGCATATCTTTTCCAACTGTTTGTGGAATATATAAAATTTCAAATTTGGAAGTACTATTTCCAAATATTATTTCAACAATGTCTCCCACTTTTACTTCATAACTTGGTTTAACTTGTTTTCCATTTACACTAACTCTTCCACTATCTGCTGCTTCATTTGCAATTGTTCTTCTTTTAATAACTCTTGCCACTTTTAAAAATTTATCTAGTCTCATACTGTCTCCTTTATAATAAAAAATATGGTTCAAATTCTTTTGCTACTTCTTGATAAATATCATCATCAAAAGACTCGAAATGAGAATTAAACCCTTTTTGATATGTTCCATGATATTTTGATAACATTTTTTCTTTTGCTTCTTTACAAAAGTCCCTTCTAATATCTTTTCCTTTAAGAATAGTAAGAAAATTTAAATTCTGCCATACTCTTGCTTCTGGATATAATCCCCCTACTTGTATTATCTTTTCTTTTAATCTTTGTACATCATATTCTAATGTTCGTATTTCCATTCTAGCTTGTCCGTTTTCACAATTCAAAATGGTATATTGAGGTTTTCCAATTTGATTGTTATGAATTCCAAGTACTCCTACTTGCGCAATTGTCTTCCCATTTTTAGTTTGATATTGTGCCGAATTATGGTTATGTCCATATACTAAAATATCTTCTTGTAGCTCACTAAAAATTTCTTCCATGCGAGGAGTATCAAAATACAGTAATTCTGTCACACTATCAGGTGACGCATGTACTGCTTTTATTTTAACTCCTTCTATTTCCAAAGTTAGTTCTTCTTTTAAATTACGAATATATTCCAAATTATCTTTTCTTAGGTGATGATAATAACAACATACACTCTTATTCTGTATCGTTTTCCACATTTTATCTTCTTTTGTTGATTCATACTCTAGCAAATATTGTTCTCTGTTTCCTTTTACAACATATGGTGTTAAGTCTCTTACTTTGTCAATTATTTCATTCGTAAAAGGTAAATCTGTAATCAAATCCCCTAATACAATATATTGTTCTACTCCTTGTGTTTTTGCATCTTTAATTGCTTCTTCTAATGCTACTATGTTTCCATGTATGTCTGATAAAATTGCTATTTTCAACTTTTCCACCTCTTAGCATATTTTATATCACATTTTAGCAAAATAGTAAAGAAAGTAAAACAAAATAGAGGAAAATAAGATTGATATTTTCCTCTATTTTCTTATCTGCATCTTCTTCTACAACAACAGCCAAGATTATTATTAATTGCAGTTGCAATATTGTTTGTAGCTGCTATTAAATCTTGATTACATGCATTTTGGTTATTTCCATTATCATTGCAAAAATCAAATGCATTGTTATAGCCATTATCATAACCGTTATTATATCCTCTGTTGTATCCGTTATTAAATGTGTTATTGTTTCTACAAGTCACTCGACAAGTACATCCATTTCTATTGGATAGACTAACCGCTTCGTTTGCATCACTTAAGGCTAATACATTATTGGTCGTGTTGTTTGCTCTTCTACAACAACAATCATTATCTTGATTGTTACAAGTGCAATTACAATTGCAACTCCAACTACAATTTCTGAAAAACCAGCAAAGTATTCTAACAATTGCTGCTGTTACATATGCTAAAAATGTGTATACAATTGCTGCAATTAAAAATGTTGCATCAAATACGGCAAAAGCTACAATTAAATAAATGGCAAAAAAGATAGCTGCCACCAATATTGGGCATTTTATTAGTTTTTGTAATACAGCTGCCAATATAATTGTTGCAAGTGGCAATGCAAAAAATATAAGTAAAGTATTCATAATTTTCTCTCCTTTGTTGCTTATTTTGCTAGTATATCATATGAATTCTTTACTTGTTTTGTGACAGTTAGTCATATTCGACACTTACTAAATATAATCCATGTGCTGGTAATGTTTTTCCAGCTTTTGTCCTATCTTTTTGTTCTAATATTATCGGAATTTCTTCTGGCTTTATTTTCCCAAGTCCCACATCTACTAAAGTTCCAGAAATAATACGAACCATATTATATAAAAATCCATTCCCCGTTAATGTTATAGTTATATTTTGTTCTTCCTGCTTAACACTTGCTTTATAAATCGTTCTTACACTACTTTTAGCACTTGTTCCACTTGCTTTAAACGCTTTAAAATCATGTTCTCCTTCAAAATATTTTGCGGCTCTATCCATTTTTTCCACATCTAGTTTTTGTGGAATATGGTACTTCAGATTTCGATAAATACTACTTCCATATTCTGAATTATCGACTTTATATACATATGTTTTTTTCTTACAAGCAAAACGAGAATGAAAATCTTCTTCTACTTCTTCCGCTTTTTTGATAACAATTGATTTTTTTAATCTCGAGTTAATTGCAATTGCAAATTTTGAAATCGGTAAATTGGAATTGGTTTTAAAATTTGCAACTTGTCCGAAGGCATGAACACCCGCATCGGTTCTTCCGAGAAGCATTTAATTCTACTTTTTCTCCTGTAATACTTTCAATAACAGATTCTATAGTTCCTTGTATGTTTAATTTGTTTGGTTGCTTTTGCCAACCATTAAAGTCTTTCCCATCATATTCTATTGTTAATTTTATATTTCTCATAATTTCTCCTGTTTGGTTATTTTTATTGTATTATACCTTATTTTTTTAATTTTTTCTACCACTATCACAAAAGATATGATAGAATAGATTTAACATTTAAACTAGGAGGTTTTTTCATGGCAATCAAGTTAATTGCAAGTGACTTAGATGGTACTTTAATTGACCACAATAATTTTATCCCTGTCAATAATCTAACTGCTATTAATGATATTAATAAAAAGAATATTGACTTTGCCATTTGTACTGGAAAAACCTATTCTATTACAAAAGATATTTGTGATAAGTGCAATGCTTCTTATGGTATTTTTGGAAATGGAACACAAATTATTAATTTAAAAACAGGAGAGGAAATATATAAGAACTTGTTGCCAATTGAAGATTTTAATGCTTGTTATGATTTAGCAAAAAAATATAGTTTACATGTTCATGTTTATAGCGAATCTGAAGTAATTACTGAAAATTTGCTTTATATGGATCTTAGAAATTACATATTAAATGGCAGTAAAAATACAAATACTTTATCTTTTCATATTGTAGAAAATATAAAAGATTATATCGATGCTCATCAAACTCCTATCTTTAAATTAGTAATCTCTAGTACTGGTGATTTATCAAATGTAAAAAACGAAATTCTTTTAAATGCCAACTTAAATGTAACTCTTATTCAGAAGAAAGGATTTTATAAAGATACGATTATTAATAAAGAATATGAATACTTAGATATTACTCCTGTTCACATCGGAAAAGGTTATGCCCTAGAATATCTTAGTCGTTTCTTAAATGTTGATCGCTCTGATGTTATGGCAATTGGAGATAATATTAATGATATTGATATGTTAAAAGTTTCTGGAATAGCTGCTACCCTTTCGGATTCGTATGATGAAGTAAAAAAGATTGCAGGTTATATCTCAAATAATACATCTGCAAACGCTGGCTTTGCCGAGGCGGTTTATAAATTTATATAATAAGAAGGATTAGAGTTTATTCTCTAATCCTTCTTTTCTTTTATTCATCAATAATATTCCATACTCCATCTTCATCTTGCCCACTTGTTTTTATAGTGTTCTTTAGTAAAATAATTGGACAAACGCTTGCTATATTGTTAAGTGTATCCTCAACCAAACCATTCATTCCACCATTACATAACTTTTCGTAACCAACTTGTCCCCCTGGCCAAATACCAGCAATATTATAACGCCAATAAGTATCATAATACATTTCTTTTTGCAGTAGCCACATTGAATTCTCAGACAATATTTTGTATAAAGGGTTGTTTTCATCCAAATATTCCTTTATATGATATGCTACACGTGAATCGCGAGCTGTCACTTTTGCTTTTTCACTACTTACACCAGATTCTGTATATATGGTTGGAAAAGTTTCAGCAAGTACTGATGTAGTCTCTTCACCCAGAGTTCCTTTGTATCCAACCAGAGTATTAATGAAAGCTAGGCTTGGACAAGCAGCACCTCCAGTTGAAGTCATTTCTATCACACCATCTCCTGGACCTCCTATAGTATATTTATAAACATATTTCGTCTCAGCACCTTTTCCATATCCATAAATAGAACAAATCGAAGCCAGCTCCTGAGATGCATATAGATACCCTACGGCACCTTTCATAGAAAAGTATGAACTTTTATCTGATTTAACACGACCTATTAATATAACTTCTCCTGAAGCCATATTTTTGCTAAGAACTTTCCATTTATCACTACTGTTCGCAGTAAATGTTTGACTTTGATATCCATTTCCATGTGATGTTCCTGTTCCTACTGGTGATGTATAAGTTAGTTTAGATGTATCTGTTACTCCCAGAGTTGGATCATATGCTACGTAATCTCCTACATTTACTTTATCGACTAGTCTCCATACTCCAGTTGGATTTTCTGATTCTTCAGTCCCACCTTGATTTATTCCGCCACCATTTCCACCAGCAATAATATTTTGTGCTTCATTGAAAAAATCTACTATTGCTCCTTGCTCGTATTCTGCTGCATTTTGATAATTCTTTCCTGCTTCTTTTGCCATCGTTAAGATTCCATGTTCGCCTATTGTTAGGTTTATTGTAATCCCCGCTAAAATTAGTAATACAATAATCGTGATAACTAGTGCTATCAAAGTTATACCTTTTGTACTTTTCATTTTTCTTTTGTCTCCTTTTACTTTTTTGTTTTATTATATATTTGTATTTAGGAGAACTCAATAAAATGAATACTTTTTGAATATTACCTTTTTACATAATTAATTATGTTTTGTCCAAATTTGACGAAATATTTTTATTTACTTTTCTTGTTTTCTCCTAAGCTAGATGTTATTTTTCAGGCTCTTTTTGGTGAAGTGAGAAGTGAAGAGATTACTTCTAAGTTTTTAGAAGCTATTTTAAATCAAAAGATTCATACCATTGATTTAAGTAAAAATCTTGTGTTAAGGAGGGATTATCCAAAAGATAAATTAGGCGTTCTTGCTATTATTGCTAAGA
>CATLHF010000001.1 GCA_949948835.1 uncultured Clostridia bacterium | reverse complement strand
GTAATGGAATTAATTGCTAAAATAACAGATGAGGATATAGGAGAAGAAATGGTACAAATGAAAAATATTATCTATCGAAAAGCATCAAGAGGAATTGTGTTAGATGAAAATGGAAATATGGCAATATTTTATAAAAAAAATAAACATTTGTATAAATTACCAGGTGGTGGATTAGAAGATCAGGAAAACTATAAAGAAGCGTTTATAAGAGAGGTAAGAGAAGAAGTTGGATGTGAAGTAGAAGTTGTAGCAACTTAGGATATACGGAGGAATATAAAACAAAAGATAGCTATATGCAAACTTCGTATGTGTATGTGGGAAAAGTGATTCAAAAATTAGAACACATGGAGTTAACAAAGATGGAACAAGATGAAGGAGGAGAAAGGCTGTGGTTAACGCCACAAGAAGCGTTAAAGAGAATGAAAGAAAACTATGAGAATTTACTGGCTTCTGAATATACAAGTTTATATTCTACTAAAATTGTAGCCAAAAGAGATATAAAAATATTAGAAAAGTATCTAAAAAATCCGTTAGAATAGCGGATTTTTTATTTTATAAAAATACCGAACAAAAATTTTATATTTTTTCAAAAAAACTATTGACAAAATTAAAACAAAAAGATAGAATAAAACAAACAAGAGTTTGAAGAACATATTTTTGAATCGAAAGGGGTTTTGAAAATGGGATTTTTTAAAAATAGAAGTGGAGTTATTACTTATACAATTGATAAAAACGTTAAAAATGATTTATATATATCAGTACAAAATGGAGAAGTGGTGGTAAGTGCTCCTTGGTATTTTTCTAGAAATCAAATACAAGAAATCGTAGAAGAAAAAAAGAGATGGATTGTTGAAAAAATAAAAGAATATGAAGCCAAAAAAGATCCTTATATTAAAACAGGATTTATAAGAATATTTGGGGAAGATTTTGCTCTACATATTTGTTATAAAAATATAAAGACATTAACAGTAGATTTAGAAGATGAGAGTATAAAGATTCAATTACCAAACAAATATAAAAAAGTAGCAAAAGAAGAAATGGTAACAGTATTAGTAGAAAAGATTTACAAAGTAATTGCTAAAACAGAAATTGAACGTGTTATGGAAAAAACAAGACTTTTATTAGGATTTGCTCCAGAAGACTATAAGTTAGAAGAAATGAACAACACATTAGGAAAATGCACACAAGATAAAACCATTATCATCAATCCAGAAATTATAAAATATAGACCAGAAGTAATTGAATATGTTGTATTACATGAATTTTGCCACTTAAAATACAAAACACACGCAAAAGGATTTTATGAAATGATTAAAAAATATGAACCAAACTATGAGACTTATGCATCTGAAATTAGTGGAATACAATATTAAAAGAGAAAAGAGAAGAGTGAAAAGTATTTGCTTGCCTATGTGCCTTTTTATGTAATTAAGCAAATACTTTTCACTTTTCTCTCTTGCTATAAGGCAAGTTTGTGGTTGGGGTACTGTGATTCGAACACAGGAATGTCGGAGTCAGAGTCCGATGCCTTACCGCTTGGCGATACCCCAATATAAATACTTATTAATCTTAACATATACGAAAGAAAAATTCTAGTAGTTATCCAAAAAAATCTACAAGTTGGAATAAATTACAAATAAAACCATCATACTATATATAAAATAGATTAAGGAGGAGCAAATATGAAAGATTATTTAGGAATTAGTAGCATACATGCTATGGAGGTGTTGGATTCTAGAGGAAATCCAACCATACAAGTAGAGGTTGTAACAGAAGGTGGATTTAGTGGGGTAAGTATGGTACCATCTGGAGCATCTACGGGGAGTTTTGAAGCAGTAGAGCTTCGTGATGGCGATAAAGACAGATATTTTGGAAAAGGAGTATTACAAGCAGTCGAAAATGTAAATAAGAAAATTGCAAAAGAATTAAGTGGAGTAAATGTGTATGACCAACAAAAGATTGATAAAATGCTAATTGAGTTAGATGGAACACCGAACAAATCAAAATTAGGTGCTAATGCAACACTTGGTGTGTCTCTTGCAACTTCAAAAGCAGCAGCTAATTCTTTAGGAATGAGTTTGTATAACTATATTGGAGGAGTAAATGCAAATCGTATGCCACGTCCAATGATGAATATACTAAATGGAGGAAAACATTCCGACAACAACATTAACATACAAGAATTTATGATTATACCAGTAGGAGCAGGAAATTTCAGGGAAGCTTTGCAAATGGGAGTAACGGTATATCATAATTTAAAAAAAGTATTAAAAGAAAATGGTTATAGTGTAGCAGTTGGAGATGAAGGAGGATTTGCCCCCAATTTAAAAGATGAAAAAGAAGCATTGGATATGATTGTTATGGCTATTCAAAAATCTGGTTTTAAACCAAAAGAAGATATTGCTCTAGCATTAGATGTTGCAAGTACAGAAATGTTCGAAGAAGCAAAAAAAGTAAAAAAAGATGGATATTATTTTTGGAAAACCAATATATTTAAAACAAAAGAAGAAATGATAAATTATATTGTAGAACTTACCGAAGAATATCCAATTATTTCAGTAGAAGATGGTTTAGCAGAGGAAGATTGGGAATCGTGGAAAATACTAACCGAAAAAATTGGCGATAAAGTTCAATTAGTAGGAGATGACTTATTTGTTACTAATATGAAACGATTACAAAAAGGAATTGATAAAGGGGTAGCAAATAGCATCTTAATTAAGCCAAATCAAATAGGAACATTAACAGAAACACTAGATGCTATCGAACTTGCAAAACAAAACGGTTATAGAGCAGTAGTTTCACACCGTTCAGGAGAAACAGAAGATACAACCATTGCGGATATTGTTGTTGCAACCAATAGTGGACAAATTAAAACAGGAGCCCCATGTAGAACTGACCGTGTAGCAAAATATAATCGATTATTAAATATAGAAGAAGAATTAGAAGATACAGCAACATATTAAAATAAAAGACAGGAGCTATCAACCGTTAAGGTCGATAGCTCCTGTTTACAATGAATTACTGAAAGATGAATGACTGGACAGGACAATTCTTTTTTAAATAGAATGATTTTTCCTGATTTACAATGATGCTGATGTCTGCTGGAAGTGCCGAATACGGAATGCCACAGTCTGTTGCCATCCTATACAGCTTAGAGTTAGGAGCGGTTGTACGAAGATTTACACAATGCAGTTGCTCCATTGAAGCTTTCATAAAATTAAGTAAGGAATCTTTAAAAGCTACAATTTGCTCACTGAATGTGTTTACATTCATATTAGATACAACTTCCTGAATCAGCCAGTCGCATGTTGCATTGATTACTATAGCTTCCCGCTTAAGATTTCTTTTTTTGGATGCCTGTGTTGATTCTTCTAAACGACACTTTGCTAAATCGTAATAATAACCCATAGTAAACCCTTTCTACCTTACATAATGTAAGGATTTGAAAATAATATATTGTGTAATATAAGGATATTATACAATATATTTACATAAAATGAAAGTTTTGGAAATTTGAACTATATTTTAAGAAAAGATATAAAAACACAATTTTTTATGATATGATGTAGTAAATCATAATAAAACAGAGAAGAGGTTATATGAACAAAGAAGAGATATTAAAAAATTATAAAAAGGAAGAAGATAAATTGCTTGTTGCAAAAATGTTAGACCAAATGGCACTTTGCAGTAAACGAAATAAAATACAAAATACAGATTTTTTAGATGAAAGGCAACAGAATATATTAGAAAAAGTGTTACATCGTTCGGAAATCGAAAACTATGTTATTGATGGTGGATTTGAAAAAGCAGAAAGAAAAGTAGTTCTTTTCTATCCAGAAAAATGGAATAAAGAAATTGTAGAAAAGAATTATGATACAGTAATGAAAGTAATAGAAATACTATTACCAAATGATTTAAAAGGAAAGTATACCCATAGAGATTATCTTGGTGGATTAATGAAACTAGGGCTAAAAAGAGAAAAAATTGGAGATATTGTAGTGTGGGAAGAGGGAGCAAATATTATTGTTTTAAATGAAGTCGTGCCATTTTTAGAACAACACCTTATGACACTAACAAGATTTCAAAAAGCAAAAATAAGCATAAAAGAGCTTTCTAAAATACATCCAGTTAATATTCAAAAAGAAGAAATAGAAATTACAGTATCTTCAATGAGACTAGATAACATTGTTTCTGAATTTTGTAAAACTTCCAGAACAAAAGCAGAAGAAATAATCAGAGCTGAAAGGGTATTTTTAAATTATGAAGTTGTAGATAAGGATTCAAAACTAGTAAAAATAGGAGACAAACTTACCATTCGAGGAAAGGGAAAGTTTGAACTAAAAGAACAAATCGGAAATACCAAAAAAGGTAGATTTATTTTGAAAATAGAAAAATATATGTAAATAGAACATAATGCTTGCAAAATTTACATAAATCATGGTAAAATATAATTGTTCAAAACACAACAAGGAGGTACAATAAATGAAAGATGTAAACAAAGTAAGGGAATTTATGGAGGAACAGCGGAAGGTAGCCAGAAAAGTGGCAAGAGCCGTGAAGTTAAAAGGGTTCGAAATTACTTACATCGAATTCCTGCCGAGTTTGAAAAAACATTGGGATTATGAAGAGGAAAGAGAAATCGAAGTCTTAGAATATCCGCAGCAAAAACAGCTTGTTACTTCGGAACTTAGGCCCGCGAAGAGAAAACAGCGAATAAGAGTTGTTATTCATATGAAGGGCAACATAAAGGAAAAGTATCTGAAGAAACTCAATGAAGTTATGAAGAGAGGATACCGAGTGGAAGGAAACTCCATTATTTACAGCGTTAACCCATTTCATTAAAAGTAATTTAAGTACCAAAAAGTAATAGGAAAGGCATCTGCCTTTCCTTATTCAATTTCTTTATATAAAATACTTGCAATCTTAGAAAAACATGATATAATATAAAGGCTAATTTGAGAAAAAAGAAAGGATTTGAATTAAATGAGTATAAAAATTGAAAAGACAGATAAGAAAGATGAAGTAAAATTAGAATTTACAATTGAAGCTGCAAAATTTGATGAAGCTATGAAAAAAGTATATGCAAAAAGTGCAAAATACTTTAACATTCCAGGATTTAGAAAAGGTAAAGCTCCAATGAATATTGTAGAAAAATATTATGGAGATGAAATTTTTTATGAAGATACTTTTAATGAAGTAGTACCAGAAGTATATGAAAAAGAATTAAAAGAAAACAACATTGAAGCTGTTAGTCGTCCAGATATTGATGTAAAACAAATAGGAAAAGGACAAGACTTAATTTTTACAGCAGTTGTTCAAACAAAACCAGAAGTAAAACTTGGAAAATATAAAGGTATAGAAATTAAAAAAGTAGAGTATAATGTATCTGACCATGACATTGAACATGAATTAGGACACATGCAAGAAAAAAATGCAAGACTAGTTTCAGTAGAAGATAGACCAGTAGAAAGTGGAGATACTACTGTTATCGATTTTGAAGGATTTGTTGATGGAGTTGCATTTGATGGTGGAAAAGCCGAAAATCATGAATTAACCATTGGAAGTAACACTTTTATTCCAGGATTTGAAGACCAAATTATTGGAATGAAGATAGACGAAGAAAAAGAAATTCAAGTAAAATTCCCAGAAGAATACTTCTCTGAAGAATTAAAAGGAAAAGACGCTACTTTTAAAGTAAAATTACATGAAATCAAGAAAAAAGAATTACCAGAACTTGATGATGAATTTGCAAAAGATGTTAGTGAATTTGATACATTAAAAGAATTAAAAGCAAGCATCAAAGAAAAATTAGAAGAAGAAAACAAGAAAAAAGCAAAATATGAAACAGAAGATGCAGCTGTAAAAGCTGTTTGTGATAATGTAGAAATTGAAATTCCATCTGGAATGATTGAAACAGAAATTGATAACATGACACAAGAAATTGAACAAAGACTTGCATACCAAGGAATGAAATTAGAACATTATTTACAAATGATTGGAAAAACAGTAGAAGAATTTAGAAAAGAATATGAAGAACAAGCTAAAACTTCTGTTAAAAACCGTTTAGTATTAGAAGCTATTATAAAAGCAGAAAACATCGAACCTGCAAAAGAAGATGTTGATGCAAAAGTAAAAGAAATGGCAGAATTATATGGTAAAAAAGAAGAAGAATTAAAAGCAAACGAACAATTTATGAAATATGTAGAAGATTCTATGAAAAATGAAAAAGTAGTAGAATTCATAGTAGAAAACGCAAAAATAAAATAGAACAATAAAAGGAAAAGTTAGGGGGAGCAAAATATAGTTTTGACAACCTCTAACTTTTATGATATAAAATAAACATATTTGTAAGTGAAAAATTAAAAGTGAAAAGTGAAGAATACAAAAGCTTTGCTTTTGAAGGAGGAAAAGATTATGTTAGAAAAAAATAGTTTAGTTCCATATGTTATAGAACAAACAAATAAGGGAGAAAGATCATATGATATATTCTCAAGACTTTTAAAAGATAGAATTATTTTTATGGGAGAAGATGTTAACCCAACATCAGCAAGTCTAGTAATTGCACAACTTTTATTTTTAGAGTCTGAAGATCCAGATAAAGAAATCTTTTTATACATTAATTCACCAGGAGGTTCTATTACAGACGGTATGGCAATTGTAGATACCATGAACTACATTAAATGCCCAGTTTCTACGATTTGTGTAGGAATGGCTGCTAGTATGGGTGCTGTACTACTTGCTTGTGGGGAAAAAGGAAAACGTTTTGCACTTCCAAATGCTGAAATTTTAATTCACCAACCATTAATCGGAGGACATGGAATTTCAGGTCAAGCAACAGAAATTAAAATTCATGCAGACCATATGGTAAGAACAAGAGAAAAACTAAATAAAATTTTAAGTGATAGAACTGGTCAAAGTTTAGAGACGATTGAAAAAGATACCGAAAGAGATAATTATATGACAGCAGAAGAAGCGCTAAAATATGGACTAATCGATGGAATTATGAATCGAAAAACAAAAGAATAAGGATTACAAAATGTAATAGGAAAGGAATGGAATTAATGGCAAAAAATCCAAATGAAAGAAATATAAAATGTTCATTTTGTGGGAAAGCACAAGAAGCAGTAAAAAGAATTGTTGCAGGACCAGGAGTGTACATTTGTGATGAATGTATTTCTTTATGCAAAAACATTGTTGACGAAGACTATATTGCAGAAGAAGAAACAGGCTATACAATAGATGAAGTAACAACTCTTCCAAAGCCAGAAGAAATTAAAAAAACACTAGATGAATATGTAATCGGGCAAGAGGAAGCTAAAAAAACACTAGCTGTTGCTGTATATAACCATTATAAAAGAATTAACACAGAAGATGAAATTAGTGATGTGGAAATTCAAAAAAGTAATGTATTGTTATTAGGACCAACTGGTTGTGGAAAAACAATGCTTGCACAAACCTTAGCAAGAATTTTAAATGTACCATTTGCGATTGCAGATGCAACAACATTAACAGAAGCAGGATATGTAGGAGAAGATGTTGAAAATATTTTATTAAAGCTAATTCAAGCAGCAGATTATGATATTGAAAAAGCAGAAAAAGGAATTATCTATATTGATGAAATTGATAAAATTTCAAGAAAATCCGAAAATCCATCTATTACAAGAGATGTTAGTGGAGAAGGGGTACAACAAGCACTTCTAAAAATTGTAGAAGGAACTGTTGCATCTGTTCCACCACAAGGAGGAAGAAAACATCCTCACCAAGAATTCTTGCAAATTAACACAGCTAATATCTTATTTATTTGTGGAGGAGCATTTGAAGGATTAGATAAAATTATTGAAGAAAGAATTGGTAAGAAAACAATTGGATTTGGAGCAAAAATCGAAAGCAAAAAAGAAATCGATAAATCTGCAGTTTTTGAACAATTACTTCCACAAGATCTATTAAAATTTGGACTAATTCCAGAATTTGTAGGTAGATTACCAATTATTGCAACATTAAGAGAATTAGATAGAGAAGCCTTAATTCGTATTGTAACAGAACCAAAAAATGCACTTGTGAAACAATATAAAAAATTATTAGAATTAGATGATGTAGTGTTAGAATTTGAAAAAGAAGCATTAAATGTGATTGTAGATAAGGCAATTGAAAGAAACACAGGAGCAAGAGGATTACGTTCTATTATAGAGGATATTATGAGAGACATCATGTTTGAAGTACCATCCAATCCAAAAATAGAAAAATGCATTATAACAAAAGAAACAGTAGAAAGTGGAGAAAAACCAAAACTTGTTATTAATGAAGAAAAAACAGAAAAAAAACACATTAAAAAGAAAAAAATCATACCAAATCAAACTTCAGAAACAGCATAAAAACACGGCTTGCCGTGTTTTTTGTGTTTACGTAGTATAAAGTTTCAAAAAGTATTGACAATAAAAAATAAGTTATATAAAATGTAAAAGAAGAAACCATATGTAAACATAAGAAAAAAGGAGAATTTTTATGGAAAAAAATAGTAAGGGTATCACATTGATAGCACTAGTGATTACTGTTATTGTGTTAATTATATTAGCTGGAATAAGTATCAATTTAGCATTAGGAGACGAAGGGATTCTTAAAATGGCCTCATATGCAAAAGAAAGGAATGCTATTGCTCAAGCAAAGGAAAAACTAGAACTAGTTTTGGAAGAAGCAGAAGTTAATAAATATACGAATTCAAAATATAATCAAAATGAATATTTGGATGAAATGATAGTAAATAAAGTATCAGGTTCTAAAGTAAATGGAGATGTAGTTATTACCGATGGATATGGATTTAGTTTAGATAGAAATATTCCAGCAATTGTAGAATGTGTAGGAAAAGAAAAAGATTTAATTTTTCCAAAAATAAATACAAGTATAACAGTATCAGCAGATAAAAAAACAGCAACACTGACAGTAACTGGAGAAGAAGAAAAAGATGGCATTAAAAAAATAGAAATATGGCAAGATGGTTTTGCGATACAATCACATAGTTATGAAAACGCTGAAAACACAAAAACAGATAGTTTTATTATACCAAGAAATGGAAAGTATACAGTAAAAGTTACATCAATACTTACTTCAAGTGAAATAGTATCTATAACAGAACTTGTGCCATCTGTTATATACACTCCAAATGGTAGTTCACAATGGAAAAAAGAATACAATATAAAGTTAACAATTAATGGAGATACCAATGAATTAAAAAGTATAAAATATCAATGGACAAATACAACAGTTGAACCGGCAAAAAGTACATTTACTAATATAGTAGAAAATAATGGAATAATAGAGAATACACTAACAGGAAAATACTATTTATGGACATTAGTAGAAGATAATAATGGTTATACAAGAATTGAAAAGAGCGATATCTTCTATTTTGATAATACTGGACCAACAGCACAAATAACAACAGAATGGTTAGAAGAAAATGAACAAAAAAGGCTTAAAATTTCTGTGAACAATATAGGCGATGAGCATTCAGGAATGGATAATGGCTGGGTTAATCTTTATGTGACACCTGCAAACGGTACCAAACAAGAAAAAAGGGTAAATTTAACAAATGGAGAAGGAAGCATTATCATTGATGGATTAGATCAAGAAACGTTAACTAAAATTGACATGTCTGTAAATGACTATGTAGGAAATGTAACAAAAATAGAGAGAAGTGTTGGACGATTTTTTATAGTTAAGGGTGGTGTCATCACTAATGGTGAGGCATTTGGTTCTTTAAATGGAGCTACAATGCGTCCTAGTGAGGGACAATTAATTACTACTCTTGTTGCTGGTGGTCATACAGGTTGTTTTAGTGGATTTAAGGTGAATGTACCATCTGGACGAGCCAAACTATTGTGTAATATAGTTGGAGCTTATACGACTACTAGATATGGAGAGGCTACAATGCTATTAATAAATTCAGGAGGAAATTTTTCAATTTCTAATCCTGGTGCTATTTGGCCGGCACGTAGAGCTGAAAATCTAATCACTGCGTGGAAGGGAGTTATAGGTGTACCTCGTCTATATGCTACAGGTTTTGCTGAAATTAGTGGAGAAGTCTTCTTAGGGTTATTTCAATGCCGGAAATGCTAGAGGTGGAGCTTATCAAAGAGTTATTGGTTTTAGTGACATGTACCTTGATTATGAATAAATAACAAATAGAAAATGAACAAGATAAATATGATGACATAAAAGATTGGATATATAAAATCATATCAAACCAAACTTAAAAACAAGACAAGTGAAAAATAATTTAAAAAACACTTGCAAAAAGTGCATTTAAGTGGTAATATTATATTCATAAAAGAGATGAAAGACCATAAAAAGGACAGGACAAATAATGTAAAAGTTAAAGAGAGCTAGAGGTTGGTGAAATTCTAGTAGCATAATAATTTATTTGTTATCACCTTTTTGTCGATTACCTGAAAATAAGAGTAAGGTAAAACGGAGTGACTCACGTTATCGAGTTATTAAGAGAAATAATTTGGAATTTGTTGTAAACCGGTTATTTAAAATAGGTGGTAACGCGGAATTGATCCATTTCGTCCTAGTATTGGGAGGAATGGGTCGCTTTTTTATTTATATGAAAATAAGGAGGAATAAAAATGGCAGAAGAAAAAATGAATTATAGCCAAACATTAAATTTACCAAAAACAGATTTTGAAATGAGGGGAAATCTACCAGCAAAAGAACCTAAGATTTTAGAAGAGATTTTCGAAAACGGACTATATGAAAAAATGCTTAAGAAAAATGAAGGAAAAGAACCTTTCGTTTTACACGATGGACCTCCATATGCAAATGGAGAGATTCATTTAGGACATGCGTTAAACAAAGTATTAAAAGATACCATTGTAAGATACAAAAACCTACAGGGATTTTATACTCCATATATTCCAGGATTTGATACCCATGGTATGCCAACTGAGAAAAAAGCAATTGAAAAATTAGGACTAAATAGAGATGCTATACCTGTTACAGAATTTCGTGATACTTGTAAACAATTTACCAAGGATTATAAAGATAAACAAATTGAAGGATTTAAGCGTTTAGGAGTATTAGGAGATTGGGATAATCCATATATTACTTACCAACCAGAAATGGAAGCAAGACAAATTGGTGTATTTGCAGACATGTATAAAAAAGGCTATATTTATAAAGGATTAAAACCAGTATATTGGTGTACAGATTGTGAAACAGCATTAGCAGAAGCAGAAATTGAATATAAAGATATTAATTCACATACAGCATATGTTAAATTTCCTGTAACAGACACAAAAGGAAAATTTGATAAAGAAAATACTTCATTTGTAATATGGACAACAACACCATGGACATTACCAGGAAATATGGGAATTACAATTGGAGCAGACTATCAATATAGCATTGTAGATATAGGAAAAGAAAAAGTTATTGTGGCATCAGAACTAGTGGCTAAAGTAATGGAAAAAGCAGGAATTACTCAATATAGCACAGTAGCAGAATTTGAGGGTAAAGAACTAGAAGGCATTATTTGTAAACATCCATTCTTAGATAGAGATTCAAGGGTAGTACTTGGTTCTGATGATACCATAAAAGTAGAATTAGATACTGGTACAGGTGCTGTTCACACAGCTCCTGGATATGGTAAAGAAGATTATCTTTGTGGATTAAAAAATGGATTAGACATTGTAGTAACAGTAGATGCAAAAGGACATCAAACAGAAGAGGCAGGACCATTTGCAGGTCAATATTATGCAAAATCGGATAAAGAAATTATTAAATGGTTAGATGAAAATGGATACTTATTAGTATCAGAAGATGTAAATCACTCTTATCCACATTGCTGGAGATGTAAACATCCAGTTATCTATCGTGCAACAAATCAATGGTTTGCATCCGTTGATGGATTTAGAAAAGAAACACTAGATGCGATTAAAACGGTTAAATGGTATCCAGCTTGGGGACAAGAAAGAATTTCGAAAATGGTAGAAGATAGGAATGATTGGTGTATTTCTCGTCAAAGAACATGGGGGGTACCAATTCCGATTTTCTACTGTGAAGAATGTGAAAAAGAATATGTAACAGAAGAAAGTTTAGATAAAGTACAAAAAATATTTAAAGAAAAAGGTTCTAATGCTTGGTTTGATTTACCAGAAAAAGAGCTTATGCCAGAAGGTGCAACATGTTCTCATTGTGGAAGTACTAAATTCAAAAAAGAAACAGATATTATGGATGTATGGTTTGATTCTGGTTCAACCCATGAATCTGTACTTGCTGAACGTGGTCTTCCAGAAGCAAATTTATATTTAGAAGGAAGTGACCAACATAGAGGTTGGTTCCAATCATCACTATTAACGTCTGTTGCAACAAAAGGAAAAGCACCATATAAGGAAGTAGTAACACATGGATATACGATAGATGAACAAGGAAGAAAAATGTCAAAGAGTCTTGGAAATGGAATTGATCCTCATGATGTTATTAATGAATCTGGTGCAGATGTATTAAGACTTTGGGTATTATCATCAGATTACAAATCTGATGTTAGTGGTTCAAAGAATATCTTAAAACAGGTTGGTGAAGTATACAGAAAAATACGTAATACTGCAAGATATATTTTAGGAAATATTAGTGATTTTGATGTAAATAAACCAGTTGAATATAAAAATTTACAAGAAATTGATAAATGGGCATTAACAAAATTAAACAAATTAATAAAAGACTGTACAGACGCTTATGATGTATATGATTTCCACAATGCATACCATGCAATTAATGAATTCTGCGTTGTTGATATGAGTGCATTTTACTTAGATATTATAAAAGATAGACTATATACTTCAAAAACAGATTCTATAGAAAGAAGAGCAGCTCAAACGACAATGTATGAAATATTATCAAGTCTAGTTCGTATTCTTGCACCAATGACATGTTATACAGCAGAAGAAATATGGAAGTATATGCCACATAAAAATGGAGAAAATTTAGAAAGTGTTATGCTAAACTACTATCCAAAAGTTAATCCAATGTATGACAACAAACAACTAGAAGAAACTTGGGATAAATACATTAAAATAAAAGATGAAGTTGCAAAGAAATTGGAACTTGCAAGAGCAAATAAAGAAATTGGCTTATCCTTAGCAGCAAAAGTAGTTCTATATGCAGATGGAGAAGTATATAACTTCATCAAAGGAAAAGAAGAATTATTAAAAGAAATTTTTATTGTATCAGATGTTGAAATAAAAGAAGGAAAGAACAAAGGAGATAAAGAAGCAATTGTAGGAGTAACTGTAGAACAAGCAACAGGTGAAAAATGTGAAAGATGTTGGATGTATTCTGAAACAGTAGGAAAAGATGAAAATCACCCACATATTTGCCAAAGATGTAGTGAAAATTTAAAATAAAAAATAAGGAGTAAAGTAAAAAGCTTTACTCTTTATTTGACGAATGGCAAAAAAGATAGTATAATAATTTAGTGAACATAAACCAAAAAGGTTTAGCAGTATCAACCTTTTTTATAACCTTATATAAGGAGGAGAAAGGAATGAACAACAAACAAAAATTAGCCGAAACTTGTGCTAGCATAAAAGCAGTACAGGGAAAGTACGAAGTAAGGCTGGAACGGCAAAAGGAAGTCAATGAAGATTTTAAAACATTAAGAGAATTGACAGAAAAAATGGTGATTCTTCAGGAATTAGAGTTTCCCAAGGTAGACACATATAAGACATATGTTACATTCTTTAATGAAAAATACGACTACCATGTACAGCAGATATGCAACAGAAAAAAACGGATCTGGGCAGTTCCGCTTTGCTTTTTAGTGACTTTGTATGAACAGGATTTAAAAATGGCTTTTCCAGAAGAGGAGATTCAAATTCCATATACCTTAAGAGGATTCTGGAAAATGGATAAGGCAGTAAAATTGGAAGAGGATTTTGTTCGGTTTCAAAATGAAGCACAACAAATTCTTCTTTGGGAAACAAGGCGGTTAAGCAGGATAAGCAAGAAAAAAGAGAAAGCTTATTCTAAGATATTGGATGAATTTGTTACAATGCGGATTTCTTACAATGGCTGGAAAGATGAGGTTTGCTATAATGACTTACGGTTTAGACTGAATAAAAAGAATGTAAAGCTGGATGTAGTACCACTTTGCAAGCTTTTGACTATTTATTATGTAAGAGTCGTAGACCAAATGGAACATTATGCAAAAACATATGCAAACCAGCAGGAAAAAGAAAAGCTTGAAGCAATCAAATCCGCTTTTTCCAAGTTCATGGAGAAGTACTTTACGGTAAAGACAATTTGCTAAATTTGTTGTAAGATGCGAAAACGGGGAACGATTTTCATTCGTTTCCCGTTTTTATGTTAGTAGTAATTTAAGAAATGAGATTATTAGTATTTTTTTACATTTTTTCCATATAATATTAAGAAAGAATATAAGAAAGGGAAATGGGAATGGAAAAGATAAGATATTTTGACCATGCCGCAACAACGGCTACCAAAGAAGAAGTATTAAAAGAGATGTTACCATATTTTAATTTAAATTATGGAAATGCTTCTTCTATGTACAGTATTGGAAGAAAATCCAGAAAAGCAGTAGAAGAAGCAAGACAAAAAACAGCAGTGGCAATTGGAGCAGAAACAAAGGAAGTATATTTTACATCTTGTGGGAGTGAAAGCGACAATTTGGCAATAAAAGGAGTAGCTTATGCGAACCATAAAAGAGGAAATCATATTATTACAACAAAAATAGAACATCCAGCAGTACTTCACACTTGTCAGCATTTAGAACGAGAAGGTTTTAAAGTAACTTACCTAAATGTTAATTCAGAAGGATTAATTAGCCTAAACGAATTAGAAGAAGCGATTACACCACAAACCATTTTAATTAGTGTGATGTTTGCCAATAATGAAATAGGAACCATTCAACCAATAAAAGAAATAGGAGAAATCGCAAAAAGACATCATATTTATTTTCATACAGATGCGGTTCAAGCAATTGGAAATCTTAGAATCAATGTAAAAGAATATAATATTGATTTATTATCTATGTCTGCTCACAAGTTTTATGGACCCAAAGGAATGGGAGCATTGTATGTAAAGACAGGAGTGGATTTCGAAAAAATACAAGATGGTGGCCATCAGGAACGAAACATGAGGGCAGGAACAGAAAATGTAGCAGGAATTGTAGGACTTGGAAAAGCCATTGAACTTGCTTATGAAAATTTTGATAAGTATAATGAAAAATTAATTTCTTTACGAGATTACTATATTTCCCAAGTTCAAGAGAAAATACCAAATACAAAATTAAATGGACATAAAGAAAAACGCTTACCAGGAAATGCCAATATTTCCTTTGAAGGAGTTGATGGAGAAGCACTACTTTTAAATTTAGATGTAAAAGGGATTTGTGCATCATCACGGTTCAGCATGTACATCAGGTTCTTTAGACCCATCTCATGTATTAGTAGCAATTGGATTACCAAGCCAAACTGCACAAGGGTCACTACGTGTAACATTTGGAGATGACAACACAAAAGAAGATGTGGGCTTTTTAGTAGAGACATTAGTAGAAGTGGTAAAAAAGTTAAGAAATTAATTGATAACCTTAAAAGTTTACAAAAAGTAAGCATTATGGTATAATAATGGTATATTAATATAACACCTAAATTCATAAACATAAGGAGGGACAACTATGAACAAAGCAACGACAATAATACTAATAAGGAGTTTGAATGAAGGGGTTTTAAAGGGAAAGCTTCGGCGAGAAGAAGAGAAGCCTTTAAAAGGTGGAATTGGCAAATGTACTGTATTTACAGATAAGTTCAAACATCCAGATTCAAGAGTATGTGCTTCTGGAAAGATCGTGATGAATCGTTTTTCTTCCATAGGGCAGCATGAACATACAGAAGACTGGGAAGAATATACGGTACTTGCAGGAAAAGTTAGCTCTGGCGGTAAGGTATATTTACCAGGTCAAACCATGGTATGCAAAAAAGGAGAATCACATTCTTGCCTGAACGTGGCCGATGGCGAATCGGTTCTTCGGTTCGTTAAAAGAAAATAGAGATAGGTTTTTACCTATCTCTACATTTTTTCTTGATATTCAATTAACTTTTCTACAATTTGTATGGCGTTTGACGCAGCGCCTTTTCTGATGTTATCTGCTACTACCCATATATTTAAACCGTTTTCGGTACTTTCATCACGTCTAATTCTACCAACATATACTTCATCATGACCATTTGCAATTGTTGCAAGAGGGTATTCATTTTTAGATACATCATCTAATACAACAATACCAGGGTAATCTTGTAAAGTTTTAATAACATCCGCAAGATTAAAACTTTTTTCAAATTCTATGTTAATGCTTTCACTATGAGAATTTGCAACAGGAACTCTTACACAAGTTGCTGTTACTTTTAAATCTGGTTTTTTTAGTATTTTTCTTGTTTCATTAATCATTTTTTCTTCTTCTTTGGTATAACCATTTTCCATAAATACATCAATATGTGGAAGGCAATTGTTATAAATTGGATGAGGAAACTTTTTAGGAAGTTCACCTTTTGAACCATTTTCTAAGTCTTCTAATCCAAGTCTTCCAGCTCCAGACACTGCTTGATAAGTAGAATAAACGATACGCTTAATGTTATACTTATTGTCTAATGCTTTTAAAGGAACGACAGCTTGAATGGTAGAGCAATTTGGATTAGCAATAATTCCATGATTGTTTTTGATTTCTTCTGGATTTACTTCAGGAACAACGAGTGGAACTTCTTTTTCCATACGAAAAGCACTACTATTGTCTACTACAATACAACCGTGTGATGCAGCAATGGGTGCATATTTTTTAGCCGTATCTCCACCTGCAGAAAAAATAGCAAAATCAAAACCTTCATCAAAAGAATTTTCATTTAATTCTCTTACTATATAAGATTTTCCTTGAAAAATAAGTTCACATCCTGCTGAGTGAGAAGAGGCGAAAAAAGCATATTCTGAAATTGGTAAGTTTTTTTCCTCTAAAACCTTAAGTGCTGTTCTTCCAACAACACCAGTTGCGCCAACAATGGCAAGTTTATATTTTTTTTCATTCATATGTAACACCTTCTTTATGTGTTAAAGTAAAATATAATCATATTCTTACTTGACTTATGTATGTATTATATGATAAATAAAAGACAAAAGAAACATTTTTTAGAAAAAATGATAAAATAACTATGAAAATAAAAGCAATATATTGCAACAATTAACATAATGTGATAAAATTGTGTGCGTAGCATAGTAAAAAAGCAGCGTGCAGTATATTGCACAAAGGAGGTAAAGAGTATGAGCAATAAGAAAATCAGAGTAGCAATTTGTGGTTATGGCAACCTTGGAAAAGGAGTTAGAGAAGCAATTGAAAGAAATGATGACATGGAGCTGGTAGCTATTCTTACGAGGAGAGATCCAGAAAAGGTAGCAAAACAGATATCTGCATCTGCCAAAGTCGTTCCTATGAATGAAGCAATTGAATGGGTGGACAAAGTGGATGTTATGATCATGTGCGGTGGTTCAGCAACAGATTTACCAAAACAAGTGCCTACATTTGCAAGACTTTTTTGTACCGTGGACAGCTTTGATACACATGCCAACATACCGGAGTATTTAAAGGCGGTTGATGAAAAAGCAAAAGCTGGCGGAAATGTGTCAATTATCTCAGTTGGATGGGATCCAGGAATGTTCTCAAATATGAGAGCATATGCAGAGGCGGTTTTACCTGTTTCACATACATATACATTCTGGGGCAGAGGTGTCAGCCAAGGACATTCTGATGCAATCCGTAGAATTGAGGGCGTAAAAGATGCGCGCCAGTATACCATTCCGGTGCCAGAAGCAATGGAGCGTGTAAGGGCTGGTAAAAACCCTGAACTTTCAACAAGAGAAAAACATACAAGAGAATGCTTTGTTGTAGCAGAAGAAGGAGCAGATTTGGCGGCAATTGAAAAAGAAATTGTAACAATGCCGAACTATTTTGCAGATTATGATACAACCGTGCATTTTATCAGCCAAGAGGAACTGGACAAAAATCACAGTGGCTTACCTCACGGTGGAAGTGTTATTTCTTGCGGTGAAACCGGATATGCAAGTAAGCAAGTAATTGAATATTCTTTAAAACTTGATTCAAATCCGGAATTTACTGGTTCTGTACTGGTTGCCTATGCAAGAGCAGCATACAGAATGAAACAAGAAGGAATGACAGGTGCAAAAACGGTGCTTGATGTTCCTCCTATCATGTTAAACGTTCGACCAAGAGAAGAAGTGATTGCTGATTTGCTGTAAAAAGTAAGCAGGCACAAGAAGGGAATAACCATTAGTTGTTCCCTTCTTAAAGTTTGTTTAACTTTAGAAGAAAATAGAAAAAAGATGATTTTTTACCCCGTCCCTAAAATCATCTTTTTATTTTTGTCTAAGTATTGAAAAAAAAAGTACTTTATGATATAAGTTAGATAGCGAAATTATAAATTTTAGAAAGAAAGTTTTTTATGAAAAACATTAAAGATTACAATTTAGAAGAATTAAAACAGGAACTAATTAAGTTAGGAGAAAAGCCATTTCGTGCAGAGCAAATTTTTCGTTGGATTTATGTGGAAAATGTAACAAGCTTTGATGATATGACCAACCTTTCTATTGAGTTAAGAGAAAAACTAAAACAGGAATATAGTTTATGCATATATAACATACTAAGAAAACAAGAGTCTAGTGATGGAACGAAAAAATACTTATTTGATGTATTAGACGGCAATGCGATTGAAACGGTCTTAATGAGTTATCATCATGGATATAGTATTTGTGTTTCTTCACAAATTGGCTGTAAAATGGGATGTAAGTTTTGTGCTTCTACTGGTATCAATTTTATAAGAAGCTTAACTTCTGGCGAAATTGTAGAACAAATTTTAGCAGTAGAACGTGATGCAGGAATTAAAATATCCAATATTGTATTTATGGGAATAGGAGAACCACTTGATAACTTTGATAATGTTATGAATGCAATTGCAATTATCAATAATCAAAAAGGATTAAACATTGGAGCAAGACATATTAGCATTTCAACGAGTGGACTTGTTCCTAAAATATACGAGTTAGCAAATAGGGATTTACAATGTACATTATCCATATCCTTACATGCAACTACAGATGAAAAAAGAAGCAGTATGATGCCAGTAAATAATGCGTATCCGATAGCAGAACTTATGAAAGCATGTAAAGATTATATTGCTAAAACCAATAAACGAATATCGTTTGAATATGCACTTGCAAAGGATAACAACGATAATTTAGAAGATGCAAAACGATTAGTTAGCTTATTAAAAGGAATGATATGTCATGTTAACTTAATTCCGATTAATAAAATTGAAAATGGAGCATATACCAAAAGTTCGAATGAAAATATTATCAAATTTCGTGATTATTTAAATGACCACGGAATTGTGGCAACAATAAGAAGAGAATTAGGTTCTGATATTGATGCTGCATGTCGGACAACTTAGAAGAAAAAACTTAAAATAAACAAAAGGAGGAAGCATGAGAGTTTTTGCAAAAACCGATTTAGGGAAAGCAAGAGATGTCAATGAAGATTTTTATTATATAGCAAATAATGAAGAGGAAATAAAGCTCTACATATTAGCAGATGGTATGGGAGGCTACAATGGAGGAGAAATTGCAAGTAAACTTGCAACGGCAAGTGTAAAAAATTATATTGAAACCAACTTTCCACAAATTGAGAAGGATAAAGAAGGAATTTTAAAACTAATTGGAAGTAGCATTGAATATGCTAATATGATTGTATATGATAAAGCAAAAGAAAATGCAGAATTAGAAAACATGGGTACTACTTTGGAAGTTTGTTTAATATATAATAATAAAGCATTTATTGGTCATGTTGGAGATAGTAGAATTTATCGAATGAGACAAGAATTTATGAGAAAACTAACAACAGACCATAGCTATGTGGAACAGTTAGTAAAAGATGGAACCATTACAAAAGAAGAGGCAGAAAACCATCCTAAAAAGAATATGCTAATGAAAGCATTAGGATGTACTCCATATGTAGAACCAGATTTAATGGTAAAAGGTTTCTTAAAAGGAGATATTTTGCTAATGTGTTCAGATGGTTTAACTAATATGATAAAAGAACAAGAAATTTATGAATGTGTAAAAGAAAATATTGAGATCAGCTGTGACCAATTAGTACAAAGAGCAAACGAAATGGGCGGATATGATAATATTACAGTGCTTGTTATACAAAATGATGAAAAGTATATATAGGAGAGATGAAAAATGAACTTAGAAGGAAGATTAATTGCAAATCGATATGAAATGATTGAAAAAGTAGGAAATGGTGGAATGGCTACGGTTTATAAAGCAAAAGACCATATCTTAAACCGATTTGTCGCTGTTAAAATATTAAGAGATGAATTTACAACAGATGATGAATTTATTAAACGCTTTCGTTCTGAAGCACAAGCAGTTGCAAGTTTAACACATCCAAATATTGTAGGCGTATATGATGTAGGAAATGAAGGGAATTTATATTACATTGTCATGGAATTAGTGCAAGGAAAAACATTAAAAGAAGTGATTCAAAAAGAAGGAAAACTTTCATGGAAATGGTCTGTTAATGTAGCAATTCAAATTGCGTCTGCATTAGAAACAGCACATAAAAACAATATTGTTCATCGTGATATAAAACCACATAATATTATTATTACAGAAGAAGGAATGGCAAAGGTAACAGATTTTGGAATTGCAAAAGCAGTTTCGAATTCAACCATTACTGCCTTTGGAACTACCATTGGTTCAGTTCATTACTTCTCACCAGAACATGCAAGAGGTGGATTTACAGATGCAAAATCAGACTTATATTCTCTTGGTGTTGTGATGTATGAAATGTTAACAGGAAGAGTTCCTTTTGATGCAGATACCCCAGTATCCATTGCGTTAATGCATATGCAAGAAAAGCCAATTGAACCAATTACAATCAATCCTGCTATACCAAACTCTGTTAATAAAATTGTACTAAAAGCAATGCAAAAGGATGGAAATTTACGTTATCAAAGCGCATCTGAAATGTTAAAAGATTTAAATATGGCATTAAAAAATCCAGATGGAAATTTTGTGTTTATGAAAGATTCGGAAAATGATTTTCCAACACAAAAAATACCAACCATGTATGATACTGAAATGAATAAAGAAAATCCAGTAAGAAGAAAAGAAACTTCTAAGAAAAAAGAAAATAAATTTATTACATTTGTAAAAAACCATAAAATACTATCTTTTATCGTTGGAGCAATTTTACTATTTATTGTAACAATTATGATTACGTATTTTGGATTAAAACTAACACAAGTAAAAGAAGTTATGCTACCAAATTTTGTAGGAATGTCAAAAGAAGAAGCACAAAAAACAGCAAAAGATACAAAACTTGTCTATACTGAGCTAGAAGCACAATTTAGCCCAGATGTACCAGAAGGGTATGTAATTAGCCAAGAACCACGTTATATAGAAAATTACAAAGTAAAAGAAAAATCGGAAATAAAAGTTGTCATTAGTAAAGGGCAAGAAATAACAACTGTACCAAAAGTAGTTGGTATGAAAAAAGAAGAAGCAATTACTGCTTTAGAAGAAGCAAACCTATTATATGAAGTAATTGAAGAAACAAGTAAAACAGTAGAAGAAGGATATGTGATTAGCCAAGAAACCAAAGAAAATACCCAAGTAAATGCAGGAGAAACCATAAAAATTCATGTAAGTATAGGAACAGGAATTGAACAAGTAGATGTACCAAATGTAACAGGAAAAACAGAAGCAGAAGCTAGAAAACTATTAACAGATTCAAAATTAAAAGTAGAAGTAATTTATGAAGAGAGTAAATCAAATGATAATGGAAAAGTACTAAAACAAAGTGTAGATGCAGGAAAAACAGTAGATGTTGAAACAACAGTAGTAATAACAGTTAATAAAATTGTGGAAGAAAAAACAGCAACTATTACAGTAGATTTAAAAGCAATTACAGGCGGATATGAAACAGAAGGAAATACATTATCACAAGACATTGCTAAAAGTGTGACAGTTACAATAAAAGCAGATGGAACTGTAAAAAGAACAGATTCCAATGTTGATAAAAATAAAACAATAAAAACAGAAATTACAGGAACAGGAACTGTTTCTTTAGAAGTTGAAATATCAGACTCAAAAGGTGGAAAATGGAACAGAACACACAGACTAGACTTAAGTAAAGAAACACAATATACTTTTAAATAAGAGTTGATTTTGTAAATAATATGTAGTATAATGAATATACTATAAAGAGATTAAAAAATCTCAGTGTGCTGACACTAAAAATCCGAAATAAAAGTAAGGCTTGTGGACTTACGGTTGACGGACAACGGAAAAATCCGAAATAAAAGTAAGGCTTGTGGACTTACGGTTGACGGACAACGGAAAAATCAGTAATAATATGGGGGAATTAGTATTGCTTAGGCAAAGCTGATTCTCCTTTTTATTGTTAGGAGGAGATAAAGATTGATAAGAAAAAGCTAATAAAAGAATTGTATAGTTGTGCAAAATTGTATCAGCAAAATTTGGAAAATAAAAATGTTATGTTTATATACAAGGAAGAAGAAATAAAATATATAGAAACAAAATTTACAAAATCAAATTTTTTGCATTTAACAGGAGTTAAAATATTAAATGAAAATATAAAAGCAAATTCTTTTTACGATAGATGTATTAAGAATCGTATCTCAGAGACTGATATTCGGATGCAAAGAAGATGGAACTACAGTTAAAAAGATGTTGGTATTATCAATGTTAATGAGCATACACAAAAATGCAAAAATAATAGGCGATTACGATAGAAATAGAATTTATTTGCATTCTGATAAAATAATAGGAAATATTAATTCATGTTTAGGTTTTATCAAAAAAGATAAGTATTATATCTGTAATACTAGTTTAAATGAAGATATAAGAAAAATTACGGATAATCATAGAAAAATAATTTGTATTCTCTCAAAAAAAATCCAAGAAAAACAATATAATGAAATTACATATATAAATAAAAAATACATAGATGATATATATGAGTCAAAAGAAATTTTAGAAAAAATATCAAAAGAAAAAAGAGAAGAAATAATTGGCTTGCGTTAAAACTTTTAATAGTATATAATAGGAGTAATCTGAAAATACGAGGAGAAAAGATGCAAGGAATTATTACAAGTAACATATCAAACCAATATCAAATTGAAGTAAATAATACTACATATGAAGCAGTGGCAAGAGGAAAATTTAAGATAGGTGAAATAACTCCTGTTGTAGGAGATAGCGTAGAAATAGAAGTAATTGATGAAGAAAAAAAGACAGCAGTTATTAATAAAATATTACCAAGAGATAATTATATAAAAAGACCGAAACTTGCTAATGTAGAAAGACTTATTTTTGTAATATCAGCAAGTCATCCAAAACCAGATTTATTATTGCTAGATAAACAATTGGTTTTTACTGAATTTTTAGGAATTGAGCCGATTATTGTTATTAATAAAATGGATTTAGGAAAAGAGGAAATAATAGAAGATATTAAGAAAATTTATACTAATATTGGATACAAAGTAATCGAAACCATTGCAAAAGAAAAACAAGGAATTAAGGAAGTAAGAAATGAATTGCAACAAGGAATTAGTGCTTTTTCAGGTAATTCTGGAGTAGGAAAATCCACTCTTTTAAATGCTATTTTTGAAAAAGACTTAACAAAAGAAGGCGTTATTAGTAATAAAAATAAAAAAGGAAAAAATACAACAACAGCCATACAATTATATAAATTAGAAGAGGGAAGTTATATAGCAGATACACCAGGGTTTGCTACATTTGATGTATATGAAATTGAAAATAAAGACTTATATAAATATTTCAGAGAACTAAAAGAAGAAGAAAAGAATTGTGAATTTGTTGGATGTACTCATATAAAAGAAGAAAATTGTGGGATTCGAAAAGCGCTAGAAGAAGGAAAAATTTCAAAATTAAGATATCAAAATTATGTAAAAATATATGAAGATATAAAAGATAAGGAGGAACACAAATGGTAGAAATATCAACATCAATACTATCTGTTGAACCAGAAAATTCAGTAAAAACAATATATGATTTAGAGGTGGCACATACTGATTATTATCATATTGATGTTATGGATGGAGAATTCGTAGAAAAAAATACATTACAAATGATGCTTGAATATACAAATCAAATTAAACAAGTATCCAATATTCCAGTTGATGTGCATTTAATGGTAGAAGACGTAATAAGTCATATAGAGGCGTATATACCATTTTCACCAAATCGTATTACATTTCACTATGAAGCATGTCAAGATAACGAAGAGGTATTAAAAGTGATAAATAAGATAAAAGAAAATGGAATTAAAGTTGGAATATCGATAAAACCTGCTACACCAGTAGAAGAAATTTATGAATTTTTACCTTTTGTTCATATGGTACTAATTATGACAGTAGAACCAGGAAAAGGTGGACAAGCATTAATTTCTGAAACGTTAGAAAAAGTAAAAGAGTTAAAACAATATCGAGATACGAATAATCTAGATTTTGATATTGAAGCAGATGGAGGAATTAATTTAGAAACGATAGCAGATGTAAGAAAAGCAGGAGTAGATATTGCAGTGGTAGGAAATGGGATTATCAAAAGCGAAAATTACACAGAAACAATCAAAGAACTAAAAAAATAATTGTGAGAGGCAACGCTTTTGCCAATTTGTTTTCAAAAAACGTATTCAAATTAGATTAATAAAAGAAACAGATTAGTAAATTTGCTAACCTGTTTCTTTTATAATTATTTTATGGTATTTGTTAGAGAATTCTGTGTTATGGTATTGTTTTTTAAATCGCTTGTTATAGTGTTTGTTTTTGTGTCATTTACAACTGTATTTTGTATGGTGTTTGTTTTATCAGGATTCGTTGTAGGTTTATTAGGTTGATTACTGGTGCTATTGTCATTGTTATTGCTGTTATTATTATTATTATTATTATTATTATTATTATTATTATTAGGTTTATAGCTCTTCCAAGGATTATTTGGGTTTGAATCTGTTGGATCCCAATTCCTTAATTCATCAGAATAAGAAGAGATTTTCTTAGAAGATGGTTTACCTAAAGGACCTGGATCTGAACTGCTATAGAATTCTACATTAGTTCCATTTTTGCAATTGTTATAAATCCATTTTGCATCACTTACTTTTAAACGAACACATCCTGCTGAGGCATAAGTTCCAAGTTTATCATATTCCCAATATTCTAAACTAGCAGGATCTCCTTTTCTTAAATATGGTACAGAATGGAATAAAATATTTCCTTTAATTTGAGTAGAATAGTGTCCCCATACATAACCTTGAAGTCTTAACCATTCCCATCTTGCAGGAATAGAATATACACCAGAAGTTGGAGTGGCATCACCTGTAGAACATACCATAGCTTTTAATGGAATGGTATAATTTCCATTTTCATCTTTTTGGTAAATGGTTACTACTTGAGCACCATAATTTACTTTTATGTAGTAGGGAGGAGTATTTGCATTTTTCTTTTGAACTATATTTTTGGTATTGTCTTGATTAGTATAAGTATTTTGGCTAAGTTCATTAATTATATTTTCTTGACTAGGATCTTCCAATTGTGTAATATCAATTTCACTGCTTGCACTATTATTAATGGATTCTTGCATATTTACTGCTGGTGCGGAAGTTTCTGTTTGTGTAAAATTCTCATAATAGTATATTACAAAAATAATCATAGTAAGAAGAACAATACTGATTGTTAATAAAATTAGTTTTTTTGGTTTCATATGATAATACCTCATTTTTTTATATTTTCGGATATATTATATCACAAATTGTAGAAAAATTAATACTATAAATTATAATTTTTATATCATAAAAAGAGTTACTTGACAAGTGCATTGATAAGTAACTCTTTTTACTATTATTTTTTACAATTAATTTTCTTTTTTCTTTGTATCTTTTTTAGAAGATTTTTCTTGCTTTTCTGTTTTTGGTGTTTCTTGAATTTCTTTTTTGCTAGAGTTTCTAGTAAATAGATAGCAAACGATAATTCCAAGTCCAATCATTTTTATAACGAAAGAAATAACTGTACCTGCATATGGAATTAATCCTAATGCCCAAATTACAATAACAACGCAAGCAAGTGTTAAATAAGTTAAGTAATTTTTAGCAAATCCAAATTTTTCTTTTAATTTGTAAGTAATACTAATAGAAGTAACTGCAGTTGCGATTGAAAGTAATAAAACAAGTAATGCAATAACAGCAAATCCTAAAGGTACCCCTACAACTGTAAATAATAATGCAATACCAACGACACTTGCTACAATTACACTTAATAAACCAATTCCAAAAGATTTGGTGGTAGATGCTAGGGCAATATAACTAGATGTCTTTGATAAGAATTTTGGAGCAAGCCATAAACATAATAAGAATACAACGAAAGCATATAATAATGTATTACATACATCAATTACTTTTTCGAGAATAATACTTGTAATGCTTTTTCCTTCTATGATTTCTTGTTTATAATTAATAGTACCTTGTACATGGCTTGTTGTTAAAGATAATTCTTTTGAAGAAGAATAAGTTAAGTCTCCATAAACTAAAGCGGGAGCTTCTTCGTTTGTAACAAAGTTAAAATTATTTGCTTCTACAAAAGCATTTCTTCCAACTCCTCCATTAAAATTAAAAGTGTCTGCTACAACTCTTAAATCACGATACATAAAAGAGTCAAATGACATATCTAATTTTCTTGCAAAAGCATATAAATCAGTTGCCATACCATTAAGGGTTACTTCATCTGCCATAACATAAATTGTTTGAACAATATAAGCTTCTTTACTAAAAGTTACATTTTTACCAAAAGCATATAAAGAACCATTTACTTTTCCTGTTACATTAATATTGTTACCAAAAAGAAATACGTTTCCATCAACTAATTTGTCCATTTCAATATTGTTATCGAATACATACAAATCACCATTATGAACTTCAGGTGTTTCAGCTGTATTATTAGTAGAAGTTTCATTTCCTTCAACTCTTGCATTATCACCAGGAACAGTAGAAACTACATTACCAGTTTCTGATGTCACAACAGGAGTATCGGTTGCAAAACTAATAGTAGAAATAACTAGTAAAAGCGTTAGTAATAATGCTATGATTTTTGATTTTTGTTTTAACATAAAAATTCCTCCTAAATTATTTTATTTTTCATATCGTAACTATACCTCTAATTACTAGATTTGTCAAGAAATAAACAAGATAAAAACCAGTAGATTTTATGGATTATCTACTGGTTCTATTTTTGAAAAATAGGCACAATCTGATGACGAAGTGGTGCCTTGAAAATACACATCTTCAAGGCAACATTTTCCGTCTTTTTGATAAACACAATTTGCAGAACAATTGATGTTTGTCAAAATCATCACCTTCTTTAACTTATAGTATTGGCAAGTATCATATTTTTATACATATTTTGATAGAGAAGAAAGATAAGTTTTACAAAAATGTTTGATTCGGCATTCTTCACAATTTGGTCTTCTAGCATCACAAGTTTTTCTGCCATGCCACACAAAAAGATGGTTAATATCTTTTAAGTATTCTTTTGAAAATATTTTTAATAAATCTTGTTCTATTTTTTCTGGGTCTGTTTCATTAGATAAACCAATTCGATTGGAAATTCGTTTTGCATGAGTGTCTACTGCAATTCCATTTGCAATCCCGAAAGCTTCTAATAAAATAACATTAGCACTTTTTCTTCCAACACCAGGAAGAGTTAATAATTCTTCCATTGTTTGTGGAACTTGTCCATTAAAATCGTCCATGATTTTTTGGGCACAAGCTTTTATATTTTTTGCTTTATTTTTATAAAAGCCACAAGGGTGAATTAAAGTTTCTAACTCGGAAAGTTCGATATTTGCAAAATCTTCTGGAGTCTTATATTTTGCAAAAATAGAAGGAGTTGTTTTATTCACGCGTTCATCGGTACATTGAGCAGATAACATAACAGATACTACCATTTCAAATGGAGTTGTAAAATCCAAAGAACAAGTGGCATCTGGATAAGTATGTTTTAATATTTCAACAAGTTCGACTGATTGTTGTTTATTTAATTTTTTCATAGTATCACCTTTTTTCTTTAAATTAATATAATATAAGTAAGGATTGGGGGTAAGGTATTATGTTTGGAGTGCTTAAAAAAACATGTGGAGTATGTTTGATTGGGCTAGGATTAGGAATTTTACTAGTACTATTACTTCCGCTTACAGGATGGTTATTTTTAATTGGAGCAGCAATTTTAATATTAGGTCTTGTATGGCTTGCATGTTAGAGTTTTATAAGAAAAGGAGAGTGGAGATAATGCAAATTGTTGTAAAAAAAGTACCAAAATTCCTAAGGGGTTTTGTAAAGCTAATATTTGGTATAAAAGATTAGGTTAATACATAACCAACAAAAAAAGTAGGTGTTTACCTACTTTTTTAATCTATTTAAGCTCTTTTAACTTTTCCTGCACGTAAACATTTAGCACATACAGTCATTTTCTTTGTTTGTCCATCAACGATAGCCTTTACTGTTCTAATATTTGGTTTAAATGTTCTAGTTGTTCTTTTACTAATGTGAGAACGAGTGATACTTAATTGATTTCCGTGAGCAACGGATTTATTACAAATTTCACATTTTGCCATCTTTTATTGCACCTCCTAATAACGTTAATAAATTGTCTGTTAATTAGTTTAACACAATACGAAAAAAAAAACAAGACTTTATTCAAAAAATAATTACAAAACTATAAAATAAACATAGATGTGAAAGTTTTTGTTTTAAAACATTATGTATAAAAATCTTATAAAAAGACTGGTCAAAATATTGTTTTACGAATAAAAAAATAGTATAATAAATTAGAAGGTGAGAGAAAAATGAAACAAGAGATAATAAAAAATAATAGAGGTATTACTGTAATAGCTTTAGCCATTACAGTTATTGTTTTGTTAATATTAGCAGGGATAACGCTTAGCTTAATACTAGGACAACGAGGGATTTTTTATATGGCGAAAAAAGCTGGAGAAAATTATATAAAAGCAGAAAATAGTGAGCAACAAGAAATATTAGAACTTACAAACGAAATGTATAATAAAATATTAGAAACATCACCTACATATTGTAAAACAACATTATGTGAAGGTCCTTTTACAAATGTAACTATTTGTGAAGAATGTTCTCGGAGAAGGTAAAATTGAAACACTTCAATTACATACATGGAAATGGACCGCCAAATATCAAGGATCATCTGATTATGCAATGTGTAGATATCATAGAGATGTTTTGAACAAATCTGTAAAATGTGGCTATTCAAGAGTAGGAACTTGTACTTTATGTCGGATTTAAATCGGCAACATTTTATACATGTAATAACTCAGGGGAACCACAGGGGTGGCTAGATTGGAAATATGGAAAGACTTGCCAAAAGAATACTACAGTAAAGGATTGTGACAAATGCGTAGATGGTAAAATTATAACTAATATTACCTGTGAACATGGAAAAAGTGAGAAACATTATTTTTGTGAACATGGAACGGATTATACGATGGATTATCATTTATAAAAAAGTCAATAAAGTGAGAAGGTGAAAATAAGTGATAGATTTAAATCAAGACGTGAAATTTGTAAAAGGAGTAGGACCGAATCGAGTCAAATTATTAAACCATTTAAACATAGATACATTAAAAGACTTAATTAGCTATTATCCTCGTGAACATGAAGATAGAAGTAAGGCGACAAAAATTGCAGATGCAGTAGAAGGAGAGGAAATTCTTATTGAAGCAGTTTGTGTTTCAAGAGTTAATGAGATTAGGACAAGAAGAAAGAATATGACAATTTACAAGTTGATTGTAAGGGATGATACAGCAAGTGCAATTCTTACTTGGTATAATCAAAGTTATTTAAAATCTAAATTTAAGTTAGGAGAAACGTATTCTTTTTTTGGAAAGATTACGAAAAAAAATGGAAATGTTGAAATGATTTCACCTACTTATGATGAAGAGGGAGTTCATAAAAATACAGGAAAGATTATTCCAATTTATCCATTAACTTACCAATTATCTCAAAATACAATCAGGCAAATTATAGAAAATGGGTTAAAGATGACAAAAGGATATTTAAAAGAAACATTACCCCCAAATTTATTAGAGAAATATCATTTATTGAGTTTAGAAGAAGCAACAAACAAAATCCATTTTCCCCAAAATTTTGAGGAATTTAATTTAGCAAGAAATAGACTTGTGTTTGAGGAACTTTTGAGTATGCAATTAGCACTTCTTAGTTTAAAAAATCAATATACAGGAGAAGAAAAAGGAATTAGCTTTGATAATAATGCAAAAATGTCAGATATTATTAACACATTACCATTTCATTTAACAAAAGCACAATTAAGAGTACTAGAAGAAATTGATTGTGATATGGAAAAAGAAAAACCGATGAACCGATTATTACAAGGTGATGTTGGTTCACGGAAAAACAATTGTTAGTATTATTGCAGCATATAAAGCAGTAAAATCTGGTTATCAAATGACGATTATGGCACCAACAGCAATACTTGCTAACCAACATATGGAAGAATACACAAAAGTGCTCACACCATTTGGTATGCGATGTGAATTATTAACAAGTGGCATTACAAAAAAGAAAAAAGAAGATATCTTACAAAGACTTGCAAGTGGTGATATTGATATATTAATTGGAACACATGCTATATTAGAACAGAACGTAGTTTTCAAAAATTTGGGACTTGTTGTAACAGATGAACAGCATCGTTTTGGAGTAAGGCAAAGAAAGATCATTTCTGCTAAAGGTGAAAATCCAGATGTATTAGTAATGACGGCAACTCCAATTCCAAGAACATTAGCACTTATTTTATATGGGGATTTGGATATATCGATTATTGATGAATTGCCACCAAACAGGAAGAAAATAGATACATTTGCTGTAACACGTGGAATGGAAGAACGAGTGAATAACTTTGTGAAAAAACAAGTAAATGAAGGAAGACAAGCTTATATTGTATGTCCATTAGTAGAAGAAAATGAAGAATTAAACTTAAAATCTGTTATTGAGCTTGCTGAGAAATACAAGCAAGAAGTATTTCCAGAATATAGAGTGGAATATTTGCATGGAAAAATGAGACCAAAAGAAAAAGATGCTATTATGGAAGAATTTAAAAGTGGCAATATTGATATTTTAATTTCGACAACAGTTATTGAAGTAGGAGTCAATGTACCAAATGCAAGCATTATGGTAATAGAAAATGCAGAACGTTTTGGTTTGGCTCAGCTTCATCAATTACGTGGAAGAGTTGGAAGAGGAGAGTACCAATCTTATTGTATTTTAAAATACCAAGGAAATTCAGAAGTGATTCGCCAAAGAATGAAAGTTATGCAGGAGACCAATGACGGATTTGTTATATCGGAAAAGGATTTAGAGTTAAGAGGTTCAGGAGAATTCTTTGGAACCAAACAACATGGACTTCCAGAATTTAAAATAGCAAACTTATTTGAAGATATGCCAATGTTAAAAATGGTACAAAGTTTAGCAATTAAAATATTACAAGATGATCCTAAATTAGAAAAAGAAGAAAATAAATTATTGAAACAAATGGTAAAAGAAAAATTTCAAGATAGAATAGAAATATAGTATAGAAGTTGCAATTATTTACAGAATGTGGCAAAATGTATTTATGTTAACAATAAAATGGGCAAAGATATAGTAAGCTAGTATAGTTGCTATAAATAAGGAGGAAGAGCAATGAGAATACGAACACAGGAAGAAAAAATAGCTATGGGGCTGTTATCACCGATATTTCGGGAGATGAGTATCAAGCTTGGAAGTAGAGGATCAATTCCTCTAACGGATTTAATATGTTATTCGTATGCGAATCCGGAAGTTAACTTTGAAAAAACCATGGAAGTTTTACTAAAAGGTAATTCCTATATCGGAGTTAAGAAAAATCAATCTCCAGAAGAAATTGAAAAAAAGGCACAAAAAAGAGCAAAAGAAGTTATGCTGGAAGCAATTGCAAATGGTGACACAACCGAGGAAGTGAGAGAAAAAGTAGAAGAAGAGTTAATTCATATGAGAGAGATGCTTACTGAAGAAGCAAAAGGAGCGTTATATCCTTCCATTAAGAGATGTATAGCTACAGCTCTAGAAAGAAGCGAAGAAGAGGTTTTATCTAAATACGGCCTGAAGGGCTTAACAATTATTCTTAAAGATGGAAATCAAACCGAAGAAGAGAGAATAAAGAGCCAACTTCTTGATGTTATTGGACAGGAATATAGCAAATATGAAACATATGAAGAACGAATTACGATGTTTTTTGCCACAAAAATTTTGGAATATATGAGAAAAAAAGGCAACTAAAAAAGTCTTGCGTCTGAATTGACGCAGGACTTTCTCCTTGACAAAACACATAAAAAATAATATGATAGAGTATATAAAATTAAAAGGATGTTGAAGAGTATGATAAAAGGAATTTTAGTAGGAATTGGACTTGTAATAGCACTATTAGGAGTTGTTATGGCATTTGATGCACGTAGTTTAACAAAAAAACTATTTGGCTTTGGAGACCAAAATGAAGCAACTGCTGGAATGAAAATATTAGGATTTATTTTTGCCATTATTGGTGCATTGTTAATTTATTTTAATATTTAGGATTGACAAAAGATACTTATCAGAGTAAAATAGGGGTATATGAAAAACAAGGAAGAAGAGGAGTAGGTTTGCACTTGCTTTAAGAGAGTAGAAATCATGGGCTGAGAGTTTCTATAAGAAAAAGACAAATTGAAGTAGCTTTGGAGTTAATATTTTGAAATAAAGTAAGAATATTCGTTTAAGCCACGTTAAAAGCTAATTAAGATATAGTAGAAATACTATAAATTAAGGTGGTACCGTGAACAATTGCTTCACCCTTATACAGGGTGGAGCTTTTTTGATATCAAAATAAAAGGAGGAATTAGTATGTGTGAAAATTGTAATCACAAATTAGCAGACAAGTATAATCCAAAAGAATTTGAAGGAAAATTATATGAAGATTGGGAGAAGAAGGGTTATTTTAAACCATGTAAAGATAAGGAAAAAGAGACATTTACCATTATGATGCCACCGCCAAATGTGACAGGAAAACTACATATGGGTCATGCATTAGATGGAACCATTCAAGATATTTTAATTCGTTTTAAAAGAATGCAAGGATATAGAACCTTATGGCTACCAGGAACAGACCATGCATCCATTTCAACCGAAATGAAAGTCGTTCAAAAATTAGATAGCCAAGGAATTAAAAAAGAAGATTTAGGAAGAGAGAAATTTATAGAAGAAGCTTGGAAATGGACCAAAGAATATGGGGGAACGATTCAGGAACAACAAAGAAAATTAGGATGTTCTTGTGATTGGGCAAGAAATCGCTTTACGTTAGATGAAGGAATGAGCGATGCCGTTTTAGAGCAATTTATTAACCTATATGAAAAAGGATTAATCTATAAAGGAAAACGTATGGTAAACTGGTGTACTAGCTGTAACACATCAATTTCCGACGCTGAAGTAGAATACCATGAGGAACCATCACATTTATGGCATATTCGTTATAAAATAAAGGACGAAGATAGATATATTACTGTTGCAACCACAAGACCAGAAACTATGCTTGGAGATACAGCGGTTGCTGTTCACCCAGACGATGAAAGATACAAAGATTTAGTTGGGAAAATGTGTATTTTGCCAATTATGAATAAAGAAATTCCAATTATAGCAGATGAGTTTGTAGAAAAAGATTTTGGAACAGGATGTGTTAAAATAACACCTGCACATGACCCAAACGATTACCAAGCAGGATTAAGACACAGCCTAGAAATGATTGAAGTATTTGATGAAAACTTCAAGATGGGAGATTTAATTCCAGAATATAAAGGAATGGAATTATTAGAAGCACGAAAACTTATTGTAGAAAAATTAAAAGAAATTGGTGCATTAGTTAAAGAAGAAGAATATACACACAATGTTGCAAAATGTGAAAGATGTAAACATACCATAGAACCTAAAATATCAACACAATGGTTTGTTAGTATGAAAGATTTAGCCAAACGTGCAGCAGATAGTGTTAGAAATGATGAAACAAGATTTGTGCCAAAAAGATATGAAAAACAATATTTCCATTGGTTAGATAACATTCAAGATTGGTGTATTTCTCGTCAATTATGGTGGGGACATCGAATTCCTGCATACTATTGTAAAGACTGTGGAGAAATTCATGTTGCAAAAACAATGCCTAGTGCATGTAAAAAATGTGGAAGTAGTAACTTAGAACAAGATTCAGATACATTAGATACATGGTTTAGTTCAGCCCTATGGCCATTTTCAACACTTGGTTGGCCAAATACTGAAAATGAAGACTATAAAGAATTCTATCCAACAAATGTATTAGTAACAGGTTTTGATATTATTACATTCTGGGTATCTAGAATGATGACACAAGGTTTAGAATTTACAGATATTCCACCATTTAAAGATGTTTTAATTCACGGAATTGTAAGAGATGCGGAAGGAAGAAAAATGTCAAAAACATTAGGAAATGGAGTAGACCCAATAGATGTTATTAACGAATATAGTGCAGACGCATTAAGATTTTCAGTTATTTCTGGAACAACAATGGGAAATGATATTCGTTATATGCCAGAAAAATTAGACCAAGCATCTAATTTTGCCAATAAAATTTGGAATGCAGCCAAATTTATTACCATGAATTTAGCAGATGATGGAAAAATTATAGCATTTTCTAAAGAAATTAAAGATAAAGAAACAGGCTTATATCAATCAGAAGCTTTAAGAGTTGAAGATAAATGGATTTTAAATAAATTAGACAACTTAATTAAAGAAGTAACTGAAAATATAGAAAATTACGATTTAGGAATTGCTCTTGATAAAATATATAATTTTATTTGGAATGAATTCTGTGATTGGTATATTGAAATTGTGAAATCAAGATTATATAGTGAAAATGAAGAAGAAAAAGTACAAGTAAGCTTTGTACTAAACTATGTTTTTGGAGATAGCTTAAAACTATTACATCCATTTATGCCATTTATCACATCAGAAATATATTCTAAATTAGTAAATTATGATGATAAGGCTTTAATGGTATCACATTGGCCAAAAACAAAGAAAAGAATAGAGTATAATGAAACGAAGGACTTTATAGAAAGTTTGAAACAAGTCATAATAGGTATTCGTAATGTAAGAGCTAATATGAATGTTCATCCATCAAAGAAGGCAAACCTAATATTTGTAACAAAGGATTATCAAAAAGAAATTGAAGAATCAAAGGAGTATATACAAAAATTGGGATTTGGAAATGAAATCATTGTGCAAGAAGAGAAACAAAACATTCCACAAAATGCAATTTCCATTTTAGCGGACGGAATGGAGGTATTTATGCCATTTGAAGATTTAGTTGATTTGCAAGAAGAAAAGAACCGTTTACAAAAAGAAAAAGAAAGACTAGAAAAAGAAGTGGAAAGAGGAACAAAAATGTTATCAAACCCAGGATTTACTTCAAAAGCACCAGAGGCTAAAATTAGGGAAGAAAAAGAAAAACTAGCAAAATATGAAGAAATGCTAAAAACAACAATAGAAAGACTAGAAAATTTACAATAAAATTTTTTAAAAGAGGATAGTAAGCAATATTACTATCCTCCTTTATTTTACCAATAAAATTTAATAAATAAATAAACAAAACACTTGACAAATATCATTAGTAATCATAAAATAATGCCATGGTATTAAACAAGTATGAAGTTGTTTTAAATTGTGCATACTATTCATACAAATAGTAAAATACAAAACTAGGAAATTTAAGATAGGAGGAACAAAAGAAAATGAAAAGTAGAAAGGGTATTACATTAATAGCACTTGTGATTACAATTATTGTATTATTAATTTTAGCAGGAATTACAATTAATCTAACAATAGGAGAACATGGTATCTTAATCATGGCAAAACAGGCAGGAAAGAATTATCAAAATGCAGCGGAATATGAGCAAGGTGCAATAGGAAATTTCTTTAACGAAGCACAGAATATCATAGCAGGTGGAAATGGTAATGGAACAGGAACAAATCCAGGAGGAAACGATAAACCAGAAACAAAAATAGAATTAAGTGAACTAAAAGTAGGAGATACTATAAAATATGATACAGGAGTGGAGTCTAAAGGAAAAAATGGAGTAATTTCTTGTAAGGTATTATATCCTATAGAATCTGAATATGGCTTGCAACTTGTAACAACAACGGATTATTCTACAGCATCATTTGGAGGAACGACATGGGAACAAGCAAGAGATAATTGGAATAATCATGTTGAAGTAGCAAATAGGGGGACAGCAGCTTATATTAATACAGATTATGTATATGATGCTAGATGTGTGGGAACCGATCCAACTGTATCAAATGGTATGTTTATCAATAAAAATGATGATGGGGGAAGAGCTGAGGAGTTGAACTCGTCATGGACTCTTCCATCGGGATGGACATCAAGAAATACAGGACTTGTTATATATGGCGAAAGCTACAAAAAAGATATGGAACAACTAAAAAAGATGGGAATAAAGTGGGACTTGTGCTGTCGCGCAGGTGCAGTTGGTGTTTATGGAAAAGTTAAATATATGACCAATATAAGAAATTCTGATGGTTCCATGACGATACCTATATCTATAGCAGCAGATGGTACATTAGATTACATTAACCAAATTTATCAAAATAATTATCGTATTTGTTTTAGTGTAAAAAGTGAAGGTATATATGCAAAAGTGGATGCAGAAGATGGTACTTTTATATTAAGTAAATAGTAAATAAGAACAGATATCAGATTTGAAGTACCCCCCAATTATTAGACAAAAAAGTTTAATAATTGGGGGTTCTTTTTATGTTCCAATATTCAAATAAATTTAAATTAGAGCTATTAATGAACATTATGGCTATGCAGATGCAGATAAGCTTTTTAGAGTTAATTATTGAAGAAGAACGACAAGTATTAAAATTAGGAAAGAAAAACCAGGAAAATATTAAGAAATGCTAAAAACAATTTTATAAATGTCTTGTTTTTGTAACGATAAAAAGACAATTATGTAGAATCATTATATTAAAAAACAACATATTTTATTGAGTTCTCCTAAATGCAAATGTATAATAAAACAAAAAAGTAAAAGGAGACAAAAGAAAAATGAAAAACAAAGGTATAACTTTGATAGCACTAGTTATCACAATTATTGTATTACTAATTTTAGCAGGGATTACAATAAACCTAACAATAGGTGAACATGGAATCTTAACAATGGCAAAAGAAGCAGGAAAGAATTATCAAAATGCAGCAGAATATGAGCAAGGTGCAATAGGAAATTTCTTTAATGAAGCACAAAATATTATTGCTGGAGGAAATGGAAGTGAAACCAATCCAGATGAAAGCGGACGACCAACAGCCATAGTTAAACTGAGTGATGCCTTAAGCTCAAATTACTATGGGGATAAAGTAAAATATAGTGTAAATGGAATTGAGGAATGGAAAATATTTTATAAAGATGCTAATGGGGAAGTATTTATAATGCCTTCTGAATGCATACCAGCTGTTAAAATACCAACAATATCAACTAATATACAAACTAGTGGTGAATATAATGCCATTTGGAATACTGTACCTGCATTTCAATCAAATTGGTCAACAAACGCAGAATTATTTATGCAAGACAAATTAAATAGCAATTATAAAAATTCGAAAGTTGCATCTGTATTGTTAAACACAAATAATTGGACATCTTTTGTAAATGATGATTATGCAGATTTAGCTGTGGGTGGACCAACTTCAGTAATGTTTTTACGAAGTTATGATGAAAAGAATAATACTAATCATAGTAGTAAACTTAATTTAATAGGTTCTGGTGGCTATGGAATTAGCTATTCTAAGCAATCATCTTCTGTAATTACTATGGACTTAAGTATAAAGGACGAATTGTATTTTCCATATACAGAATTAAATGGTAGTAACAATGGTTACTTTTTTGCTACACCACATGGATATTATGGTTCTGTAAGTGGGGATCCTGAGTGTTTATGTACATTGCAGTATACAAATGGCTTAAATATAGCAGGGATAAACATTGATAAATTTGGAATACGCCCAGTTGTTCATTTAAAAACTGGAATTACAGCAAAGTGGAATCAGACAACTCAAATGTGGGATTTGCAAACCAAATAAATGTATAAAAAAGCAAATATTTTAATAAAAAATGTTTGCTTTTTCGTTGTTTATGGTATAGTGAACATATGATTTATATCAATTGTTTTATTCAAAGAAATTGAATCAAAGAAAGTCAAAAAGTATTCTTAAAATTCTAAAACTTAGAAATCAAAAAAGAAAAAAACAAATTAAAAGGGGGGAATAAAAATAGAAAGAGAAGAATTAACAGCGTTTAAGAAAGAAGAAATAGAAAAGATAAAAGAAAAAATAAATAAGGAGACAAAAGAAAAATGAAAAACAAAGGGATAACACTTATAGCACGATCATTGTATTACTAATTTTGGCAGGAATTACAATAAACTTAACAATAGGTGAATATGGAATTTTAACAATGGCAAAAGAAGCACGAAAGAATTATCAAAATGTAGCAGAATATGAACAACAAGTAATTGGAGATTTCTTTAACGAAGCACAAAATATAATAGCTGGTGAAGACAATACACAAATGCCAGTAGAAACGGTAACGCTAAAAACAAAAGTGAACCGGGAGATTATGTGGAATATAATGGTGGAAATGGCTACAATGGATTGTGGCAAGTGTTATATAATGATGAAACATATGGACTACAAATAATAAGTGCAGAATCAGTGGGAAAAGTAACATTAGGAAGTAGTGATTTAGAAGAAGCAAAAGAATCTTATAATGAAGGAATAGAAACATTAAATATTGCAGAAACTATGTAAATGATAAATATGCAACAAAAGTCAAAATGCTCAGGAGATAGGTAATATAGGAGAAGAATATTGGTTAGCCTATCGACAGTTGAATGATAATCAAAGTGTAAAAGGACTGGATGCTTCGTTTTTTGTGATTTGGACGTCCAATGGTGGTACATACTGGAATAGTGGGAGCTATATTTATAGAGTATGAGAGACAGGAAGTATAATGTTCCCAGAAGGTCACTAAGCTTCCTATACTTGGTCGAAAGCAGTTCGTCCGGTTATAACTTTAATATCAGATATTAAAACAAATAGTGGAGACGGAACTAAAACAAATCCGTTTAAATTAGTAGAACAATAAAACTTGAAAAGAAAATGGTGGATAAAAATAGATATCACAATGTGGCATCTATTTTTTAAAAAAACTATTAAAAATCCAGGAAAACTCTTGACAAACTGGGAAAAATAGTGTAAAGTATATTAGCATTACAAAAAAGAGGTAATTGTATGGAAAAAAATGTGAAAATAAGTCTCCTTTGCCAAATCTATGGAAAGTTGTTAACGGAGAAACAATTTAATGTATTAGATGATTACTATAATAATGATTATTCTTTATCAGAAATTGCTGAAAATTATAGTATTACAAGGCAAGCAGTAAGAGACAATATCATGAAGGGGGAAGCAAAACTTTTCGAATATGAAGAAAAGCTAGGAATTATGAAAAAGACATTAGAACAAGAACAACAAATCGAAAAAATACTGTTAGAATTAGGAAAAATTGAAACAAAATTTTCAGACAAGAAAATTGCTAGTATTTTAGAACATGTGAAAAAAGAACTAAATTGTTTAGTATAAGGGTTACCTTGGAAATAGGAGGAAGATATGGCTTTTGAAGGATTATCTTCAAGATTACAAGAAATTACAAGAAAAATTAAGGGTAGTGCAAGAGTTACCGAAAGCGATTTAAAAGAAATGCTAAGAGAAGTAAAACTTGCGATGCTAGAGGCAGATGTTAACTATAAAATTGTAAAAGAATTTATGGCAAATGTAAATGAAAAAGCACTTGGCCAAGACGTATTAAAGTCGTTAACACCAGGACAACAAGTTATTAAAATTGTAAAAGATGAATTAGTAGAGCTACTAGGTGGAACTGAAAGTAAAATTAATTTTAATCCAAATCCACCAACTGTTATTATGCTAGTAGGTCTTCAAGGTTCTGGAAAGACAACAACAGCTGGAAAACTAGCGAATCTACTTCGAAAACAAGGAAAAAATCCGCTATTAGTTGCTTGTGACGTATACAGACCTGCAGCTATTAAACAATTACAAGTAGTAGGAAAACAATTAAACATTCCTGTTTTTGCAAATGAAGAATCCAAAGATGTTGTTCATATTGCAAAACAAGCAATGAATATAGCTATTTCTAAACTAAATGATGTTGTTATTATCGATACAGCAGGGCGATTACATATCGATGAAGAATTAATGCAAGAACTTAAAAACCTAAAAGGAAATTTAAAACCATATGAAATTCTTTTAGTAGTTGATGCCATGACAGGTCAAGATGCAGTTAATGTAGCAACATCTTTTAATGAAGAAATAGGAATTGATGGTGTTATCTTAACGAAATTAGATGGAGATACCCGTGGTGGTGCTGCGTTATCGGTTAAAAAAGTAACTGGTAGACCAATCAAATTTGCAGCAACAGGTGAAAAATTAAGTGATATAGAAGTATTTCATCCAGAAAGAATGGCATCTAGAATTTTGGGAATGGGTGATGTGTTATCCATTATCGAAAAAGCAGAAGAAGCTTTTGATGAAGAAGAAGCATTAAAATTAGAACAGAAATTAAGAAAGCAAGAGTTCGACCTAGATGATTATTTAACACAACTAAGACAAATGAAAAAAATGGGTTCATTTTCTTCTATTTTAAAGATGATACCCGGAATGAATGCACTAAAAGATGTTAAAATTGATGATAAAGAATTTGTAAGAATTGAAGCAATTATTTGTTCTATGACCAAAAAAGAAAAAAGAAATCCAAAACTATTAAATGGTTCTAGAAGAAAAAGAATTGCAGAAGGTTCTGGAACAACCGTACAAGAAGTTAATAAATTTATGAATTCTTTTGAAATGACACAGAAAATGATGAAAAAAATGAAAACCGATAAAGGCATGAAAAACATGTTAAAAGGAATCAATCCAGAAGATTTAAAAGGATTTAAGCTATAAATTATGTTATTAAATTTTTAAATTTATATAAATTAATACATTTTCAGGAGGTGAAAATAAAATGGTAAAAATCAGATTACAAAGAGTAGGTGCTAAAAAAGCTCCATTCTATCACATTGTTGTTGCTGACTCAAGAAGAGCAAGAGATGGAAAAATCATTGAACAAATTGGTACATACAATCCAATGACAGATCCAGCTACAATCGTATTAGATGCAGAAAAAGTTGCAACATGGATTAAAAATGGTGCAAAACCAACAGATACAGTTAAAGCTTTAATTGAAAAAGCAAACTAGGAGGAGCAGATTTATGAAAGAAATGCTTGAAATAATAATTAAAAATTTAGTTGCAAATCCAGACCAAGTTGAAATTATGGAATCCCAAAAAGAAAATGCAATCAGCTTTAGCGTTAAAGTTGCAAATTCTGATATGGGAAAAGTAATTGGAAAACAAGGTAGAATTGCAAAAGCCATTCGTACTGTTGCAAAAGCAATTGCTACAAAAGAAAATAAAAAAGTAAATATTGAATTTGTAGAAGAATAAGGAATTGTTATATGGAGCAGTTAATGGAAATTGGTCAAATTGTAAATACTTATGGAATTAAAGGATTTGTAAAAGTAATGCCTTTTACAGATAACATCAATCGATTCGAGGATTTGGAAAGCATTTATCTTCAAACCAAAAAAGGGTTAGAAACTTTTGAAATTGAAGAAGTAAAGTATTCAAAAAATATGGTGCTTTTGAAATTAAAAGGAATAGATGATATTAATATTGCTGAAAACTACCGAAATTGTTATTTAAAAATAGACCGTAAAGATGCAGTAGAATTACCAGAAGATACGTATTTTATTGTTGATTTATTAGATATGGAAGTAGAAACCGAAGAAGGAGAAACATTAGGTAAGATTATCGATGTTTATCCAACGGGAAGCAATGATATTTATGTTGTTAAAAATGAAGAGGGAAAACAAATCTTATTACCAGCAATTAGCCAAGTGGTAAAAACAGTTGATATTCAAAATAAAAAGATGATTGTTCACTTGTTAAATGGACTAATATAAGGAGTTATTATGAAATTTGATGTTTTAACATTATTTCCAGAAATGTTTACACCTCTAAAGGAAAGCATTATTGGAAGAGCAATGAAAAATGGAAATATTGATATTAGTATTACGAATATTAGAGATTTTTCAAAAGATAAACACAAAAAAGTAGATGATACTCCATATGGTGGTGGAGCTGGTATGGTAATAAGAACAGATGTTGTGTATGATGCTTATGCCTCAGTAAAAACGGATGGTGCAAAAGTAATTTATTTAACTCCACAAGGAAAAACATTAGACCAGAAAAAAGTTCAAGAATTAAGTAAAGAAAAGCATATCATTCTTTTATGTGGACATTATGAGGGAATTGATGAAAGAGTAATTGATGAAATTGCTCCAGAAGAAATTTCAATTGGCGATTATGTCTTAACAGGAGGAGAACTTCCTGCAATGGTATTAATTGATAGTGTAGCAAGATATGTTGAAGGGGTACTAAATTCTGATTCTATAAAAGAGGAATCTTTTGCAAGTGGAATATTAGAATATCCGCAATATACAAGGCCAGAAACATTTAAAGGACGAGAGGTTCCAGAAATATTAAAGTCTGGACATCACGAAAATATTGAAAAATGGAGAAGAAAAAAGGCAATCGAAACGACCTATCAAAAAAGACCAGATTTGCTAGAAAAGGAAAGTTTTACGAAAGAGGAAATAGAATATATCAAAAATTTGAAAGAAAATAAATAAAGAAGGAGGAAAATTTTCAAATGGATATTATAAAATCAATTGAACATGAACAATTAAAAAACAAAGTTCCAGTATTAGATGTTGGAAATACAGTAAGAGTTCATGTTAGAATTAAAGAAGGAAATAGAGAAAGAATTCAAGTATTTGAAGGAATTATTATTAAAAAACAAGGTGGAGGACTAAATGAAACATTTACAGTAAGAAGAATTTCTTATGGTGTAGGTGTTGAAAAAACATTCTTAGTTCACTCACCATTAGTTGAAAAAGTAGAATTAATAAGAGTAGGTAAAGCAAGAAGAGCAAAATTATTCTACTTAAGAGACAGAGTAGGTAAAGCATCTAAGACAAAAGAAAAATTAGGTGCAAGAATTGAAAATAAAGAAATCGTTTTAAAAGAAGAAATGGTAGAAGAACCAGCCAGCGAAGTTGTAGAAGAAACAGCTGTAGCTCCAGAAGAAGCTCCTGCAGTAGAAACTACAGAAGTAGTAGTAGAAGAAGTTGTTGATACAGTAAAAGAAGAAGTTGTAGAAACAGCTGAAGTTGCTCCAGTTGCAGAAGAAGCAAAAACAGAGGAATAAAATAATAAAGTAAAAGCCTTGACGAATAAATTTCGCCAAGGCTTTTTCCAACTAAACTTCAGTTGGATGTGGAACTAATGATCACCAATGACCGCCGTCACTCTCATCCGAAATCTCTCTAAGGTCTGTTTCAGAGTAATCTTCATAAACAAAAGAAAAGTTAAACTTTACTGTCATGCCAACGGGAAGAGAGTTTCTGACTCCAGGAGATGAGCTGTCCATGCTCACAGTATCAGATCCAACTGTAAACATGCTGATGCCGTTATCCAGAGTCTGAAAATGCTCTACATTCCGATATTCAGTGAAGGTGCCGTTAGGGGTATAGATTGTTAATTCATTTTTCATAGGGAATCCTCCTTGTGTTGTATTATAGTTCCATTAATAAAAATCAACTATATTATACCATGTCTACATAATGCATGCAATAGTTATTGCTAAATTTTACATAATGTTGTATAATATTAATGTACAAACCATTTTGTAATTCCATTGGTTTGGCAATGTAACATAATAGCAAAGCAACTTATAAATTCAATGGAGGAAAGAGCTTATGGTAGAAAAAAATATTTATGTTGGAAATGTGTATTTCGGATATGATATTCGGAGATACCCCAAAATTGGAGAAAAGCTGGTTCTTACGAAAGTGGAAGTCGGAGGTTGTTCACTTGGACCGATGTTAGACAAAGAACAACTTGAGATTGGACCGATTGAAGATATTGAGCAGATTAGCCAAAACATGTCCATTCTCTGGACAGAAGATGCAGGCTATGCGGTGTATTGGGTACCCAGATCATAAGCAACAAGGAGCTGAAAGTTTTACTTTCAGCTCCAATTCTTTTTATTTACTATTTACTATTTACTACTTACTTCAGCATATTTTTTTAATTTTTCATAAACTAATGCATTTACAGTTCCTGATGAAAAATGTCCATTTTTATCTTTCTTACCAGCAGGAACACCTGTTAATACTTCAATTCCTTCTTCAATCGAAGAAACAGCATAAATGTGGAATTTATTATTTTTACATGCATCAACAATTTCATCAGAAAGGCTTAAGTTATCGATATTTTGAACTGGTATCATAACACCATGAGAACCGTCTAATCCTCTCATTTTACAAATTTGATAAAATCCTTCTATTTTTTCATTTACTCCACCAATTGGTTGAATTTCACCTTTTTGGTTAACAGATCCTGTAACTGCAATGGATTGATTAATTGGTACACCAGACAAACTAGAAAGTAGGGCATATAATTCGGTACTAGATGCACTATCACCATCAACTCCATTATATAATTGTTCAAAACAAATACTTGCCGTTAATGATAACGGAATATCTTGTGCAAACATTTCTCCTAAATATCCACTTAAAATATATACACCTTTTGAATGAGAAGAACCAGAAAGTTCAACTTCACGTTCAATATTAATAATACCAGATTTGCCAGTATAGGTGTTTACAGTTATTTTAGAAGGTTTTCCAAAAGAATAATCTCCAATTGTCATAACAGTTAAACCATTAATTTGACCAACCTTAAACCCAGAAGTACTAATTAATAAAGTGTTTTCACGAATCATTTCAGTATATTTAGAATCGTATTTTTTTACACGATCAATACGTTCTTCTAATGTCTTGGTAATAAAATCAGCAGTTACTACTTTTGCTTTTGAAAGTTTTGCCCAAGTACATGCTTCTGCAACAATTTCAGAAAGATCATTAAACCTTGTAGATAGCTTTTTCTTACTATTAGCAAGTTTCGAAGAATATTCTACCATTTTTGCAACAGCACCAGCATCAAGAGGTGGTAATTCTTCTTGTTCACAAAAACCATGAATAAAGCGAGCAAGTTTTAATTCATTTTCTTCATTCTTTGGCGCATCATCTTCAAATTCTACTTTTACTTTAAATAGCTTTTTAAAATCGGAATCCATAGCAAGTAGAGTATGGTAAATGTTAGAACTTCCAATTAAAATAACTTTTAGATCTAGTGGAATTGGCTCTGGTTTTAAAGAAACCATAACCATAGAGCTACGTTGGTCAACGGCATTTTCAATATTTAGTTCTTTAATACGTAATGCTTTTTTTAAGGCTTCATAACATAAAGAATTCGACAATAAATCTTTTGCTTGTAAGATAATATAACCACCATTAGCACGGTGTAACAAACCTGGTTGTAACATGGTATAATCTGTTTTTAAAGCACCATAATAGTTTTCATATTCCAATTTTCCAAATAAGTTGTGATAAGAATAGTTAGAATCCATAATAACAGGAGAACCTTCTAATTCACTATTATCAATAAACAAATTAACACGATAATTAAGCCATGGTTGTTTTGGCTCCTGTCTTGGACCTGGCTGAGGTTGTTGATTTTGATTATTGTTAGGTTGCTCTAAAAATAATGGTACATTTTTTAGAATATCTTTTTTTACATTATCTAAAAACTTATTAATTTTCTTATTTCGCTTATATTTTGATTTAATATAATTAACATGAGTATTAATCGTAAGTAGGGCAATATTGGATTGCCATTCCTCAATTTTCTTATCCGATGCTTTTTCAATTGCTTTTATTTCAGCAATGGCAGTTAGAATTTGCTCTTGGACAATACCAGATTTGCTTTCAAATTCTTTTTTTATGTTTTCATCTAATTTTTCAAATTCTTCTTCTTCAATAGTTTTTCCATCAATAACAGGCATCATATAGATACCATTTTGAGCCGTTTTTACTTGGAAACCATATTTCATAGATTCTTGGTTTAATTTTTCTAAAAGAGAAGAACGTTTTTGCTCAAATTCTTGCTTAATTAAGGATTTTTCCTTTTCAAAATCCTCGTTACTAAAGGTTTTATTAATATCTACCTTAATATCTTTAATAAAACCATCCATATCTTCTTTAAATTCTTTACCTTGTCCTGCATGTAATGAAACAGCAACAGGTTCATTTGGATTATCAAAATTATAGATATAACACCAATCAGAAGGCGTTTTTTCTTTTTTCGAAATTTTATTTAAGTAGTTTTTGGTATACATGGTTTTTCCAACACCATCTGGACCTTCTAAGTATAAGTTATATCCTTTTACATCTACACTAATTCCAAATTCAAGTGCTTTAATTCCTCTTTCTTGACCAATTCCTGTGTGAATGGATTCGATTTCAGAAGTATCACTAAAATTAAAAATACTTGGATTACAGTAATCTTTTAGTTGTTTGTAATTTAATTCATTTTTTTTCATTTGTTTTTCTCCTTTATATTACTAAAAATAGTATGTCATAATAATAGCATTCTCATTTTGATTATAATAATTCTTCCTTTGTCCAATTTTTTGAAAATGATGTTTCTCATATAATTTAATAGCAGGTTCGTTTTTTTCATTTACTTCTAAAGTAAGAGAAGATAATTCTTTTTCTTTAGATATTTTTATTAAATGTTCTAATAATTTTGTTCCGATTCCATGATTTCTATAAGATTTTTTGGTTACAATATTAGTGATATGAATATCATCAACGCTAATCCAAATACCACCAAAACCAACAATTTCATCATTTTCTATAGCAATAAAATATTCAGAGTTTGGATTTTCTAATTCAGATTTAAATATATTGTAATTCCAAAAGTCATCAAAATCCTGTATTAATATGTCTTTCATATTATCTAAATCGGAAATTGTCATAGGACGAATTTGTATCATTTACGTTTTTCCTCCAATTCTCTTTCAGCATTTGATTTTTTTAAGTAAAGAGGGGAAATAGGTGAAATTTCATTTTTAGAAAACGCATCAAATGCAACTCTTCCTGTATGATAAGCATTTAAATTTATATAATCTAAATTATTTTCAATAATGGCATTTTTATCCAAATTTGATTTTAACACATCTTGATAAATCGTGCTACCATTTCCGACAAAAAAGACGGGTTTGTTACAAACTTTTAATATTTCTGTAATATTGTAAATGGTATCTGCTAAAAATTCTCCAACTTGTGTATAAATTCCGTTTTTATGTTCAAATAATCCATAGTAGACATTATCATTTTTTGCATCAATTAAAGAACAAATTAGACCTTCATAATTGGAAGAGTAGGCAAGAGATGTAAGAGAGCTAATGCCAACACTTGGTTTTAATGTTACATCACAAAATGCTTTTATGGTAGAAATGCCAATACGAATACCAGTAAAAGAACCAGGACCTTTGTCACAAGCAAATAAATCAATATCTGAAATGGATAAATTCGTTTTACGAAATAGCTCATCAATTAAGGGCATTAATTTTATCGAATGGGTATTAGCATCATCAATTGTGATTTCTTTTATTAAATTAGTATCTTCTAAAATAGCAGCAGAGCATATATTAGAAGAAGTATTGATACTTAAAATTTTCATAGTAACTCCTTTATTAATTTTTGATATTTTTCACCATATGGTTGTATGTTTAAAACTCGTTTTGATTCATGCTCTAAATCTCGTTCAAACATAATATGTAAATATTCCTTTGGTAGAACATCTTTAATTTGTTCACCCCATTCAATAATACAAATACCATTTTCAAAATATTGTTCACCACCAATGGCATAAAATTCATCACTTGAAGATAGGCGATATACATCGAAATGATAAATATTTGTACTATTTTTTTGGTATTCGTTTACAATCGTAAACGTTGGGCTAGAAATTTCGTCTTCAAGTCCAAAATAAGATAAAAAGCCTTCCGTAAATTTTGTTTTACCAGAACCTAAATCACCAGATAAAACAACAATATCACCATTATGTAATTTACTTGCTAAATTATAAGCAAGAGTCATTGTATCGTTTTCTGAGTTTGAAACATAATTGTACATAAGTAATCTTCCTTTATTCATATATTATATATGTATTCTATATTATTCTACGCAAAATGTAAATTAATATCGAAAAAAAGATATAAAAAACTTTTAAAAAAGTATTGACAAACAATTTAATAACCCTTATAATTTATAAATGTCGGTAGAAGAGATGCAGGTGTAGTTCAATGGTAGAATTCCAGCCTTCCAAGCTGGCTATGCGGGTTCGATTCCCGCTACCTGCTCCAACCAACTTGACACGCGCCCTTAGCTCAGTTGGTCAGAGCAACCGGCTCATAACCGGTGGGTCCAAGGTTCGAATCCTTGAGGGCGCACCATTTATTAACTAAATATGGACAGGTGGCCGAGTGGCTAAAGGCGGCAGACTGTATGCTTTGCTTAAAAAAGCAGAAATTGCAGCCCACAAAAGTGATTTTGTGGTGAAAACCGGGCTAATTCGGGGAAGTCTTAGCAAGTTAAGTTGATGATAATCCCGAGCTAGGAAAGAAATTTCCGAGTGTAGAGACTTTATACCTGGTATCTTAAAAAAGATAAAGAGAAAGTCCAGACTACAAACAAGAAATTGGTAGTGAAAACTATAGTAGTAAGAAATCTGTTCTCATACGAGTACGAAGGTTCGAATCCTTCCCTGTCCACCAAAAGCCACAACTATACGGTTGTGGCTTTTACTATTCATTACATTTATTTCAAAATCAAATTTTATTTCAAGGAGTTTTTATCTATGAATTTTAAAACAAATTTTCGTAAAAACTATTGCAATTATTATAACGCTTATATATAATAACAAAAAGACAAAACACAAAAGAGATGGTTTTATATGGATAAACTAGAAAAAGAGAAAAATTGTAACAACCAAACTTTTGAAGACATTAAACACATTGACGAAAATGGAATTGAATATTGGTATGCAAGAGAGCTACAAATTGTTTTAAGCTATAAGGAATGGCGAAAATTTGAAGGAGTAATACAGAAAGCAAAAGAATCTTGTAAAAACAGTGGAATTAGTGCATTTGAGCATTTTGTCGACGTCGACAAAACGATAAAAATGCCTAAAGGTGCAACAAAGAACATTACAGACTATAAATTGACACGTTATGCATGTTATTTAATAGCACAAAACGGTGATACTAGGAAAAAAGTTATTGCTCTTGCACAAACATATTTTGCAATTCAAACGAGAAAGCAAGAAATTAGTGAAAAAGAATATAGCTCGTTAACAGAAGATGAAAAGAGATTTTATCAAAGAAATTTAACAAAGAAAGGTAATTACTCACTTAATCAAACTGCTAAAAATGCAGGAGTTAAAAATTTTGATAGGTTTCATAATGAGGGATATAAAGGTCTATATAATGGAGAAACTGCTGATGACATTGCTAAAAGAAAAGGATTAAGATATAGAGAAGATATTTTGGATAATATGGGAAGTGAAGAACTTGCAGCTAATCTATTTCGTATTACGCAAACTGAATCAAGATTAAAAAGAGATAAAGTTGATACTGAAAAGAAAGCTTGTGACACACATAACAAAATTGGAAAAATTGTTAAAAAAGCAATTAAACAAGCAGGTCGGAACGATGCCAGAAGATTTACCAACACCTAAAAAGAGTTTAAAACAATTGGAAAAAGAAAATAAAGACCTTGAAAAAGCAATAAGATAACAAATTTTGTATATTTTCCAATAAAATCCATACAATGTGATAAGAGGTGAAAATATGGAAAAATTAAAGACATATGTAAAATCCATTTTGCTACCTGTTATTGTAGGAGGAATCGTTGGATTTCTTATTTCAGGATCTATGGATTACAATTCATTACAAAAGCCTTTTTTATCGCCACCTAGTTTAGTATTCCCAATTGTATGGACAATTTTATACATTTTAATGGGAGTATCTTATGGCAGGTTAAAAGAAAAAGCACTTGTTGATAACAACATATCATTTATTTATTACTTACAACTAGTAGTAAATGCATTATGGCCAATTTTCTTTTTTGTATTCAAATGGAGACTATTTTCATTTTTCTGGATTTTATTATTGGTAGTATTAGTTATTCTAATGGCAATAAAATTCTATAAAAAAGATAAAATAGCCGGATTATTACAAGTTCCATATGTTATTTGGACTGTATTTGCAACGTATTTAAATTTTGGAATTTATTTGTTAAATAAATAAAAATGGGTAGTATATTTACTACCTATTTTTTATAAAATACTAGCATTATATGTATACTTATGATAAAATATTGCTACAAAGGAGAGGTAACGATGGATGTTTTATTTATATTAGCACAAATCCTAGCAGTTGTAGCATTTACACTAACAACGCTAAGTATGCAGTTTAAAAAGAAAAGTAGTATTTTAGGAATGCAAATTGCATCAAATGTAGCATATATGTTAGAGTACGCTTTTTTAGGCGGAATTTCACGGAGGAGTTACTTTCATTATTGGAACGATACGCAATATTACCTACTATATATTAGATAAAAAGAAATTCAAACCAAATTTAATTGTGTTACTTATTTTTATTATTCTTCTCGTATTAGCTGGAATTTTTACTTATGAAAATTTGATAAGTTTAATTCCAATTGTAGCAGTTATCATATGGACGATTGTTTCTTGGCAAGAAAATCCAAAATGGATGAGAATAGGAGAAGCAGGAATTAGTGCTATGTGGATTGTTTATGATATAATTATTGGAGCATATACAGGAATGATTACAGAATGCATTATTATTATTTCTTGTGTAATAGGAATAATTCGACATGATATAAAAAGGAAAGAAAACAAGGCAGGAACTGAAATATAGTTCCTGCTTTTATATTGCGTAATTAATAGACATAATCCATTGACAAGCGTAGCAAAAAAATATATAATAGAAACATAATGTAAAAAAGGAGAAATAAAAATGTATAAAATGTTAGTACTTGACTTAGATGGAACATTACTTGACGATTATAAAGAAATACCTGAGAAAAATATAGAAGCGATAAATAAGCTAAATAAAGATTTTGGAGTTGTCCCAGTAATTGCAACAGCAAGACCATTAGAAGTAGCAAGATATATTGCTGACAAAGGTGGAGATGCTTTTCAAAGTTATATTATTGCTACTAATGGGGCGATTTTAATGGATATTCAAAAAGAAGAATATATCATCAACCAATCATTATCTCAAGAACAAATTAGAGAATTAGTAGAGGTATGTAAGAAAAATAACTTGGAATATGAATTTATGACTACGAAATGTGAAGTGGCAGATGCTAAATATTCTTATAGACGTGTCATTGACCCAATGTATGATAATATGGGGGTGCCATTTAACTATCAAAATGATTTGGAAGATTATATTTCTAATATACAAGATTCTATTCCATTATTTGCTGTTAATGGGACAAAAGAAGAATTAGAAGCTTGCTTTGATGAATTAGAAAAGATTTCAGGAATTCAAATTTCAGGACAATGTACAAGAACAACACCTGAAATTGATGGAAGAATTGAAACATTATGCTACCATGATATTATGAGACAAGGAGTTACAAAAGCAAGTGCTATTGAAGTGCTAGCAAATCGTTTAGGAATAAAGAAAGAAGAGATTATTGCTGTTGGTGATGGTGGAAATGATATTGAAATGCTTCAAACAGCAGGATTAAAAATTGCAATGAAAAATGCTACAGAGAAATTAAAAGAAGTTGCAGATTTTATTACTCCAGTAGATAATAACAACGGTGGAGTAGGAAGAATGATGAATGTTTTATATAGAGGATTAGGAAATGAAAGACAACCTTCCAAAGAAGAAGGATTTGAAATAGGAGAATAGTAAAAGGAGATAAACTTATGAAAAAACCAATTATAATAGGAATTGCAGGAGGTACTGCATCTGGGAAAACAACACTAGCATCTAAAATAAAAGAAGAATTTAAAGATAATGCAATTATTTTATCACATGACTTTTATTATAAAAGTTTAAGTAACATTACATTTGAAGAAAGATTAAAGAGAAATTACGATTGTCCAGAGGCGTATGAAACAGACTTATTAGTAAAAGATATAAAAACATTATTAGAAGGAAAAACAATTAAAAGACCAATTTATTCATATACAACTAGACTTAGAGAAGAACAAACAGTTAGTGTGGAGCCAGCACCAATTATTGTAATAGAAGGAATACTAGTATTAGAAAATAAGGAACTTACTAATTTAATGGATATGAAAGTATTTGTAGACACAGATTCAGATATTAGGCTAACAAGACTAATTGAAAGAGACCAAAAGGAAAGAGGATTAGACCTAGAATATATTATTTCCAAATATAAAGATACATTAAAACCAATGCATGAACAATATGTAGAACCATGCAAGAAAATAGCAGATATTATTATTCCAGGAAATAGTAATAGTAATGAGATTGGATTTGGAGCAGTAATAGAAAAAATTAGAAGTATGATGGAAAGATAAGAAATATGATAGAAAAGTTAAGTAGTTGTAAATTATGTCCATTCGAATGTGGAGTAAATCGTTTAGAAGGAAAAAAAGGAAGATGCCAATGTGATGATAAGTTAAAGATTGCTTTGGCATCATTACATTATTACGAAGAGCCATGCATTAGTGGAAAAAATGGTTCTGGAACTGTGTTTTTTACTAACTGTAATATGAAGTGTAAGTATTGTCAAAATTATGAGATAAGCCAGTGCGGAAAAGGAAAAGAGATAACTGTAGAGCATTTAGCGGAAATATTTCTAAAACAACAGGAAAAAGGTGCTCATAATATTAATTTGGTAACGCCAACATCATATGTATATCAAATTATAGAAGCATTAGATATTGCTAAAAAACAAGGATTAGCAATACCAGTTGTGTATAATACGAATGGATATGAAAAGAAAGAAACAATTCAGTTGTTAAATGGATATGTAGATGTATATTTACCAGATTTAAAGTATTATTCAGATGATATTGCTATGAAATATTCTAACGTCAAAAACTATTTTAAAACAGCAAAAGAAGCAATAAAAGAAATGTATAACCAAGTAGGAACACCTAAATTTGATGAAGATGGAATGATTCAAAAAGGAGTAATTATTCGCCATCTGATTTTGCCAAATCATATATTAAATACAAAGCATATTTTAAAATGGGTAAAAGAGAACTTGCCACAAGATATCTATATTAGTGTTATGGCACAATATTTTCCAACCTATCAAGCAAAAGAAGATAGCGTAATCAATCGAAAATTAACAAAAAAAGAATACAAGCAAGTAGAAGAATATTTATATTCTTTAAACTTAGAAAATGGATATATGCAAGAATTAGGAGAACATGAAGAAGAATACGTACCAGAGTTCAATTTTAGTGAATAAATAGTTAGTATGAAGGAATAGAGGACTTCAATAGAAGTTCCTCTTTTATTGTATTTAACTCTAAAATTTGAATAATTTACATAAATGTGATATAATGTAGTTAATATTTGGTATAAAGTAATCATTTTGTTTTTGTGATTGCAAAAAACCAATAAAATAACCTAAAAGAAAAGGAGAAAACAAGATGAAGAAGAGATTAGCAACAATGGTTATGGCAATGGTAACAGCAGTATGTATGTGTGGGGCAATGCGGGTAGAGGCAGCTGAAATAAATCCTGACAAATTCGTTAAGGAAGACGATCCACAGCAACAACCTGCAACGATTATCCAAACCATTCATACACAAATGCTTGATGGCGAAGAGTTAGTAACAGCTTATTATGTTGTAATACGGGATGACGAGACAATCGAGTCCATTGCAAGACGCTTGCAGGTGACAGAAGAATATCTGCTCTCAGTAAATCCAGATTGCAAATTGGAAGAAGACGAAACTTTTGCCAAGTTTGCATATGTAGAGATACCGGAAATATACTGGGGCGAGATAAAAAACGTCTACTATGTGATTGCATCAGGTGATTGCCTTAGTACCATATCAGACTATTTCCATACCGATATGGAAGAACTGCTGGAAATGAATCCTGAAATTAAAAATCCGAATCTGATTTATGCAGGAGACGGCATAAAGGTAAAGTAGGTTATAACAAAACCCCGGTGCAAGTAAAATTGCGTCGGGGTTTTGTTTATTTTTCTAATTTATAAAATACTTTTTTTCCTTTTTTTAGAATTGCATATCCGTCTGTAAAATCATTTTCAGATAGCACATAAGTTGTATCTTCAATTTTGTTATCGTTTAAGCTAATTCCACCCTGTGAAATTAAAGTTCTTGCTTGACCTTTTGAAGGAGCTATACCAGTTAATAAAATAGCATCTAAAATAGAAATGCTTGTGCTTTCTACTTTTACAGTAGGCATATTTTCTAGAGAACCAGAGCCTTCAAATAGGGCTTTTGAAGCTTCTTCGGCTTTTAAAGCTTCTTCTTCACCGTGAATTAGTTTTGTGATTTCAAAAGCTGCAATTTTTTTGGCTTCATTGATTTGTTCTCCTGGTAAAGAAGCAAGTCTTTTTACTTCATCCATTGGTAAGTAGGTAAGCATTCTTAAAACATCATAAACTTCTTTATCTCCAATATTTCTCCAGTATTGGTAAAACTCATATGGAGAAGTCTTAGTAGCATCTAGCCATAAAGCACCACTTACGGTTTTCCCCATTTTTTTACCTTCCGAATTTAATAAAAGAGGGCAAGTTACACAAAAGCTTCCATTTTGGTGAATTTTACGAATTAAATCAACACCTGCAAGCATGTTAGACCATTGGTCATCTCCACCAATTTCAACTTTACAACCTTTGGTTTCAAATAAGTGTAAAAAGTCGTAACTTTGCATTAACATGTAATTTAATTCAAAAAAGGTAAGACCTTTTTCCATACGTTGTTTAAAACATTCTGCATCTAACATACGGTTTACATTAAAATATACACCATATGTACGAATAAATTCCATATAATTTAAATCTAAAATCCAGTCACCGTTATTAACAATAATTCCAGCATTATCGCCTTCAAAAGAGATGAATTTACTTACTTGTTTTATGATGTTATCTACATTTTTTGAAATTTCTTCTTTGGTAAGCATTTTCCTCATATCCGTTTTCCCACTTGGGTCACCAATAAAGGCAGTTCCACCACCTACTAAGATAATTGGTCTATGACCACATTTTTGAAAATAAGACATCATCATAAGAGGAATAAAGTGTCCAATATGAATACTATCTGCAGTAGGGTCAATGCCTAAATAGACAGAAAACCTTTCTTCACTTTCTGCCATTTTTTTAAATTCATCTTCAAAAGTAATTTGTTTTATTAAATCTCTTTGTTTTAACACATCATAAATTGATTGTAATTGTGCCATATAAATCCTCCTTAAAATAATATAAAAGAAAGGCAGACGAGAAATGCTGCCTAATTTTATATTATTTATTTTATTTTTATAATTTTACATTTCCTATATTTAATTTACTAGATATTTTTGAAAATTCCTCGTTTTCAAGATATCGATTTAAATTTTTTACTGAAATTCCTGTATCAACTGCAATGGAATCGATAGAAGTAGTGTTAACATCTCCTTCAAAATAAGTTCTTAACTTAGAAAGCTCAAAAGTATCTTTTGGGCTACAGTTTCCACAAATATTGCTTTCTGATAAGAAAAAACTTCCACAACGTTCACATTTTTTAAATTCCATAATTATCCTCCAAAACTTATAAAAAATCATCTTTTGTTTTCTTATGACACATTCTAACATAAAATAGTAAAAAAAGAAAGAAAAAAATGAAAAATCTTGACAAAATTTTAAAATGTGGTACGATATTAAAAAATAAAATTAGGAGGTATATCATGAAAGCTTATGTTTGTAAAGTATGTGGATATGTACATTTTGGAGAAGAAGCTCCAGAAAGATGCCCACAATGTGGAGTAGGAAGCGATAAATTTGAATTAAGAGAAGAATCTGCTAAAAAAGAGTATGTAGATGAACATGTTATTGGAGTAGCAAAAGGGCTAGATGAAGAAGTTGTTAAAGGATTAAAAGATAACTTTATGGGAGAATGTACAGAAGTTGGAATGTATCTTGCCATGAGCCGTCAAGCAGATAGAGAAGGATACCCAGAAGTTGCAGAAGCATTTAAAAGATATGCATGGGAAGAAGCAGAACATGCTGCAAAATTTGCAGAATTGTTAGGAGAAGTAGTATATCCAGATACAAAGAAAAATGTCATGTTAAGAGCAGAAGCAGAGTGTGGTGCTTGCATGGGTAAAAAAGAACTTGCAACACGTGCAAAAGAATTAGGATATGATGCAATCCATGATACAGTACATGAAATGTGTAAAGATGAGGCACGTCATGGTAGAGGATTTGATGGATTATTAAAAAGATATTTTAATGCATAAATCATAAAAGGAGCCAAACTAAAATTGGCTTCTTTTTTTGATACAGCACAACACATTTGACAAATTATGTATACTGATGTGAAATATAAAAAGATAAATAAATTGCAGAAGGAGGATTACGTTATGAAGTATTTAGTAATTGAAGAAAAGCGAATGAACCTGAACGAGGCGTTACGGGTAATACGGAGATATTATCCGAGAGTAAGAAAGCCCAAAAGTAAGAGAGGAAACCTTCAGTTTTATTTTCCACAATCGCAACTCACAAAAGAGAACGTGGGCGACATTGCATACAAGTTAGGCATGAGGGTGATTAAGCTTTCAGGAGTAAGAGCAGTTATTGGATACGAGTAACAAATTCTAGTACACCATCTTGTAGTTTTAGATGGTGTATTTTCTATATTTGAAAATATTGACACATTATGTAAAGAATAGTATAATATAAATGTTACATGACAAGAAAGTCAAACAATCAACAGGAGGTAAATGGCTTATGAATAAAAAAGTACTAGAACGCAAATTCAACACAATTGAAGAATTGCGGGGAGCAATTATAAGACGCCACGTCAGCGATGAACGTCAGGCAACTGTTATATTTGTTGGCCCGAAAGCGGTACATGCAATGGCTTCAAGTTCCAGACCGTTATTATATGTAGGAAAAGGAATTTGGAAAGATTGGTCAAGAGTGAAAGGGGTTTGCTCAGATGGGCGTCTTCTGCAGTTCGAAGAAACTGACAACGGTGAGAGAATGTTTTTTTATGAATTAAGCTAACCAGAAACAAAACATGGAATAAGTGAGAAATTTAAACTTATTCCATGTTTTGTTTACATTTATAACTGCATTAAAACAATGCACTTGTTGGAATGTACATATCATCTGGTGGATAGACAAATTCTTCATCTGGCTTATTACAAGTTTTCATTTCTTGTATTTCAATAACAGGAATATCTCCATGATAATCGCCTTTCGTAATTTTTCCTGTGATTTCTACCCAAGTGTTATCCGAAAATTCAGAAGCATTTTTGTAATTACATAAAAATCCAACAACTAAGGTTTGATTATCAGAACTTACTACCATATTTCTTGCTAGTACAAATTGTGTTTCATTAAAATCGTAAACTCGATATACATATCCTGTAAAATGAATTTTTTGTCCAATGTGTTCCTCTAAATTATCATGAACCGATTTTAAAATGTTTGTATAATTGTTAGCAGTAATATTGGAAACATCTGGAGTTGGGATTACATCATTCACTCGTTCTGTATAAAAAATCTTATAGATACTAAATCCAGCAAGAACTAACACAATAATAAATAAACATACAAAACCAATTTTAAAAACAAATTTATGATCTAACTTTACGTTACAAATAAACATAGTATACCTCTTTTCTATATAAGAACCTTACTAAAACGTATGCTAAAAAATAAAAAATATGCCAAAATATACCTTGCTAAATGTGAAGATTAGTGATATAGTTACAAGCGAATTATTTTAAGTTTTAGGAGGCAAAGGAAAAATGGGACTATTTAAGTCATATAGCGAAAAAGAAGTAAAAAGAATTATGCCAATAGTTAACAAGATTAATGCATTTGAAGAAGAGATTTCAAAATTATCAGATGAACAATTAAAGGCAAAAACAGCATATTTTAAGAAAGAATTAGAAGAAGGAAAAACATTAAATGATATATTACCAGAAGCTTTTGCAGTTGTAAGAGAAGCTTCTAAAAGAGTATTAGGCATGAGACATTTTGATGTGCAATTAATTGGTGGTATTATTCTACACCAAGGGAGAATTGCTGAAATGAAAACAGGAGAAGGAAAAACATTAGTAGCAACACTTCCAGTATATCTAAATGCACTAACAGAAAAAGGGGTGCATGTTATTACTGTTAACGACTATCTTGCAAAACGTGATAGTGAGTGGATGGGAAAATTATATAAATTTTTAGGATTAAGTGTAGGTCTTGCTATTTCTGGAATGGAGCCAGATGAGAAAAGAAAAGCTTATGCATGTGATGTAACCTATGGAACCAATAATGAATTTGGATTTGATTACTTAAGAGATAATATGGTAATTTATAAAAACCAAGCGGTACAAAGAGACTTACATTTTGCGATTGTCGATGAAATTGATAGTATTTTAATTGATGAAGCTCGTACGCCATTAATTATTTCAGGACGTGCAAACCAATCATCAGACCTTTATAAAAGGGCAAATGACTTTGTAAAACGTTTAAATGCAAAAGTAATTGTAGAAGAAGATATTAAAGATGAAGAACAAACACAAGATAATGAAAACTATGATTATATCGTAGATTTAAAAGCAAAATCAGCTTCTCTTACAGCAAAAGGAATTAAAAAAGCGGAAGATTTTTTCTGTATCGATAATTTTAACGATTTAGACAATTCTGAAATTGTTCACCATGTAAACCAAGCATTACGTGCTCATGGTGTTATGAAACGTGATATTGATTATATGGTAAAAGATGGAGAAGTGCTAATTGTTGATGAATTTACGGGAAGAATTATGTATGGAAGAAGATATAACAATGGTCTTCATCAAGCAATTGAAGCAAAAGAAAATGTTAAGATTGCAGATGAATCTAAAACTCTTGCAACCATTACATTCCAAAATTATTTTAGAATGTATGAGAAATTAGCAGGTATGACAGGTACTGCTATGACAGAAGAATCGGAATTTAGAGAAATATATAACTTAGACGTTATTGCCATTCCAACCAACAAGCCAATGGTTCGTAATGATGAAAATGATGTTATCTATAAAAATGAAGCAGCAAAATATAGAGCAATTGTAAGAAGTGTAAAAGAAAGCTACCAAAAAGGTCAACCAGTGCTAGTAGGTACTGTATCAATTGAAAAATCAGAAAAATTGAGTAGAATTCTAAAACAAGAAGGAATTCCACATTCTGTATTAAATGCAAAATACCATGAACAAGAAGCAACCATTATTGCACAAGCTGGTAAATTTGGAGCAGTTACCATTGCAACAAACATGGCAGGACGTGGTACTGATATTATGCTTGGTGGAAACAGCGAATATTTAGCAAGAGAAGCCATGAAAAGAGCAAGGTATACAGATGAACAAATTGAAGAAGCAATGGCATTTAACGAAACAGATGATAAAGAAATATTAGTTTCAAGAGAGAAATTTAGAAGTTTAGTAAAACAATATGATGAAGAAATAAAAGAAGAAAAAGAAAAAGTAATTGCAGCTGGTGGTTTAAAAATTATTGGTACTGAAAGACATGAATCTAGAAGAATTGATAATCAGCTTCGTGGACGTAGTGGTCGTCAAGGAGATGTGGGTGAATCAAAATTCTATATTGGACTTGATGATGATTTAATGAAGATTTTTGGTGGAGACATGATTACAAGTGTATATAACACACTTGGTGCAGAAGAGGATATGCCAATTGAATCTAAAATTATTTCTGGTGCTGTTGAAAAAGCACAAAAAAGAGTAGAAGGAAGAAACTTTAGTATTCGTAAACACGTTCTTCAATATGATGATGTTATGAATACACAAAGAGAAATTATTTATGGGCAAAGAAAACAAGTACTAGATGGAAATAACTTAAAAGAAAGTATTATTCATATGATTACAGAACTTGCAACAGGTTTAGTAAATGCATATTCTGTAGAAGAAGTAGTAAACAAAGAATCTTTAAAAGAAGAAATTAGAACAATCTTTGGGTTAGAAAACTTAGAAAGTTTACAAGAAAAACGATTTGATGAACAAAAAGTATTAAAAGAATTAACCGAAAAAGCATTAGCTCGTTATGAAGAAAAAGAACAAGAAATTGGAGAAACGGATTTAAGAGAACTAGAACGAGTTGTTATGCTAAAAGTAGTAGACCAAAAATGGATGGATCATATTGACGCAATGGATGAATTAAAAGATGGAATTGGACTTCGTGCATATGGTCAAAAAGACCCAGTTGTTCAATATCGTATTGAAGGAACCGATATGTTCGACCAAATGATTTACGACATTCAATATGATGTAGTAAAAATTTTATTAAACATCCAGAAACAAGCAGAAATTAGAAGAACAGAAGCTGCAAGAATTACCAATGCTTCCTTAGAAAACATAAACGACGTAAACGGAGGAGCAGAACAAGCTCATGTAACTGTAAAAAATGAAGAACCAAAAGTAGGAAGAAACGATCCATGTCCTTGTGGAAGTGGGAAGAAGTATAAGAACTGTTGTGGAAAATAATAGGAGGTAAGCATATGAAAATTGAAAACATTAAACCAGAAGGATATGTTATGAAAGGTGTATATACACCAGCTAAAAAAATTGATTTAGGAGATTCTTATTTGATTTTTGTTTCTGGAGTTCAAGCTCCAGCAGGAGAAGTAAATGAAGTTGCAACAGAAGATGTGGCAGAACAAACAAGATTAGTATTTGAAGAAATTAATGATATATTAAAACAAGCAGGAGCAACTTTAGATAATGTTGTTAAAGCGGTTATATATTTAAAAGATATTAATGATTTTAAAATTGTATCACCGATAAGAGCAGAATACTTTAAAAATTCAATGCCTGTTTCTACCATGGTAGAAGTTGGGGGATTTGTAAGAAATGGCTCAAAAATTGAAATAGAAGTAACTGCAATATTAGAAAAATAGCATTATTTATAGAAAATCAAGTGAATTCTAGCAATAAGCTTGAAAATGTAATTTTACAAACTTTATTAAAAATATTGACATAGTAGAAAATAGTATAATACCTTGAAAGGAAAATAATATGGAAGAAAAGTTTGCTAAACCAGCGATAGGTGCTATAGTAGAAAGAATTATAAATGGTAAAAAGCATATTATTATTCAAGAAAGATGGAAAGAAAACGGAGACGAAACAAATGGACAATATGAATTGCCAGCGGGTAAAATAAGAGAATATGAAGATGCATATGATACAGTAAGAAGAGAAGTCTTTGAAGAAACAGGATTAAAAGTTACTAAAATATATGGAGAAGAGGAAAAGAAATACAGTAAAGAAACTGATACAATAAACTTTATGCCTTTTTGTGTAACTCAAAATTTAAAAAATGCATATTCGATAATTTGTAATCATTTTATATGTGAGGCAGAAGGAGAACCAGTAGCTGAAACGGATGAATCAAGAAATATTAAATGGATAGAAATTGAAAAATTGGCTAATCTGCTAAAGAATAATAAAAGTAAATTCTTTACTATGAATGTAGACGCATTAGAAAAATACTTTAAATTAAATAATTTATAAAACAAACGTGAACTATGCTAATACATAGAAACTGTAAAATTGATAAACTTTCTCAAAATTATTGACATAATGAATAAAAAAATAGTATAGTAAATATACTAAAAGAGAATAGCTATTCATAATTCGAGTGTTTCGCAGCTCAACTCAAAATGGCGAACGATATATTCTGAGTTAATGCTAACTCAAAACAAAATAGCATAATTTAATTAATGGGGGTTAAAATTTAGGTTTTAGCTCCCATTTTTTATAAAAATCAGAAGAGAAGGTAATAAATTGCAATATATAACAAATTTAGATAGAAAAAAGTTGGGAGTATATGAAAATAAATTAATAACAGAAGAAGTGATTTTAACAGATGAAAGACTATATGAACATATACTTTTGTATCATGAAGAAGAATATAAACAATTACGACCATATATAAAAAGTGTAATTGAAAATCCAGACTATATAGTTGAAGATAATAGACATGAAGATACAATGATATACCTAAAGCAAATTAATAATATAGGAAAGAATGGTAGAGTTGTTGTAAAGTTAGCATTAGGACAAGATGAAGAACATAATAAAAATTCAATTATAACATTAATGAAATTAAATAGAAGAACATGGAACCAAACGATAAGAAATAGAGGAAAAATCATTTGGAAAAAAGCTAGACAGAAATGAATAAAAGTTGTATAATAAAAGTACAATATAAATAGGTTATTTGAAGTGGACAATAGTGCCATCCACACACCTGAAAATGGTCAAAAGAGATGCAGGATTTGGCACACCTGCCAAATAGCCAACGGATATAAGGGCTATGGAAACATAGTCCTGAATTTTTATTGTAAAATATCTAAAATGATAACATTGTTAGCATTTTGTTATATTAATTTTTAGGTGGTGTAAAGAATGGAGCAATATATTAAAGTTGGAATTGGAGTAATGATTTTAGAGGGCAATAAAATATTATTAGGACATAGAGCTAAAGATAAGAAAGATACAGGCGGAATATACGAAGTTGATTGTTGGACTGTACCTGGTGGAAAGCAAGAATATGATGAAACATTTTTTGAAGGTGCTAAACGTGAAGTAAAGGAAGAAACAAATTTAGATGTAGATGATTTAGAACTATTTAATGTAGCAGATGATATTCAGCAAGACCGACATTATATAACAATACAAGTTATAGCAAAAAAGCATAGTGGTGAATTAAAAGTAATGGAACCAACAAAAGAAGATGATTGGCAATGGTTCGACTTAGATAACTTACCAGAAAACTTATATTCACCATCAAGAAAATTTATCGAAACATATTTAAAATTAAGAAAATAAGGCTAAGATAGGGGATTATTCTATGAAATTAGAAAATGAAATAACAGTTGAAGTGCTAGAAACAAAGGAAAATGTTATTAAATCGATTTCTAACAATGGTTTTAAATTAGAAAAAGAATATGATATAAATGATATTTATTTAGTGAAAAAAGAATATGAAAATTGCAAAAAATTACAACGAATTACTAAATAATTCTATTTTAATAAGAGATATTTCAGAAAAATCTAATTCTAGAAAATTGATAACATACAAACAAAAACATGTAGATAATAATGGTAATATTTTAAATCAAATAAATGCTGATGTTGAGATTAATAATATAGATGATGCTTACAATATGCTTAAATTAATAGGGTATATAGATCTTATGAAAATAAGAGACCATATTAGTGTATATCAAAAAAAATAATGGGGATGAGCTTGCTTTACAGTTTGTAAATGATAGAATTTATATAGAAATAGAAGAAAAATGTGAGCATACAGGAAAAAGATATGAATCTTTAGATTATATGAAAAGCATAATTACAAATTTGAATTTACCAATAAAGAATAATAACTATTATGCTAAAAAAGCGGAAGATATTTTAAATGATAAAAAAGCAAATTACAAAAATCAAAACAGGGAATGTTTATAAAACATAGATGGGAATTTGTAAAGGAAATTCTAAAAAAAGAATGTGAGGTGAAACATCATGCAAACAAGGAGCAATGATGGTCCAATTCAATATGAAGACGAGATAAGAACGATGACACATAGTGAATTTAAAAAGCATGTGTTAAAAGTAACAAAAGAAATTGAAAAATATACTATGGAAAATAATATAAGAATCGACTATGTTGTGCCAATTTTAAGAAGTGGTACGGTACCTGCAGTGTATATTGCAAATGAGTTAAATTTAATCAAGTTTGCTCCTATTCAGGTAAAAAAGATAAAACAAAATGGTAAGTATGACCACATTGTTTTATTAAATTCTTTAAAGGATTTAGATAAAGAAAGAAAACTCAATTTGCTTGTGGTAGAAGGCACATATAGTTCAGGAGAAACCATGCATACAGCACTTAATGAAATAAACAAAACATTACCAAATGCAAATATTTTACTTGCTTGTGTTTGCGTAAGAGGAGAAGAAAACTTACCAAAAGATATACAAAAAAGTTTTTATGGATTTAGTTTGAAAAAAGAAAAACTATTTATCTATCCATGGGAATTAAAAGAACAAAAAGAAACACATCCAGACCAAAAGATAGAAAACATTTTTTATTAAATTTTGAGTAAACAAAAGTAATTTGGAGCAAAAAGGTTAGAAGGAAATGAAACGATTATTAAGAATAAGTTTTAACCAAGCAATTTTTTCATTTATACCAATATTATCATGGATGATGCTTGGTTTGGTATTGGACAAAAATTTGGCAAATGTGTTTACCCTTACATATCCAATACAATTTATATGGCAAATATTTCGATCCATATTTGCCACAGGAGCTAATATAAGTAAAGAAAAAGATAAAAAAGAAAATGCAGTTTTATCTTCAATGACATTAGGAATCATTGTGGGATTTGTTGTATTTGGATTTATTGCAATTAATATAAAAAGTTATATCGAATTTATGAATATGGATTATAACATATACAAAGAATTTGCATTATATTCTATTATTCAATTATACATACAATTAATATTTTCTTTTGTTATGGAAAAATTATATTTTGAAGGAAAAGAAAAGTTAGCTAATCGATATATGTTAATTTTAAATTTATTAAATTTTGGCGTATTAATGGCAACTGCTGTATTTGTAAAAGATAAAACAATTGTAGTTTTAACTACATTAATTACTATTTTTATTTATACATTATTTGTTACAATAAAACAATATAAAAAATTTAAATTTGAAGTACACCCATTACAGTATATAAAATATGAGTCTGTTTCAATAGCAAGAGACTTATGCTTCTTTTTAACATATTTATTTGGATTTAGCAATGTGTTAGAGTTTGGAGAAGAATATGTTACTGCATTAAATTTTGCAGCATTAGTAACAGATACACAGTGGGATTCTTTTGGCGCAGTTCATACTGTTGCAAAAATAGATATAAGCAAAGGAAAATTCAATTATAAAGAACATAAAAGAAATGCTTATAAGTTACTAGGAATTTTGCTATTTACAACATTTGTAATGTTAGCATTTTCATATCAATATTATGAGTTAAATATAATCATTACATTACTATATTTAAGTGTTGAAATAATAAACTTTTTATTAGAACCACTATATGAATTAAAAACATGTTATTTACAATTGGCTGATACATTTGAAGCAAAAGTAACTTCAAATAAAGTGGTAGCATCTGGCATAAGAGTTATAACATCATTTCTAAAAACACCATTTTGCACAGCAATAGGACAAATGCTTTCAATGGTAGAGCAACTTGCGGTTGTAAATGTTATGTTTTATAAGAATTTTAAAATAAATAAAGAAGGACAAGTTGTAAAAAAATAGCATAGGTATCCCGGATGAAGGAAGATAAAAAGCAAAGAGAACCAGATAAAATGGTTCTCTTTGCTTTTTTCGGTTTTTGATGTTACAATTCGTAAATTCTGTACACATCGTCCGCTACTTTGGAATAAGAAAATTTAGTTTCAAGCTTTTTTAATTTAGCTACTAATTCTTCTTCACCCATAGTTAACTTAGCAGAATCGCCTGCGAAAAAATAGAACTGGGCAGTTTCATTGCCTTTTGTGGGAAGATTTTCTGTACATATGTTATATACATGTTTTAAAGCATGCATATCTGCGACACGATAGACATTTGGAGCAATCGTTTCATAATTAGAACAATGTTGAATTATATTAAGTATTGCAGATGCCTTATTGCTCGGTAAATCATATGCTACATATTCCCCTTCAATAAAAGTAACAGTCCGTTTTTTCATAAAAACCCCTCTCTTTCTTTAGGTACAACACTTTATTGTTTCATATTACAAGTGTACCATAAATAATGGAAAAATACAAATTTATGCTAATTACATTCTAATTATTTGATTCCCCATATACTTAAAAAAATAAAAATGTTGAAAATTAATATATGTTATAATATAATATCAATAGGGTAAAACAGAATAAATTAAATAAAGAAATAAAAGGGAATAAATATGGAAATTACTATTATTTATATTATTTCACAAATTGTAACAGTAGTTTATTATGCAATTTTAAGTTTAAGCTACTTACTAAAAGATAGGACTAAGATATTAACAGCAAATTTTGTTGCACATATTGGACAAACTACTGCAATGGCTATGTTAAATGGATATACAGGAGCGGCGATGTCTGTTATAATGCTGTTTCGAGATGTGACACTTTTAATACAAGAAACAAGAAAATCAAAAGGTAAGGAAATTAGCAAGAAATTAGATGTGATTATACTAATTATAACAGTTATACTTATTATTACATTAACAATATTTACATATGATGGGCCACTTAGTTTACTATCAGTAATAGCTACTTTGGTTACAACATTTGCATTGTGGCAAAAGGATGTAAAAACATATAAAATATTAGGACTAATAGCTGGTATCTTATGGTTAGCATATAATATATTTATCATGTCTATTATGGGTATTATATTAGAATTAATTTTAGTAATATGTTCAGCAGTAGGGTATATAAAAGATATCAAAAAGGAAAAAACAATCAATAAATAAAAAAAGAAGGTATTGTGAACGATACTATTTCAAAGAGAGTTCATTGATACCTTCTTTTTGTTTAGATTAAATCTTCTATATCCATTCACCATATTTTCTAATATACAATTTCTTGACAAAGCTAGCAATAAAGCAATATAAGATAGGAAATCCAATGATAACAATAAGGTATATTGGCGAAAAGGCGACAAGACCTATCCATTTTCCTAAAACAGTAAATGGTACAATTAGGGCAATGATGCTTAAGGTAATAGAGGTTGCATATACGGGAAGTGATGCATTGCTTTTGATAAATGGTGTTTTAGCAGTTCTAATAATATGAAGGCCAATTAAGTTTGATACCACTCCATACGAAAACCAAATAGTTTGGAAAAGCGCAGCGTCTGGAAGTCGTAGTCCAAAACCAAACCATAAAGATGCAAATACCATTAAATCAAAAATTGAGCTAGTTGGTCCCATGAAAAACATGAAGTTTCGAAGTTCTTTTAAGTTCCACCTTCTTGGCTTTGTTACATATTCATTATCCACATTATCAAAAGGAAGAGAGAGTTGTCCAAAATCGTATAACAAACTTTGTACTAATAATTGAATTGGTGTAATTGGTAAAAATGGTAGTACAATGCTTGCAATTAGGACAGAGAGTACTTCACCAAAATTAAAGCTAACGGCCATTTTAATGTATTTTAAAAGATTGGCAAATGTTTTTCTTCCTTCAATGGCACCATCTAATAATACATTTAAATCTTTTTCTAATAAAATAATATCAGATGTTTCTTTGGCAATATCAACTGCGGTATCAACACTAATTCCAACATCAGCATTGGTAAGAGAAGGACTATCATTAATACCATCTCCCATATAACCAACAATATTTCCTGCTTCTTTTAGTAATCTTACGATTCTTGCTTTTTCAATAGGGGAAAGCTTTACAAAAATATTAGTATCATACAGTAAACGAAGGAGTGCTGCATCTGAAGAACGATTTACTTGACTACCAGATACAATACGAGAAGAACGAATTCCTACTTTTTCACAAATACATCTTGTAACTTCTTCATTATCTCCTGTTAATACAATCACACGAATTCCTTTTTCATTTAACTTATCAATTGCAATTTTAGCACTTTCTTTTGGTGGATCCAAAAAGCCGATAAATCCCATTAATACCATTTTAGATTCATCTTTTACATTAAAATGGGTAATTCCATTAATCTCATTTTTTTGACAAACAGCGATAACACGTAATCCATCTGAATTTAGTTTCTTAGTAAAGTTTCGAATGGTTTGTTTTATTTGTGGTGTGATTTCGTGCACAGAACCATTATCATAAACCAAAGTACAAATCGATAAAATTTCTTCTACAGCACCTTTTGTAATTAACTGTGTTTTTTGTCCATCTGAGACGATAACAGATAAGCGTCTTCTTGCAAAATCAAAAGGAATTTCATCAATTTTAGTATAGTTATTTACAATATTGTTTAATTCCATTTCATTTGCTTTTTCGATAATCGCAGTATCAATATTTCCCTTTAAGCCTGTTTGAAAATAAGCGTTTAAAAAAGCATGTTTTAAAACACCATAATTTTCGTTTCCACTAATATCTAAATATGTTTGAAGAACAATTTCATCTTTGGTTAAAGTTCCCGTTTTATCAGTACAAAGAATGTTCATTGCACCAAAACTTTGAATAGAATCTAATTTTTTAACAATGGTTTTTTTCTTAGACATCCTAATAGCACCTTTGGCAAGAGAAGAGGACAAAATAACAGGAAGTAGAAGAGGGGTAATTCCAATAGCAATTGCAACAGAAAAGGTAAAGGTAATTAAAATATCATGTTTTCCAATATTAACTAAAAAGGTAATTGGAATCATAACAAGCATAAAACGAATCAGTAGTTTGCTTATATTTTTAATTCCTTTTTGAAAAGCAGTTTCTGGTTTTCCAGTTGTAATTGTTTTTGCAATTTTTCCTAAATAAGTATCGTTTGCAGTTTTAATAACAACACCTTTTGCAGTGCCACTAATAACGTTTGTACCCATAAAACAAATGGTATCTAAGTCGGTAACACTTTTAATATCTTTCGAAGAAGTTAATTCAGAAAAAGCAAGTTTCCTAACAGCTTCTGATTCTCCGGTAAGAGTGGATTGTCCAACATGTAAATCTTTCTCTTCAATAATGCGTAAGTCTGCTGGAATCATATCACCAGCAGAAAGAAAAACAACATCTCCTACTACAATTTCTTTAAGTGGAATTTGAACTTTTTTACCATCACGTAGAACTGTACAAGTAGTAGCAACTAAGCTTCGAAGTTTTGCAGCTGCTTTATTGGAGCGATATTCTTGTATAAATTCAAGGAGAGTACTGGCGATTACCAATACTAAAATAACGATAATATTAGCATAATTAGGAACAGCTGGCAAAATAACATCTGTATAAATAAGTACGACACAAATTAATAGTAAAATAATATTAAAAGGACTAAATAAGCTTTCGAATAGGTAATGATACCACTTTTTTTCTCTGGCTTGTTTTAATTCGTTTAATCCGTTTTTTACTAATAAACTCTTTGCAAAATCAGTTGTTAAGCCAGTTCCGCAAAAAATTCATTTTTGTTAAAAATTCGTTAGGTAATAATGTTGCTTCAAGCCCATATTTTTCTTCTAAATCAATTTCTTCCAATTTTAAATTTGTACCCATTAGTTCACCTCTTAAAATCTTTCTTAAAGTATGCCACAAATAAAGAAAAAACATACCTATAAACTATTTCTACTTGAAATTTACATAAAAGTAAGATATAATATAAAAAGCAACAAAAAAGTAAAGCAGAAAGGAGAACTATAATGACGACAGCAGTTAACCTAAAAGATGGTGGAAAGATAGAAGTCCAGATAAGTGATGGACAGATTGAAACCATCTATTACGAAAACCATGGACATGGAACTCGCTATGAAAGAAGGCAAAAGCAAGATATACAATTTCAACTGAAAAACATTTTTGATGAAGATGTCGAAAAATTAAAACAGATTTTGGTAAACATCAAAAATGATGAAGAGTTTTTTGCCTATGGAAAGCAGTTCTTGGATGCTAAAAGAGAAAGGCTTTTAGCAAATTTTTCAAGCTATAAGCAGGAAGTCCAAAGAAGAATGCAACAGATGGAAAAAGAGATTGACAGGTTTAGGTTGCCGAACTAGTTCTAAAGCAGGGGGGAGACATATTTCCCCTTGTTTTTTTATTTTTTACTTGACACATAAAAACACATGTTCTATAATAAGAACGGTGATATTATGGAAAGACAAATATTACATGTAGATGTAAATAATGCGTTTTTATCATGGACAGCAATTGATAGGCTAGCTTCTGGAGAAACATTAGATATTCGAACGATTCCTGCAGTGATTGGTGGAGATGAGGCAAGTCGACATGGAGTGGTACTTGCCAAAAGTATGAAGGCAAAAGAATTTGGTGTTAAAACAGGAGAACCAATTTATCAAGCTAGAAAGAAGTGTCCTAATTTACAGGTGTTTCAAGGTGATTATGCTTCTTATCAAAAACATTCGAATGATTTATATCAATTATTATTAGAATATACAGACCAAATTGAACGCTTTTCCGTTGATGAGTGTTTTATGGATATGACCTTATTTTTACATCCAAACGAAAAATTGATTGATAAAGCGTATGAAATTAATAAACGAGTAAAAGAAGAATTGGGTTTTACGGTTAATATAGGGGTTGCAAATAATAAGTTACTTGCAAAAATGGCATCAGATTTTAAGAAACCAGATAGAGTTCATACTCTATATCCAGAAGAAATAAAAACAAAGATGTGGATTCTTCCCATTTCTGAGCTATTTATGGTAGGAAGAAAAAGCATTCCAAAACTAGCACAAATGGGGATTAAAACAATAGAAGATTTGGCCAGCCAAGATGAAAAAATGCTTATCAAACGATTTGGAAAGCATGGTAAGTTGATGTGGGAATATGCCAATGGAATTGACCAAAGTCCAGTTGTATATGAACCAGAACAACCGAAATGCATTGGAAATTCCATTACTCTTCCAGAAGATATTTATAACATTAATCGATTAAATGAGGTGTTACTTGCATTATCGGAACAAGTAGCCTTTCGATTACGAAAACATGCACTAAAAGCTAATGTGGTTAGTGTACAAATTAAAACAAAAGATTTTATAAGCTATTCACATCAAAAGACACTAGCATCGCCAACGAATATCACAAAGGAAATTTATGAAACTAGTAAGGAATTATTAAGCAATTTACATCAAAATAGAGGAATACGACTAATTGGGATTCAAACTAGCAAATTAGTAGAAAACGAGCAAATGCAATTATCTATTTTCGATAATACAACTAATACAAAACAAGAGAAAATAGAAAATGTGGTAAATGATTTAAAGAAAAAATATGGGTATGAAGTAATTACAAGAGCTGGTGAAATGAAAGTAAAGAATATGATAAACATCCGAGAAGAAAAGAAAGAATAAAGTCGAAAATTGTCACAAAAAGAAAGGGAATTCATAATATATTATATAACTATCTTCAAGATAGTTTAAGGAGGTGACTATAATGGATATGGAACCAAAATGTTATTATGAACAACCAAAATGTTGTTGCAAAGAAAAAAGATGTTGTGTTGATTTAATATTAACTATTCTATTAGTTGCATTTGCATTTGTTTTAGGACTTATTATAGGTGCGCTTACTGGGATTTTAGTTCTTTTAGGATTAGGTGCCTTTATAGCTGTTGCAGTAATATTAGGACTATTAATTGTTTTAAGAATTGTTATGTTAGTTTGCTGTAAAAAAGAAAAGAAATGTTGCTAATTACTAGCAAATCGTGTGTCATATGGCACACGATACATAAGAAAAGTAAAAATTAAGAGAAAAACAATTGCAAAAAAATATGGTTTTATATATAATAAGAAAAAACAAAAGGAGAAACAAAAATGGAATTAATGGATGGAAAAGAACTTGCTAAAAATATACGTGCAAACTTAAAAGAAGAAGTAGAAGAACTAAAGAAAAAAGGAATTTATCCAAAACTTGCCGTTATCATGGTGGGGGATGATAAAGCATCTGCAGTATATGTAAGAAATAAATCTAAAGCCTGTAACGAAATTGGCGTAGAATATGAAGAATTTTTATTAAAAGCAGATACGACAATGGACGAGTTATTAGAATTAATTCAAAAACTAAATAAAGATGAAAAAATTGATGGAATTTTATTGCAAAGTCCAATTCCAAGACATTTAGATATAAACGAAGCATTTATGGCAATTGATCCGAAAAAAGATGTGGATGGATTTCATCCAGTTAATGTTGGAAAATTAAGTTTAAACCAAGATTGTTTTGTTTCTTGTACACCATATGGCATTATCAAAATGTTAGAAACATATAATGTTCCAATCGAAGGAGCAAGAGCGGTTATTATTGGCAGAAGTAACATTGTAGGAAAACCATTAATTCAATGCTTGTTAAACAAAAATGCAACAGTTACGATTTGTCATTCTAAAACAAAGAACTTAGAAGAAGTAACAAAACAAGCAGATATTTTAATTGCAGCAATTGGAAAACCAGAATTTGTAAAAGGCAATATGGTAAAAGAAGGAACGGCAGTAATTGATGTAGGAATTAACCGAACAGATGAAGGAAAGTTATTAGGAGATGTTAACTTTGAAGAAGTATCGAAAAAAGCATCATACATAACACCAGTACCAGGTGGAGTAGGTCCAATGACAATTGCAATGCTTATGACAAACGTAGTAAAAGCAGCAAAATATAGAGAACAAAAATAAAAATATGGGGGAGTATATAAATCGAAGGGAGCGATTTTATTTACGCTCCCTTTTTATTTATATTATAGGAGGTAAAAAATGGAATATTGGATTTGGTTATCTAGAATAGAAGGATTAGGACCAATTAGAATAAAACAATTATTAGATAGGTATCAAACACCAGAAAGAATCTGGAGATTATCCAAAGAAGAATTCGTAAAAATAAAAGGAATTGGAGAAAAAATAGCAGATAACATAGTAGATGAAAGATATCGAAAAAATCTAAAGCAATATGTAAGCTATATGAAAAAATATGATATTGGGATGATTACGATATTAGATGAAGATTATCCAGAAAAGCTAAAACATATTTATGATGCACCAATGATACTATATTATAGAGGAAATAAGAGACTATTAAATCATAGTTGTGTGATAGCAATGGTTGGATGCAGGCAATGCACTGAGTACGGAAAAGAGGTAAGTTTAACATTTTCAAACGAACTTGCTAAACAAGACATATGTGTGATAAGTGGAATGGCAAAAGGAATTGATAGCTATTCTCATATGGGGTGTATACAAGCAGGTGGTAAAACAATTGCTGTTTTAGGAAATGGATTAGACCAAATTTATCCAAAAGAAAATGTAGGTCTATATAATAAAATTCTTCAAACAGAAGGATTAATTTTATCAGAATATGTGATTGGAACAAAACCAAACAAATTAAATTTTCCAGCAAGAAATCGAATTATTAGTGGATTAAGTGATGGAATTATTGTAGTAGAAGCAAAAGAAAAAAGTGGAACATTAAACACTGTTGATTTTGCATTAGACCAAGGAAAAGATGTATTCGTTGTACCAGGAAATATCACAAGCGAAAATTCCATAGGCACCAACAACCTAATTAAACAAGGAGCAAAATGTATAACTTGTGCAGGAGATATACTGATATGCTAGTCTAAAATAGTAGAGTAAAGGCTCATTTACTTAAGGGGGGCTGTCGCCATAGATGACAGGGGGTTCTTAAAATCATTAAATTTTTCTTAAAACTCTTTATCTTTTTGAAATAATGTAATATAATTGTTTCATCACGAAGGAGGATATTTTTATGGGAAATAAAAAAAGAACAAAAAAGAGCGTGGATAATGATAAAACAAAAAAAGTAAAAACTCTAAAAGATGATAATAAAAAAGGAAAGAAAACAAAGAAGAAAGGAAAACATCCTAAATTAATGTTAGCATTAAAAATAATGATAGCTTTAATTGTAATAGGAGTTATTGTTGGAGCAGGGATAATTGCAGGGGTATTTTTTGGCGCATTTGGTGGCAATTTAAAAATATCAGCATCAGATTTAAACATTAAAACAGAAAACACGGTTTTAGTGGATTTAAACGGTAATGTAGTAGCGACTTTAAATGGTGACGAAAATAGAGAAGTTATTCTATTATCGGAAATGGGAGAATACTTACCAAAAGCATTTGTGGCAATTGAAGATAAGAGATTTTATGAGCATAGAGGAGTGGACATTCAAAGAACACTTGGTGCTGTTTTAAAATTTGCAACAGGAAATTCTAGTTATGGTGGAAGTACTATTACACAACAATTAATTAAGAATGCAACAGGGGATGATGATAGAGATTGGAAAAGGAAAGTAAGAGAAATTGCCAAAGCATTTCAAATTGAAAACGAAATGTCTAAAAATCAAATATTAGAATCTTACTTAAATACGATTCCTCTTGGAGGAGGAGCAAAAAACGTATATGGTGTTAAAATTGCAGCAAACTATTATTTTGATAAGCAACCAACTGAATTAAGCCTAGCACAAGCAGCATATATTGCGGGAATTAACCATTCACCAAACCTATATAACCCATTTAAAGAATCACCTAATATGGAAAGAATTACAAAAAGAACAAAAACCGTATTAGATGAAATGAAAGAACAAGGTAAAATAGAAAAAGAACAATATGATGCAGCAATTGCAGAAGTGGATGCAGGATTGGGCTTTAAAGAGGGTCAAATTACAAACAATAATTCTTTAACACAAAGTGAAGAAGAAGCGGTAAAACAAGTAATTGCACAATATGCAAAAGAACATGATTTAAAGAAAGATATAGCAGAAAAACAAATTAAAAGTGGCGGATATAAAATTTATATTACTGAAAATAAAGAATTTCAAGCAATTTTAGATGATGCTTATACCAATAGCAAGGATTGGGTTAAAACAAAAAAAGTAACAAGAAAAGATGAAAATGGAAATGACACAAAAGTAACAGTACAGTTACAATCTGGTATGGCTGTTATTGACCATAAAACAGGATACGTAGTTGCTTCAAGAGGAGTAATTGGAGAAAAGACACCATGGGGTAATAATAGGGCAACAAGTGCAACACACCAACCAGGTTCTTCCATTAAACCAATTGCTATTATTGCACCATCCATTCAAGAAGGATTAATTACAACAGGAAGTGTTATAGATGATACTCCTGTAAGCTATGGGAAATATACGCCAAAAAATGATACAAGAAATTATTATGGATTAATGAATATACGATACATTTTAAGAGTATCTAGAAATGTTCCAGAAGTTAAAATGATACAAAAATTAACACCTACGAAAGCAATTGACTACTTAAGAAAATTAGGAATTACAACATTATCTGGAAATGAAGGATTATCATTAGGATTAGGCTCAATTGATCATGGAGCAAGTCCTTTAGAAATGGCAGGAGCATATGCAACAATTGCTAATAATGGTGTTTACATTGAACCTACTTTCTATACGAAAGTAGAAGATGGAAATGGCAATGTCATTATGGAAAAGAAACAAGAAACACATCGTGTATTTTCAGAGCAAAATGCATGGTTAATACAATCCTTATTAACTGAACCAACAGGAACTGGTTTAACAGGAGCAAGTGGAGCAACAGGAACACGAGCAAGAGTTAGTGGAATGCAAACTTGTGGAAAAACAGGAACTACAAACAAGTCTACTGCGACATGGTTTTGCGGATTTACACCATATTATACAGCTTCTATGTTCTTTGGATTTGACAATCCAGCTGATGGAAATAGTTCAGTTGTTCCAGGAAGTGGTACGGTATCTGGCAGATGGGGTAACATTATGAATAAAATTCATAAAGGATTAGCTTCTGCAAGTTTTTCAAAACCAAATGGAATTGTAACCGCAAGAGTTTGTATGGATTCTGGTTTACTTGCAACAGAAAATTGTGAACATGACCCAAGAGGTTCAAGAGCATATAGTGATTACTATGTAAAAGGAACAGCGCCTTCAGGAAGTTGTAGCACACACGTAAAATTAAAAATATGTAAAGAAACAGGTAAATTAGCAAATGAATTTTGTAAAGATACAGAAGAAAGAGTATTTATTACAAGACCAAATAGTGAATCCAACACTTCTTGGCAATCAGCAGGAGACGCACAGTATATGGCACCAACAGCAACTTGCGATACACATACTAAAAAAGCAGATACAGAAAAACCAGTTATTACAGTAAAAGATGTTAAAGATACCATTGAAGTAAAACAAGATGCTAAATTTACAATGCCACAAGTTAGTGCAAAAGATAATGTGGATGGAGATGTAACAAAAAACATCAAAACAGAAATTAAGAAAGATGGAAAAGTTGTTGATAAAATTGATACTTCTAAAAAAGGAACTTATACCATAACATATACAGTAGAAGATAGCTCAAAAAATGTAGCAACTAAAACAATTACTGTAAAAGTAATTGATAAAAATGACAAACCATCAGGAGGAAATACGACCAATACAATAACAAATACCATAGACTAAAGAAGTTATCATTTAATTTGAATTAGAGTATAGACTTAAAAAGTCTTATACTCTAATTTCGAAGTTTAAAAGAAAGGTGGAAAATGTTAGTGGATTTTAAATTATATAACACACTTACAAAATCAAAAGAAATCTTTAAACCAATCAGTGAAAATGGGGTAAGAATATATTCATGTGGACCAACAGTATATAAAAATGCAACCATTGGAAATATGAGAACCAATATATTTCAAGACATTTTAAGAAGAGTACTTAGGTATAATGGCTATCAAATACAACATGCGATGAATATCACCGATGTTGGTCATTTGGTATCTGATGGTGATGAAGGTGAAGACAAAATGTTAAAATCAGCAAGAGAAGAGCATAAGTCACCAATGCAAATTGCAGAGTATTACACCAAATTATTTTTTGATGATTTAAAAGATTTAAATATTGAAACACCTGAAATTGTTTGTAAAGCAACTGACCATATTAAGGAAATGCTTGAATATGTTAAAAAACTAATAGAAAATGGATATGCTTATGAAACATCAACAGCTATTTATTTTGATGTTTCAAAATTAGATAGGTATCCTGTTTTAACGAATATTGATGTTGAAAACCAAAAGGCAGGAGCAAGGGTAGAAGTAGACCAAGAGAAAAGAAATCCATATGATTTTGCTTTATGGATAAAAGCGCCTGAAAATCATTTAATGAAATGGGATAGTCCATGGGGATTAAGCTACCCTGGTTGGCATATTGAATGTTCTGCCATGGGACAAAAATATTTAGGAGAACAATTTGATATTCATACAGGAGGAATTGATTTAATACCAACTCATCATGAAAATGAAATTGCACAGAGTAAAGGAAGTTGTGGTAAAATACCAGCTAATTATTGGATGCATGGAGAATACTTGCTAATTAATGGTGGAAAGATGTCTAAAAGTTTAGGAAACGTATATCTAATAAAAGACATCAAAGAAAAAGGATATGACCCAATTGTATATAAATTATTTAGTTATTCTTGTCATTACCGAAACAAATTAAATTTTACATGGGAAGGTATTGATGCAGCATCAAAATCATTAGAAAGATTACGTACGAGTTACCAAAATCATTTAAATGGAAAAGATGAATTAACAAAAGCAGATAGAGAAAAATTAAACCTTGCAGAAGAAAATTTCCATAAGGCAATTAATGATGATTTAAACATGCCACTTGCTATGAGCTTTGTATGGGAAGTAGCTCGTTTGGAAAAGAAAAATGTAGAAGTAGCAAAATTACTTGCCAAATTTGATAGCGTTTTAGGAGTTAAAATTGATAAAATTATAGATAAAGAAGAAATTCCAGAAGAAATTATGGAGATTGTAGAACAAAGAAAAGAAGCAAGGAAAAATAGAGATTTTCAAAAATCCGATGAACTACGTGATGAACTCTTAAAAAGAGGGTATACTGTAAAAGATACCAAAGAAGAAATGATTGTAGAAAAATGTTAAAAGGAGAAAGTTAAATGACCAAAGAAAATAAAGAAAAAGTAGGTTTTTTTAAAAGAGCATATTTGGCAATGAAAGATTTTGAACAATATGGCATATTTGGAGCTGAAAACATATCCATAGCAATAAAATACTTGTTAAAAATGATGTTGATTTTTGTAATTGTTGTGGCTGGTATTTTTATTTACCAGTTCCATACCTACTTTCAAGAAGCACTTAATTACTTTAATGACAATATTAATGAACTTCATTTTGCAGAAGGTAGTTTAGAAATTAACCAAGGGCAAACACTAGAAATTAGGAATGACCATTCAATTTTACCATATCTTACAATTGATACGGATGCAACAGAAGAACAAATACAAGATTATACTAAAAAATTAAGTGGTTATGAAACAGGAATGCTGATATTGGGAGATAAAATTATTTATAAGAATGAACTCTTAGCTCAACAAATGGAATACCATTATAAAGACATTCTACAAAATTATCCAATTTCTGAATTTGATAAACAAGGAGTTCTTGATTTTGTTTCACAAATTGATAAGGTAAGTTTGTATATTAGCCTATTTATTGTGATGATAATTTATTTATATATCATTTACCTTGCAAGTACGTTTGTTGATGTTGTTATGTTAGCAGTATTAGGCTTTATTGTGGCAAGAATTGCTGGTATGAAAATACGCTTTAAAGCAACGTTTAATATTGGAATTTACGCATTAACATTACCACTTTTATTAAATTTAATTTATGTAGTAGTAAATAGTTTAACAGGATTCACGATTCAATACTTTAGCTGGATGTACACAACCATTTCTTATATTTATGTAATTGTAGCTATTTTAATGATTAAAGCAGATTTCATTAACAAACAAGCAGAATTAATGAAAATTATAGAAGAACAAGAACGAGTAAGGCAAGAAATGAAACTACGTGAAGAACAAAAAAAGCGAGAAGAAGCAAAAAAAGAAAAAAAAGAAAATAAAGATAATGAAAACAAGGAAGAAAACAACAAAGAAGAAAAAAAGAAAACAAGAAAAAAAGAAAAAGAAGAAACAGGATTAAGTGGCGATGGCTTAGCACCACAAGAAGCAACAAAATTACAGAACAATGAATAAAAATGTAGAGGCGATTGTAATTGCCCATTCAAGACAATAACAAAATAAAGAAAGGAATCAACATGGACAAGAAAAAAGACAATAACAAGAAAAAACAAAAACAATATATGCTAATTATGATTTGTGCCATATTAGCATTAGGTGCAATTGTTATAGCATTAATGTTAGTAAACAAAAAGAACAACGATAAAGAAAAAAACATGGCATATACTGATCTGATTAAAGAAATTAATGAAGAAATGGTAGAAGAGATTGAAATGACAGTAGGAAGTACTTCTGTTAAAGTAAAATTAAAAGATGAAGAAGAACAAAAAACAGTTATTCTTCCAAACACACAAGCTTTTATCGAATTGCTACATGAAAAGACAGAACAAGGGAAAGAAATTAAATTAAATCAAAAACCAAAAAATATCTTTTTACAAGTACCAACGGTATTATTTAGTATGCTACCAACTTTATTAATGATTGCTGTTGTGATATTAATTATTGAAATGCAAGGGCTTGGTGATAAAGGAAAAGTTTACGGTGGTGATGAAAATAAAAGTAAAGTGCGTTTTAAAGACATTGCAGGACTAGATGAAGAGAAGAAAGAACTAGAAGAAGTAGTTGATTTCTTAAAAGAGCCAAAACGTTTTTATAATATGGGAGCAAAAATTCCAAAAGGAATTTTATTATATGGAAAACCAGGAACAGGAAAAACATTAATTGCAAAAGCAATTGCAGGAGAAGCAGGAGTGCCATTTATTTCAATGAGTGGTTCTGAATTTATTGAAATGTTTGCAGGACTTGGAGCATCTCGTGTTAGAAAATTGTTTGAAAAAGCAAGAAAACTAGCACCATGTATTGTATTTATTGATGAAATTGATGCCATTGGTTCTAGAAGAACTTCTAATAGTGGTGCTGAGTCAGAAAATAACCAAACGTTAAACCAATTATTAGTAGAAATGGATGGATTTGAAGAAAATGAAACCATTATTGTACTTGCTGCTACAAACCGCCCAGAAATGCTAGATAAAGCATTATTAAGACCAGGAAGATTTGATCGTCAGATTACCATTGCACCACCAGATGTAAGAGGAAGAGAAGAAATTTTAAAAATTCATTCCGATGGAAAGAAATTTGCATCTACAGTATCGTTAAAAAGCATTGCAGAAGATACAGCTGGATATACAGGTGCAGAACTTGCGAATATCCTAAATGAATCTGCGATTATTGCAACTATTAATGGACATGATGCTATCTGCCAAGAGGATATTGAAGAAGCAGTTAAAAAGGTAACAGTTGGTGTACAAAAAAAGACAAGAATCATTTCAGATAAAGAAAAGAAACTAACAGCATACCACGAAGCAGGACATGCTATTGTAGGAAAATTTTTAGAAACTTCAGACCCATTAAAAGAAATTTCTATTATTCCAAGAGGAGTTGCAGGTGGCTATACTATGTATAAATCAAATGAAGATAAATTCTATAAATCGAAGACCGAATTAGAAGAAAGATTAGTAGGTTTATTAGGAGGACGAGCTGCTGAAAAATTAGCATTAAATGATATTTCAACAGGAGCAAGAAATGATATACAAGTAGCAACCGAAATTGCAAAAGATATGGTAACAGCTTATGGAATGAGCGATAGACTTGGACCAATTTCGTTAGAAGAAAACGAAAATTTAAATATGTTTGGTGAAAGTATTGAAGATGTGATTGGAGTAGAAGTAAAAACATTAATTGATACAGCCTACCAACAAGCACAAGAAATTTTAAAACAAAATTCGGATAAACTAGATATTGTAGCAAATTTATTACTACAAAAAGAAACTATTACAGCAGAAGAATTTGATGAAATATTTAACTAAAAAGAAGGGGCGAAGTAAAGTTCGTCCTTTTATAAAATAATATAAAGACTATGAAATGGAGAAAAAGATGGAGGAAAAAAAGGATTATTATAAAAAGATTGCAATGAAAATAAGCATATTTGTTGTTGTTCTTGTAGCAGTATATGCTTTATATAAAACAACTTTGTTTTATATGCCATTTGTGATTGCACTTATAATTGCAAGCATTGCAGAGCCACTAATTAAACTATTGATGAAAAAATTAAAATGGAAGAGAAAACCTGCTAGTGTTGTTTCTTTAATTTTAATCGTAGGAATTATTGTTGTACTTATTAGCATATTAGTTTCTAGTATTATAACAGAGTCCATTGCACTAGTAGAAAATTTAAATGGCTATATTTCGAATGCATATGAATATGGAATGAGTTTATTACGAGACATACAAGAAGGAAGAATACAGATTCCAGAAGAAGTGATGCAAATTGCAGAAAAATCTTATGGAGGATTATTAGAAGGGCTAAAAACATTTATTGTTAATTTCTTTACAGGAGTACTTAATACAATTAGTGCAATGCCATCTTGGTTTACCTATGGATTTATTACGATTCTGGCAGTAGTGTTTATTTGCTTTGATCGTGATTACATCATGGAAGTGTGTAAAAAACATATTCCAAGTAAATGGTTACAAACAGCAAAAACATATGGAAAGACAACCTTTAGTGTGGGAATTAATTACATAAAAGCAGAAGCGAAACTATCTTGTATTTGCTTTATATTAGTACTAATTGGATTATGTGGAATGGAATTTTTCGGTCTACAAATTGAATATCCAATTATTATGGCAATTTTTATTGGATTTGTGGATTTGTTACCAATTTTTGGAGCAGGAACGGTTATGATTCCATGGGTAGCATACTTAGCACTAGCAGGCAATATTCCAGCAGCAATTGGAGTAGGAATTTTATGGATTATATGGGCAATTATCAAAAACCTAATTGAACCAAAAATGATTAGCCACCAAATGGGACTACATCCAATATTTACATTACTGGCTATGTATACAGGATTTAAATTCCTTGGTATCTTAGGACTTATGATAGGACCTATTGTACTAATTGTATTAAAAGAAATCTTTTCAGAGGTTATTGAAAAAGGCGTATTAAAAACAATTTTTGAGCAAGAATAAAATATAAGAAAAAACCGTCAAAAATTGGGAAAATGTGTTGTTCATTTTTTATTTATATGATAATATATAAATCGTATTATGCATAAGTTATAATACGGTTTATTTTTTAATTTTTGGGGAGTTTAAAATTGAAAGAAAAAGAGATTGAAATGATAGAAGAAACAATTGAAACAGAAGAAAAACAAGAGGAAGTTATAGAAGAGAAGAAAGAAGAAAGACAAGATGAAAAAGCAGAAGAACCAGAAGAAAGTAATGTTAAGCGACAACAAGAGGAGATAGTAGAACAAGTAGAAGCTACCATTCTAGAAGAAAGTGAAGAAATAAAAGAGCAAGAAGTTTCCAATGAAGCAAAAAAAGTAGATGGATTATATCGTTATACAAAAGTAATTGCAATTGTATCTACTATATTGTTAATAGCAGTAATGGTATTTTCTGTTATATTCGCATTAATGAATAAAAGTAATGATAAGATTGTAAAAGGGGTATCCATTAAAGGAATTGATGTTAGCAACTTAACAAAAGAACAGGTCGCACAACAATTAAACGAAATATTAGAAAAACAATTGAAAAAAGATATTACCTTAAAACATGGAGAATTTGAAACTATTGTTACACCACAGCAAATTGAAATGAACTTTAAATTACAAGAAACCATTGATTTAGCATATAACATTGGAAGAACAGGAAATATTTTAAAAGATAATTATGATATTTTAAATGCGAATCTTTGGAAAATAGATATTAATCCAGCATATTCCTATAAAGATGAATTACTAACAAATTTTATTGCATCTACTGAAGGAAATTTACCAGATGCAGTAAAACAAAGTAGCTATGCAGTAGAGGGTGTAAATCTAATCATTGATAAAGGGCAAGTAGGTGTTGTAATTGAACAAGAAACTTTAAAAAAACAAATTGTAGAAGCTTGTAATTCTTTCAAAGAAGAAACAGCAACAATTGAAATTCCAGTAATAGAACAACAGCCAAATGCAATTGATTTATCGAAAATAAGAAGTGAGATTTATAAAGAAGCAAAAGATGCGTATTATACAAAAGAGCCATTTACTGTTTATCCGCATGTAGAGGGTGTTGATTTTGGGGTAAGTGTGGAAGAAGCACAAAACCAATTAAATAGTTCTTCTGAAAATACTATAACCATACCACTAAAAATTACAAAACCAAATGTAACAACTAATCAAATTGGAACAGAAGCATTTCCCAATTTACTTGCAAGCTATTCAACAACATTTTCAACAAGTAATACCAACAGAACTACGAATATTAAATTAGCATCAAACAAAATTAATGGAGTAGTTTTAATGCCAGGAGAAACTTTTTCTTATAACAAAGTAGTAGGTAAAAGAACTGCAGCAGCAGGTTATAAATCTGCAGCAGTATATGTAAATGGAAGAGTGGAAAATGGAATTGGAGGAGGAATTTGTCAAGTTTCATCAACCCTTTATAATACAGCATTAAGAGCAAACTTAGAAATAGTAAAACGTTCTAACCATCGTTTCGCAACAGGATATGTTCCATTAAGTACAGACGCAACTGTTTCTTGGGGAGGACCAGAATTTATTTTTAAGAATTCTAGAAAATACCCAGTAAAGATTGTATCTCGTGTAAATGGCGGAAGAATTACAGTTAGTATTTATGGTTGTAAGGAAGAAGTAGAATATGATGTTGTGATTCAATCACAAACTTTGCAAACGATTCCAATGAAAACGGTATATAGAGTTAATGCTTCATTACCACAAGGAACCAAAAAGACGGTTCAAAAAGGACATGGAGGATATAAATCAAGAGCATATAGAATCTTAAAACAAAATGGAACAGTCATATCAAAACAATTATTATCAACGGATACATATGCACAACTAGAAACGATTATTGAACATAATCCATAAATTTCATAGTAAAATAAATAAAAAATAGGAGAGAGTAATATGAATTGGGAAGAAAATGTAAAACAAAAATCACTTTGGAATGGAAGCATGAGCAATGTAGAGGCAAAAGAAAGAATTGCTAAAAAGTTAGCGGAAAAAGTAAAAGATGGAGATGTCATTGGAGTGGGTTCTGGCTCAACATCGTTTCTTGCAACAAAAGCAATTGCCGAAAAAGTAAAACAAGAGAATTTACATATTACAGCAATACCAACTTCGTATGAAGTAAAAATGTTATGTGAAAATCTTGGAATACCGACTACAACTCTTATGGTTCAAAAACCAGATTGGTCATATGATGGAGCAGATGAAGTAGACCCACATAATTGGTTAGTAAAAGGAAGAGGAGGAGCAATGTACAAAGAAAAACTAAACATTGCTGCAAGTAAACTTACTTACATATTAGTTGATGATTCTAAAATGGTAGAACACATTTGCGATAAATTTCCAATTCCAGTAGAGGTAAACCCAGAAGCAATTAATTTAGTAAGACAAGCCTTAGTTGAAATGGGAGCAGAAGATGTTACTTTGAGACTTGCTGTCGGAAAAGATGGACCAGTTGTAACAGAAAGTGGAAATGTAATATTAGATGCTGTATTTCGTAATGTAGATGAAACTTATGAGAAAAAGTTAAAAAGCATCGTAGGAGTTGTTGAAACAGGTTTATTTATTGGATACCCTGTAGTAATTGAAAAATAAAGAGGTGAACCCATGGAGGAAAATAACCTTATTCGTCCAGAATTAGAAAATGTGGAAGAAGAAAGATTAGAAAACACACTAAGACCTAAAACATTAAAGGAATATATTGGACAAGACAAAGTAAAAGAGAATTTAAAAGTATACATAGAGGCTGCTAAAAAAAGAGGGGAGCCTCTTGACCATGTCTTATTATATGGACCGCCAGGACTAGGAAAGACAACTTTATCCAATATTATTTCGAATGAAATGAATTCTAATATAAAAATTACATCAGGCCCAGCAATTGAAAAGCCAGGAGATTTAGCGGCACTTCTTACCAATCTTTCAGAATTTGATGTGTTATTTATTGATGAAATCCACAGACTAAATAAAAGCGTAGAAGAAATTCTATACCCAGCATTAGAAGATTTTACATTAGATATTATTATTGGAAAAGGACCAAGTGCAAGGTCGATAAGGCTAGACCTACCAAAGTTTACTCTAATAGGTGCTACAACAAGAGCAGGTTCTTTAACAACACCTCTACGCGACCGTTTTGGAATTGTAAGTCGACTAGAACTATATACACCAGAACAGTTAGATGAAATTGTAAGAAGGTCAGCTTCTATTTTAGGAGTAACAATTAACGAAACAGCATCTTTTGAAATTGCAAGACGTTCTCGAGGAACACCAAGAATTGCAAACCGAATTTTAAAACGAGTTCGTGATTATGCCTCCGTTTTAGGAGATGGAGAAGTTACTTTAGAAATTGCAAAAATTGCCTTAAATAAATTAGAAATCGATGAATTAGGATTAGATGAAACCGATCGAAAAATATTAGAAACCATTATTACAAAATACAATGGGGGACCAGTAGGACTAGAAACACTTGCTGCAACCATAGGAGAAGAAGTAGAAACCATTGAAGATGTATATGAGCCATATTTAATGCAACAAGGATTTGTATCTCGTACGCCAAGAGGAAGAATTGCCATGAAAGATGCATATATGCATTTAGGGTTTCCATATGAAGAAAAATAAATAAAGTAGGTGAAATGCACATATGAAAGCATTAATTGTAATGCCAGCGCATAATGAAGAACAAAATATTGAAGAAGTTATTGATGAAATTAAAAGAGATTTACCAGATGTAGATTTGTTAGTTATAAATGATGCATCTACAGACAAAACGGAAGAAGTGGTAAAAAAAAGAAATGTTAATTGTATCTCATTACCATTTAATTTAGGATATTCATTAGCAGTTCAAACAGGAATTAAATATGCTAATAAACATGATTATGACTATGTGTTACAAATGGATGCAGATGGGCAACATATTCCAAGTGAAGCAAGAAAACTATTAGAATATATGGAAAAAAATCACCCAGATATTGTAATTGGTTCTCGCTTCTTAGAAGAAACAAAATATAAACATGGCACAATGAGAAAACTAGGTACTAATATCTTATCTAGCTTAATTAAAATGATTTGCCATAAAATCATCAAAGATCCTACTTCAGGATTTCAGTGTATTAACAAAAAAACGATTTCGTATTTTGCTGGAATGGGAAATTATCCAGAATTTCCAGATGCTAATTTAATTATTGAATTATTACTAAATGGGTATGAAATTTGTGAAATATCAACCAATATGAGAGAAAGAAAATATGGGACAAGCATGCATAAAGGGATTATTGGACCAATCAAATATATGATAAAGGTATTTTATAACATTATTATCATTATTCTTAGAAATTTGTTTAGAAAGAAGAAATAGAATGAATATATTGTTTGTTATTATTGGAATTATTTTAATTGTATATATTATCAAATCTGTAATGAATAAAAACTTTGATATGTATGAAAGCATTTTTTGGATTTTGGCAACATTTGCTATTATACTACTTGCAATGTTTCCAAAAAGCTTAGACGAAATAAGCTTAAAACTAGGAATTAGCTATTCGCCATCTTTAGTATTTTTACTAGGAGTTGTGTTTTTGTTATTTATTAACTTTAAACAAAGTAGATTATTAAATGATGAAAAACAAAAAACAACAGAATTGGCACAAGAATTAGCAATACTAACTCAAAAAATAGAAGAAATGGACGAGAAAAATGATAAAAAATAAAACCATACTTCGTAATTTCATATGGAATACTATTGGGAGCACTCTTGCATCCTTTAATTCCTTATTCTTTTTAATCGCGATTACAAGAATAAATGGATTAGATGATGCAGGAATTTTTTCAATTACTGTTGCAACTGCTTATATTTTATACATCTTCGCAATTTATTCTGGTAGGAACTGTCAAGTGACGGATATTAAAGGAGAAATAAAGGACAAAGATTATATCGTAAGCAGAATTATTACTTGTATTGGAATGCTAATAATTACGGTTGGATTTATGATACTTAGCAAATATGATCAGTATAAAAGTACAATTCTATTTTGCTTATGCTTATGGAAAGCGCTAGAGGCATTTGGAGATGTATTTTATGGAGTGTTACAAAAGAATGAGAAATTACATTTAGTAGGTAAGTCTTTAGTGATTAAATCAATAGTAGGAATTTTACTATTTGTAGCAGTAGATTATTTTACCAATAATTTAATTTATGCTTGTATTAGTTTACCAATAGTAAGCCTTTTAACGATACTATGTTATGATTTACCCAAAGCCATACCATTTATTGTAAAAGAAGAAAAAGCAACACCTACATATGTATGGAAAATTTATAAAAGCGAATTTTTCTTATTTGCGGGCAGTTTTTTAACGATGTATATTTTAAATGCACCTAAATATGCAATTGAAAACTATTTAACTAATGATATTCAAGCAATTTATGGAATTATTTTGATGCCAGCAAGTGTGTTATCACTATTTGCACAATTTATTATAGCTCCAGCCATGAACGATTTAACAAAACTTTATAAAGAAAATAACCTAAAACAAATGAAAAAAATAGAAAATAAGATAATATATATGATTATAGGATTTGGAATATTAGCAATTCTACTTGGATATTTTCTTGGAATTCCAGTACTAAACTTGATTTATCATGTTGATTTAACTGGTTATACTATGGTGTTAATTGCTATTTTATTTTCATATGTTTTATATGCTATGGGATTTATAAAAACCATTATATTAACAATTTATCGAAAAATAAAAGAACAGTTTTGGGTATATCTTGTAACAGGTATAATTGCATTTATAGCTTCAAATTATTTAATATATATACTTGGAGAAAAAGGAATCGTGTTATCTTATTTTGTTATAATGCTAACATATTATTTACTTTTTTTTGCATTAGCAAAATATCAATATTATAAAAAGAATAGAGAATGAGGTGTCATTATTGAAAGAATTAGTATCTGTTATTATTCCAGTATATAATTCGGAAAAATACATAGAAGAATGTTTGAATTGTGTAATGGGACAAACATATGGCGAATTTGAAATTGTTATTGTTAATGATGGCTCTACAGATAGTTCTGAAAAACTCATTAACGCTTTAAAGGAAAAAGATAATCGTATTAAATATGTAAAACAAGAAAATGCAGGAGCAGGAGAAGCGAGAAATACAGGAATTCAAAATGCAAGCGGAAAGTATGTTATCTTTTTAGACAGTGATGATAAAATAAAAGAAGATTACATAGAAAAATTGGTAAATGAGATTGTTACCAAACAACAAGACATTGTATGTAGTGGAGAAAAGTACTTTGATGCAACAAAAGGTCTAAATAAAAAGGTATCTGAAACATTATACCAATACACGATATTAGGTGCTACACGGAAAAATATATAGAAAACAATATTTGCTAGATAATAAAATTACTTTTTCAAACCAAGCATTTGCAGAAGATGCCTACTTTAATATGCAGGCATTACTAAAAACAGATAAAGTAAGTGAACTTGATTATGTTGGCTATTATTACAGAGGAAACGAAAAAGGAATTACACGGTAGTATACAAAAGAACAATACTAATATTCATATTGAAAAAATATTAGAGCAAATGTATGAAGTATGGGATGAGAATAAAGCTAAAAATGAAGCAAAACGTCCGTATATAGAGTTGTATTTTTTTATTTACACAGGGTTTGGATATTTAAAAGTTTTATGCAAAAATCTAAAGTTTTCAGATTTTAAAGTAGAATATAATAAAATTATAAATTTTTTTGTAAAAAATAAGATAAAATACAATAAAAATCCGTTACTAAAGGGAAAAGAAATGTTTCAAGGGGATAAACAAAATAGAATTATTGTAAAAATATTCTTTTTATTAGATAAATTTAAATTAGCTAAAATAAGTCTTTTTATCTATAATAAACTAACAAATTAGAAGGAGGAAACAATGAAAACGGTTGCGTTTTTTTCAGGATACTATTTGCCTCATACAGGAGGTGTTGAACGATATGAAGATAACTTGGCAAAAAACTTAACAAAACAAAATATAAAAGTTATTATTGTAACAACCAAATACGAAGAGAAATTAAAAGAAGTAGAAGAACTTGAATATGCAACTGTTTATCGTCTTCCTATATATAAAATATGTTCGTCACGCTATCCAATTATCAAGAAAAACAAAAAATATAGAGAAATTATGGCACAATTAAAAAAAGAAAATATTGAGTTCTGCGTCTTAAATACAAGGTTTTGGCTAACCTCTTTGCTAGGCGCAAAATTTGCAAAGAAGAAAAATATTCCAAGTATTTTAATTGAACATGGAAGTAGCCATTTTACAGTATATAATAAGATTTTGGATTTCTTTGGACATATTTATGAACATCTTTTAACAAATACAATAAAAAAGTATGTTAGTGATTTTTACCGGGGTATCGAAGGCATGTGGCAAATGGTTAGAACATTTTAATATAACGGCAAAAGGTGTCTTATATAACTCTATTGAAACATCAGAATATGAATTATATAAAAATAATATGAAGCAAAACGAAAGCATTAAAATTTTATATGCAGGTCGATTAATTGAAGATAAAGGGCTTTGCTTATTAGGAGAGGCATATAAAAGTCTACGAAAAAAATATCCTAAAATAGAATTGCTTATTGCAGGAGACGGACCATTATATGAACGACTTAATAAAAATACCAACATATCAATGTTAGGAAAATTAGACCACAAAGACATGATGAAACAATATGCTATATCGGATATTTTTATTAATCCATCTTATTCAGAAGGACTTCCAACTACTGTTTTAGAAGCGGGACTTATGAAATGTGCTGTTGTTGCAACAGATGTAGGTGGTACAGCAGAAATCATTGAAGATGGAAAAGAAGGGTTACTTTGCAAACCAGAAGTTCAAGATATTGTAGAGAAATTAGAAGTTTTAATAAAGGATAAAGAATTAAGACAAACTTTTGCAGAAAACTTACATAATAAGGTATGTAAACAATTTTCTTGGGACAATACAACAAAACAATTGCAAGAGATAATAGAGAATAAAGAAAGGAAATAAGATGTCACTTACATATTTAATTTCGATAATAGCATTATTAACAACTGCTATTTTGGTAAAGAAAAAGGAAAATAAACTGGATATTGTAAAAGCAATTACAATTACGGTAGTGTTGTTTTTATGCTATCAAACATTTATTAGTTATGCTTATACCATGTTACATATACCAATTACGTTATTATCATTAACGATAACAAATATCGCTATTATAGTGATATTAGCAGGAGTAATGATATGGAAAAAAGAAATACAAGCTTATCAATTTGATTTACGAGATACTATTTTTATTGTAATACTAATTTTTGTGGTATTCTTTGTTTCATATTGTAATTTCGGCATGCCAATTAATATTAAGTATATTATGACAGATGCATCATTACATTACTTATCAGCGCAAGAGTTTTATGAAAATGAAAGTTTATTATTAACAGTAGATAATATTAAATCTTCAAATGCCATGATGCCAGGAGCATATTCTAATATTGGCATTTTATTTAAAACATTTGCACCATGGATTGGTGAAACGAACTTGTATCAAGTGTTTATAGGATTTGATATTTTTGCACTTTTCTTGAGTGGTTTAATGTTTTTTGTGACAGTAAAAAAATATGCTAAAAGTACATTAACATATTTTATTGCAGGAGCAGTATCTATTATCTATTTATTAGGATATCCTTTAAATAATATGTTATTTGGGTACTTTTATTTGGGAATAGGTGTATTAGCAATTAATGCAATTGTTGCAATTATGCAAGATTGGAAAGAAGAGGATAAATTAAACACATGGCACATGATACCAACTATATTTTTACTATGTTTTGAATTATTCTTTTCGTATTACTTGTTTGTGCCACCAATTTATGGAGCGATTTTTATATACTATTTATTCTATTTCCATAAGCAAAAAGGGAAATGGATCAATAATAAGCTTATTACATATTCAATCATAACACTAATTGTTCCAGCTATTATGGGATTTTGCTACCATGTACTTCCAGGATTATTATCAACTACTCAAATACAAGTGGGAAATGTCATTCAAACAGAAGGATATATTTATCGAAATCTGTTTTCAAATATATTACTATTTATTCCATTTACCATATATTACTTGGTAAAAGAAAAGAAAATACAATTTGATATGATTAGTATTATTATTTGGATTTTATATATGTGTGTTTTATATGTTAGTATTTTTAAACTAAACATATCAACCTACTATTTCTTTAAAACGTATTTTGTATTATGGCAATTTGCTATTTACTTAACACTTAGAGGTATATGCTATTTAATAGAAGAAAAGAAATATGGAAAAATATTAGCAAGTGTATATATTGGCTTTTATATCTTGCTAATGATACATTCATTTTTAACAAGTAATGTTCCAGTTATAAAAGATACATTTAATAAAAATGAAAAAATAACAGACGTTATGGATATCTTTGGAATTAATAAAACAGTATTACTTCGAGTAGATGTAGACTACACAGTAGAAGAATTAGAAATAATAAACTATCTAAAACAAAATAATATAATACTTGCTAATAACAATGCATTAATTCTTGCTAACCAAAGACAAGAGTTCTGGTTTTGGGCAATATTAAAATATCAATTTAAAACAAATTTAGAATATACAACAACGAAAGACCACATAAAACTTTGGAATAACGATGGCTATGAATACTTAATTTACTTCAATCGTAGCAATTATTATAATTCCTATAAAGATGCACTGGATTTAAAAGATACAGAAGTAATTTTCAAAAACAATAGTGGAGCAATTATTAAAAACAAATAGGAGATGAAGAAAATGAAACTACTAATGCATACATGTTGTGCACCATGCAGTGTTTATTGTATTGATACATTAAGAAAAGAAGGAATCGAACCAACACTATATTGGTATAATCCTAATATTCACCCATACATGGAATATAAGTTAAGAAGAGATTGTTTAAAAGAATATGCTAAAATAATCAATATAGAAACAATATTTGAAGAGGATTATGGTTTAAAAGAATTCACAAAAAACGTCATAAATGACCTACCAAACAGATGCCAAAATTACTGCTATCAAGTACGCCTAGAACAAGTAGCAAAATATGCAAAAGAACATGGCTATGATAGCTTCACAACAACCTTACTTGTAAGTCCATATCAAAACCACGAAAAAATAAAAGAAATAGGAGAAAAACTTGCCAATGAGTATGGATTAACTTTTCTTTACCATGATTTTCGAGTAGGCTTCCGTGAAGGACAACAAAAAGCAAGAGAACTAGGATTGTATATGCAAAAGTACTGTGGATGTGTTTTTTCAGAAGAAGATAGATATAGTAAGCAGATTAAAAAAGATAAAGAGAACAAAGGGGTATAGGATGCAGGAAACAAAAGAAGAGCAAAAAGAGAAATTAAAAATATTTGTAATTATTCTTATAATGGGACTTGTTACTTGTGGAATTTTCTTGCGATTTCATATGATAACAGATACGTATTGGAATATGGATTTGGGATATGAAGGATATAAGAAGTATCCATTACAGGATGGGCGAATTATAAATTATTTAGTGTTAACAATTGGACAAGTACTTAATATACCAATGCAGGTATATGCTGTATTTATGATGATTGCAACCCTGATATTTCAGTGCTGTTCCACGTATTTGATATATCAATATTTATATAAGAAGATGAGAACAAAAAATAAAGAGATTACTTTATTAACGAAAACGATAATGTTATTAGGCAGTTTTATTGCGGTTTTTAATCCTATGATAGTAGAAGCATTTGCTTATATGGAACTGGTAATGGCATTAAGTATCCTTTTATGTACAAAAGCAAGTATATTAATAAATGAAAATAAAAAGTACAAAACAATAATGGCTCTTATAATAGTGATTATTGCAAGCATAGCTTACCAAGGAACGATTAATTTTTTTATTGTATTATCCGTATTTTTCTTTTCCATTGATGAGAAAAAAACGATAAAAGAATGGATAATACACTTACTTAAAATAGGCTTTATCTGCATAATAGCATTAGTATTGATGATAGCAAGTATACAAATAGGAGCAATTTTAACAAATACACAGCAGGGTAGATTAACACACGAGCTAAATATAATTCAAAATGTAAAGAGCTTATTATCTATATCATTTAATGTAATAATAAATACATTTGGACTATTTCAGAAAGGTATTTTTATATGTTGCATTTGGGTAACAATCATAATGCTTGTATTAATAAGGAAAGAGATAATAAGGAAAATCTTAAAATACATGTTGATACTTGCAATAGCTGTATTTTCATGTACAGTGCCATTATTTCTACAAAACGGATTATCTGTTTCTGCAAGAATGTTAATGGCAGTGGGAGCAATGATTGGGCTATCAATTTTATATGTACTATTTCAAAATAAGGAAGACAAAAAATATGTACAATTAATATTATTAGTATTTTCTATTATTGCAGTAGGAGTTAATGTGTTTAATTATATAAACTTAGGAATAATGAATATAAAAACACAAAAAAGCGAAGAACAATACTGCCAAAAAATAAGACAAAGTATGGAAGAATACGAAAAAGAAACAGGAATTAAAGTAACAAAAGTTGCGATATACAAACAAAAAGTAGTGCATTTAACCTATGAAGATTTACCAATAAATACTTTTACAATAAGAGCAATATGTGCTAAATGGTCTGATATACATTGTTTAAATTATTATACAAATAAGAAATTACAACAAGTAGCAAAAGATAAAAAAATATATACTACATATTTTGAAGCAAAAGATTGGAATGAATTTAGTAAAGAACAGCTTCTATTCCAAGACGATACTTTACATTTATGCGAAATTTAGAAAAAGGGAATAGAAATTATAAAGATAAAGAAGGAGAAAAGTGATGGAAAAAATTAAGGGTAAAGTTAATTTAAAACTTATATTTGTTTTGCTATGTATATGTATGGCGATTCCTTCATGCTTGTATGTTTTAAAAGGAAATACAATAGCAGATTTGGATTCTAGTTATTCTTTTTTTATCAATCCATCCAATCAAATCCTTAGTTCTCAAAAAATAGTTGAAACCATTTTATTTATGGGATTGTGGATTGGGATAGCAGTATTATACTTTTATTTTATAAAACACCATGATACAATTTTTCCAACATGGAAAATTCTGTTACGATTTGTTTTAATTGTTGCTATTTTGTTTATGATCGTTTTGCCAATGACGAGTACAGATATATTTTATTATATTGGTACTGGTTGGGGTGAAGCACATTATGGAGTAAATCCATATGATACTTCTATTGATGAATTGATGGTAAATAATGAACAAGCAAGCAATGATAGTATGCTTTTAAAAATGAAGGGTACTTGGAGCGAACAAGTTGTTGTATATGGACCAATTTGGCCACTTGTTTGTAAAGTATTAAGTAATGTATCGTTTGGAAATTTAGGGGTAGCCTTATTTGTTTACAAATTGTTCAATTTATTATTACATCTTGCCAATACTTATTTTGTGTATAAAATAACAAATCAAAGTAAAAAATATACTATACTTTATGCCTTAAATCCACTTATTTTATTTGAAGGATTATCCAATGTACATAATGAAATATTTGTTATTTTCTTTATACTAGTAGGAATTTACTTTTTAATAACCAAAAAGAAAATACTACCTGCTATTGTAATGCTTGCATGTGCAACAGCAATAAAATATTTTGCAATTTTACTTGCACCGTTTTTTGTGTTATATTACTATCGAGAAGAAAAAAGTTTAAGAAAAATAGGATATAGTCTTTTGTGGGCCCTTGTATTTTTGCTTGTGTTTGGGGCATTTTATAGTATGTATATGCAAAATTTTAATGTGCTAAAAGGAATTGTAACACAACAAGAAAAGATAGCAAACTCATTTTTTGCTTGTATTGCCATACGAAATTTTAAATTTGCAATAACACTTTCAAAGGGATGCATGCTAGGATATAGTATAATTTATGTAGTAGAAATTTTAAAATTATTTAGCAATAAAAAAGAATATACATGGAAAGAAATGATGCAAAAGTATAATGGGTTATTAGTACTGTTTATATTTATAACGATTACGAATTTACAACCATGGTATTTTATATGGATTTTACCAACTATTTTTTGGCAAAAGGAGAATGCTAGAAAAACATTACAAGCAATGACAATTATTGCAACGTTATCAACAGTTGTATATTTTTTGTTTAAAGAATCGTATATCTTTGGACAATACTATATCTTTATTTTTGCTTTTTTAATCTTACTTTTTATGATAGGACAAAAGAAAAAAACAACAAACGAATAAGGAGGAAAGCGCTTTGGCGAGGATTTTATTAATTGATGGAAATAGTATATTAAACCGTGCCTTTTATGGAATTATGGGAAATAAAATGTTAATGACAGAAGATGGAACATACACCAATGCAGTATATGGTTTTTTAAGCATTTTATTTAAAGTGCAAGAAGAATTAAAACCAGAGTATCTAGTAGTTGCTTTTGATAAAAAAGGAAAGACCAAACGTCATGAACTATATAGCGAGTATAAAGCAAACCGAAAAGGAATGCCAGAAGAGTTAGCGATGCAAATGCCAATGATAAAAGAAGTATTGCAGGCTATGAATATTAAGATAATTGAAAAAGAGGGATACGAAGGCGACGATATAATTGGAACCTTATCTCGTTTTGGAGAAAGAAATGGTTTGGATGTTACGATTCTTTCTGGAGATAGAGATAACTTTCAACTTGCAACCGACAAAGTTACCATTGAAATTCCAAGAACCAAAGCAGGAAAAACAGAAACCGACTATTACGATAGAAATAAAGTGATAGAGGAATACGGAGTAGAGCCATATCAACTAATCCAAGTAAAAGGATTAATGGGAGATACTTCAGATAATATCCCTGGAGTCCCAGGTGTTGGTGAAAAAACAGCATTAGGTCTTATTAAAGAATATATAGATATTGATAAATTATATGAAGCACTAGAACAAGGAACCGATAATATTAAGGGAAAACTAAGAGAAAAGTTAGTAGAACATAAAGAACTAGCACTTCTTTCTAGAGAACTAGGAAGGATTAATATTGATTCTCCTATTGAAGAAGATTTAGAAGAAATGAAAGTAGAAGAATGGAATAAGGAAAAAGTATTAGAATTATTTAAAAAATATCGTTTTAACCGTTATATTGATCGCTTTTCCTTAAGAGGAGAAGGTCAAATAAAAGAAGAACAAGGAATGCAATTTGAAACAAACGAGATTACAACAAAACAAGAATTAGATGAGCTTATCAAACTTTTAGAAAAAGAAGAACATATCGTTTACTATTTTGGATTAAAAGATAAACCAAACGATGAGGGGTATATTATTTCAAAAGAAATAATAAGTATAAGTATCTACTTAAACAGCAGAGTATATTATTATGAATTTGAAAATAAGCAAGCAGAATTCAAAAATATTTTTATGAGTATTTTTGAAGAAAAGAAATTAATAGGTTATGAACTATCAAGAGACTATATTTTATTAAAACAAATAGGAATAACACCAAAACATTTTGCATTCGATGTAAAAATTGCAGCATACTTATTAAATCCAGTATCTTCTAAATATCCATTAGATGGGCTAAGTATGAGCTATGCAGGAATTGATGTAGCTGAATACTTAAATAAAAAAGGAGTAAAAGAGGAAAAACAACAATTAAATTTATTTGAAACAAATGAAAATAATGGTGATTCCAAACAAAAACAAGAAACAATCATATATGTGTATGCAATATCAAAATTAGAAGAAATCTTAAAAGAAAAATTAAAACAAGAAGATGCTTTTGATTTATTGACCAATATCGAAATGCCACTTGTAAAAGTGTTAGCGGATATGCAATATGTTGGCATGAAAGTGGATAAAGATGAGTTAATTGCTTATGGAAATATCTTAAAGAGTCAACTAGAGGAATTGACTAAAGAAATTCATCATCTGGTGGGAGAAGAATTTAATATTAATTCACCAAAACAATTAGGAGAAATCTTATTTGAAAAATTAAAATTACCATTTGCAAAAAAGACGAAAAGTGGTTATTCAACGGATGTTGATGTATTAGAAAAAATAAGAGGGGAACATCCAGTAGTAGAAAAAATACTAGATTACCGTGCAATGGCAAAACTAAATTCTACTTATGTAGAAGGATTATTACCATATATTAATACTTGTGACCAAAAGATTCATTCTTATTTTCATCAAACGGTAACAGCTACTGGTAGAATTAGCTCTACAGAACCAAATTTACAAAACATTCCTACAAGAAATGATGCTGGAAAGAAAATACGAAAAGCCTTTAAACCAAGTGAAGGTTGTATCTTTTTAGATGCGGATTATTCACAAATAGAGTTAAGAGTTCTTGCTCATATTTCGGAAGATGAGCATATGATAGATGCATTTATAAACGATGAAGATATTCACAAACAAGTAGCTTCTAAAGTGTTAAACATACCAATTGAAGAAGTGACACATGAACAAAGGTCAAGTGCAAAGGCAGTTAATTTTGGGATTGTTTATGGTATTAGTGATTTTGGACTTGCAGGACAACTAGGAGTATCTAGAAAGCAAGCAAAAACATATATTGACCAATATTTAGAAAAATATTGTGGTATTAAGAAGTTTATGGATGATATTGTAGAAGAAGCAAAAGAAAAAGGATATGTGGAAACATTATTCCATAGAAGAAGACAAATTCCAGAATTAAAATCATCTAACTATATGGTAAGACAATTTGGTGCAAGAGCTGCCATGAATACACCAATTCAAGGAACAGCAGCAGATATTATGAAAATAGCCATGGTTGACGTATTTAATAGGCTAAATGAGGCAGGGCTAAAATCCAAACTTGTTTTACAAGTTCACGATGAATTAATGATTGATACGTTATTAGAAGAAAAAGAACAAGTAAAAGAGATTTTAAAAACATCAATGGAAAATGCAATTAAATTACGTGTTCCATTAAAAGTAGAGTTATCAGAAGCAAACGACTGGTATGACGCAAAATAAATGAAAAGTTAAAAGTGAAAAGTACAAAAGCTTTGCTTTTGGGAAAGGGAGAGACGCGCGTGCAAAAGAGGACAAAGAAGATATTGTTTATCACAATAATAATAGCAATTATATTGATTTTATTATTTGGAGTTTTTAAAATACAAAACATCATATTAAAAAAGATATACCCAATTAAATATTCAGAATATGTCTATCAATATGCAGAAGAATATAACGTGGATCCATTACTTGTTTTTGCGATTATCAAAGCAGAAAGTAACTTTAATCCAAATGTTGTCTCTTCAAGTAATGCCATAGGACTTATGCAACTAATGGATACAACAGCAGAGGAACTTGCAAGAAAACTAGATATCACATTTGTTGCAAAATCTTCTTTGTACAATCCAGATTTAAACATCAGATTAGGAACAAAATATTTTTCAGATTTATTAAAAGAATATAACCAAAATACACTCTTAGCATTAACTGCTTACAATGCAGGAAAAGGTACTCTAAAAAGATGGATGGAACAAGGAACGATAAAAGAAGATGGAAGCGATATAGAAAATATACCATATAAAGAAACCAATAATTATGTAAGAAAAATTGTAAGAGATTATAAAATATATCAGGAACTATACAAATAGGGAACATAAATATATGAAAAGTGCATAAAATAGAATTGACATATGAAAAAGCATATGTTATCATACTACTAACAAATAGGTTTCGCAACCCTACTTGCGAAGAACAAATGCGTAGGTGAACAAATTAAATAGGGGGTTTACTAATTACAGTGGTAGACCCTCTATATTTTTATACGCAAGTAGGAGGGAAAATAATGAAAATTGAAGAAGGAAAATTCTATTTTTTAAATGATTCATTTTTTGAAAAAATGAAGGATAATAGCACAAAAGGGAAAGAAAGTAGTATTTCCAGATATTATAAAAATAAAAGAAATGCTATTGAAAGAATTAAGAGGAGAACAAAAAGTAGAGTCAAACAAATTAGTGATGCAAATGATTTAATAAAGTTCCTGAATCTGTGAAATCGAATTATTGTAAATATAAAAAGGAAATAAATTATAGCAAAAGTAGCTGTTTACAAAACTAAAGTTATGATATATAATGTGAAAAACAAGGGAGGTAATTTTATGGCAGTATTAGTAACAGGTGGAGCTGGCTTTATTGGAAGTCACACAGTAGTAGAATTATTAAATGAAGGAAAAGAAGTAGTTATTATCGATAACTTTTCAAATAGTAAACCAGAGGTTTTAAACGCTATCAAAAAAATTACAGGAAAAGATTTTAAATTTTATGAAATTGATTATTTAGATAGAGAAAAATTAGAAAAAGTATTTGAAGAAAACAAGATTGAATCGGTTTTAAATTTTGCAGGCTTTAAAGCAGTAGGAGAATCCGTTCAAAAACCAATTGAATATTATACCAATAATATTTCAGGAGCATTAGTATTATTAGATACCATGAAAAAATATAACGTAAAAACATTTGTATTTAGTTCTTCTGCAACCGTATATGGTGATCCAGACACCATTCCAATTACAGAAGACTGTAAAACAGGAGGAACAACCAATCCATATGGAACTTCAAAATTATTTATTGAGCAAATTTTAAAAGATATTTATACATCAGACCCAACCTGGAATATATGTATCTTAAGATACTTTAACCCAGTAGGAGCACATGAAAGCGGACTAATTGGAGAAGAGCCACAAGGAATACCAAATAATCTAATGCCATATGTAGCAAGAGTAGCAGCAGGAACATTAAAAGAATTGTCTGTTTTTGGAAATGACTATAATACACCAGATGGAACAGGAGTAAGAGATTATATTCACGTAGTAGATCTTGCAAAAGGACATATTAAAGCATTACAAAAATTAGAAAAAGAACAAAAAGGCCTATATATTTATAATCTAGGTACAGGAAATGGTTATAGTGTATTAGATATGGTAAAGGCATTTGAAAAAGCAACGGGAAAAGAAGTGAAATATAAAATAGTACCAAGAAGACCAGGAGATATAGCAACTTGCTATGCAGACCCTAAAAAAGCTAGTGAAGAATTAGGATGGAAAGCACAACTTGGAATTGATGAGATGTGTAAAGATAGTTGGAATTATATAAATCATAAATAAAATGAAAAGTGTCAACGTTGGAATTAGGACAAACGTTGACACTTTATGTAAAACATAGTATAATATAAGTAACCAATTAACAACAGTATGTCTTATTTGTTAAGATATACAACTACACCCAAGGAGGCATAAAATGAAGCAATATTATTTTTACTTAGTTACATGTCGGATTTCCAACCTACAGAAAGAAAAAAAGTATGTCAGATGCGAGGTAAGAGTAGCGGAAAAGATAAGAACCTTTACGCAGACAGAAGAGATATTAGTAGCTGTTAAGAACAAGATGGTAACGGAATATGGAAAGGGCTACGAAGAGGCAAATATAAGTTTTGCGCATCCACCATATTCTCTTCGTACAGAAAATCTTGCTGAAGGGTTACCAGATCCGGAAGTGACAGAATTAAAATTTTGAGCTGCCTCTATGGGGCTCTTTTTTTATGGCAAAATTCACCAAAAATTCACAAAAATACCCATAGAATTAGTTTACATATTGTACGAAAATTGGTATAATGGAAGATATGGAAAATATAAGGAGAAATTAAATGGAGAAAACATTAGAAAAAGAAGAAATAATAGAAAATACAGAAGAAAGGCATGAACAAAGGAAAAAAGTAAAGAAAGCTCAAAAGGCTAAAAAGAAATTTACAATTATGGGAATTAGCATTTGGAAATTGCTTGCTTATTTTATTATTTATAGTGTAGTAGGTTTTATAATTGAAACTGCCTTTGGGTTTGTTACCAAAGGAGTTATTGAAAGTAGACAAAGCTTTTTATATGGTCCATTTTGTGCGATTTATGGTGTTGGTGCAATTATTATGATTCCATTATTGCAACGATTTAAGAAAAATAATTATACTCTATTTTTTGGCGGATTTGTGATTGGTTCCATAGTGGAATATCTAATTAGTTTAGTTGGAGAAGTGATTTTCCATATTAAATGGTGGGATTATTCTGATATGGCATTTAATATTGGAGGAAGAATTTGTATTGCGTTTTCTTTCTTTTGGGGAATATTAGCAATTTACCTAATGAGTCATTTTAATCCTATTATTGATAAATTAATTGATAAAATAAAAGAAAAAGTATCCATAAAAGCGCTAAAAACGGCATGTATTTGCATGATTTTGTTTTTGTTTATTGATTTTCTAATTAGCAGTTTTGCATTAAAAATGTTTTTTACAAGAATCGTAGCAAAGCATAATATTGAACTTGCATCATATGATGAATATATCTTCGAATGTGCTGAACTTTATAAAAATGAGGATATTAAAAATTTTACTTTGAAATATTTTTCGGATGAGAAAATGTTAAAGACATTTCCGAATATTAAATTAACAGGAAAAGATGGAAATGTGATTTTGGTGTGTGATATTTTAAAAGATATTCAGCCTTATTATGTAAGGGTATTTACTCCAATTCATTCAAAATAAGTATGCGTAGGAGTAAGTAACTAATAAGAGATATTAGAAAGGACGTTGAATTTTAAATGATTTCAAATTATAGTGTAAAAAAGCCATTTACTGTTTTTGTAGCAGTGATTTTAGTAATAATATTAGGATTTATTTCCTTTACGAATATGACAACAGATTTGTTACCTAAAATGGATTTACCATATGCTTTAATTATTACAACATATATAGGAGCAAGTCCGGAAAAAGTAGAAACAACAGTTACAAAACCAATAGAACAATCAATGGCAACTGTTAGTGATATAAAGAATATCTCATCTGTTTCTTCGGAAAATTCTTCTATGGTTATTTTAGAATTTTCCAATGATGTGAATATGGATTCTGCTTTAATTGAATTAAATGGAAAACTAGATTTGATTAAAGCTACTTGGGATGATTCGAATATTGGAGCACCAATTGTTAGTAAAATTAATCCTAATATGTTACCTGTTATGCTAACAGCAGTTGATGTTGGTGAAATGGACCATGCTGAAATGAAAAGTTTTGTAAGTAACAATATATTACCAGAGTTAGAAAGGATTTCTGGGGTAGCATCGGTTAGTTTAACGGGAATGATTGAAGAACAAATTGAAGTTAAGTTAAACCAAGAAAAAATAGATGATATTAACACAAAACTATTAAACAGTGTTAATAAAACATTAGCGAAAACACAAGGACAATTAAATAAAGCAAAAACACAAATTACACAAGGAAAACAAGAACTTACAAAACAATCAAATGAACAAATGGGAAAAATAATAGATGGACTAAAAGGAATTCAATCTGGAATAGAAACAATTTCATCTACTGAAAAGGACCTAACCTCAAAAGAACAAACATTAAATTTTGCAAAGACAACTTTAGTAAAAACAATTGATGGAATGGATGTAATGCTTACTAAAATGAATAATGAAAAAGCAGAACTGGTTAAATTAGGAGATAAGTTAACAGATGCGCAAAAAGCAAAACTAGAAACATTAAACCATTCGATTACCAAAACAGAAGGACTAAAAAAGGAGACAACTTCAAAATTAAATGAGGTAACAACAGGATTAGATCAAATTACAGTTGGAAAAATAGAACTTGCAAAGAAAAAAACAAGCTTACAAGCTCAAGAAAAAGAACTAGAAAAGGCAAAATCAACCTTAACAATAGAACTTACAAAAGCATCTAACAAGTTAGAACAAGGAGAAGAAGAACTAAATAAGGGAATCAAAGAATTTGAGCTAGCTCGTGACCAAGCTTTAAAAAATGCGTCTATTGATGGTGTAATCACAAGCGATATGATTTCCAATATTTTAATGGCAAATAACTTCTCGATGCCAGCAGGCTACATAGAAACGAAAGATGATAACATGTTAATTAAAGTGGGAGAAAAGTTCGAAAACATTGATGAAATGAAAAATTTAACAATCCTTTCTTTTAATATGGCAGGGTTAGAAAATATTACGCTTGGAGATTTAGCAGATATTCGTTATACCAACAACTCAGATGAAATATATGCCAAGGTAAATGGGAATAATGCTATTATTTTAAGCTTCCAAAAACAAAGTACAGCTTCTACTGCAGAAGTATGTAAAGATATTGAACAAACCATGAGTAATTTAGAAAACGACAATGAAAATGTTCGTTTTACAACATTAATGAACCAAGGAATTTATATCGATTTAATTATTGGAACTGTATTAGAAAACTTATTCTATGGAGCAATTTTGGCAGTAATCATTCTATTTATCTTTTTAAAAGATTACAGACCAACCATTATTATTGCTTTATCGATTCCAATCAGTTTAACATTTGCAATTGCATTAATGTACTTTACTAACGTCACCATTAATATTATTTCTTTATCAGGATTAGCGCTTGGTGTAGGAATGTTGGTAGATAACTCGATTGTTGTAATTGAAAATATTTACCGATTACGAAAAGAAGGAAATAGTGTAAAAGAAGCATGTATTCATGGAGCATCTCGTGTAGCAGGAGCAATTGCTGCATCGACTTTAACGACTGTATGTGTATTTTTACCAATCGTATTTATTAAAGGTATTTCAAAACAATTGTTTATGGATATGGGATTAACGATAGGTTACTCACTACTTGCAAGCTTAATTGTAGCACTTACTTTAGTTCCAGCAATGGCTTCTAAAATGTTTAAAAATACAAAACCAAAAGAAACAAAATTATTCGATAAATTTGCAAATGTCTATGAAAAATCGCTAAATATAGCATTAAAACATAAAGTAATGGTTATTATTATTACAATAGTATTATTAATAACAAGTTTTATGTTAGCAGCAAATATGGGAACAGCCTTTATTCCAGAAGTAGATGGAGCACAAATGTCTATAACAATAACACCGCCAAAAGACACAACTTCAAAAGAAGCTCAAGAAAAAGCAAATGAAATTATTGATAGTCTACTTGAAAACATTAAAGATATTCAAACCATTGGAGCAGTTGATTCTAGTGTAATGGGAAGCATGTCAATGTCAAGTGGTGGAACAAGTTCAATTAATATGTATGCCATTTTAAAAGAGAAAAAACAATTATCTAATCATGAAATTGAAGCAAAAATTTATGAATTAACAAAAGACTCTGGTTATGAAATTTCAGTTAGTACTTCTAATATGGATATGTCTTCTATGATGTCATCTGGAATACAAATTGTAATAAAAGGAAAAGAAACTGATAAACTAAAAGAAATTTCACAAGAAGTAGCAGGATTGTTGGAAGAAATTCATGGAATAGACAAAGTGAATTCTGGAATTAGTGAATTACAAAAAGAACAAAGAGTGATTGTAAATAAAAATAAAGCAATGGAATATGGTTTAACAGTTGCAGGTGTTTATCAAAAAATAGCAGGAATGGTTTCAAATGAAAAAGAAGCAACAGAAGTGACAATCGATAACAAAGATTATCCAGTTGTTGTTGTAAAACAAGAAGAAAAGAAAATAACAACGAAAAATTTAGAGTCGATTACACTATCTGGTAAAAAGAATAATGAGGAAGTAGAAGTAAAATTATCAGAAATTGCAACCATTGAAGAAACCGATGGATTAGCTTCTATTTCACGTGATAACCAAGAAAGATATATTACAGTATCTGCTACTATTAAAGCAGATAGTAACATCGGAATTGTTGGAAGAGAAGTGGAAAATAAATTAAAAGAATACCAAGCACCAACAGGATATCGTGTTGAAGTACAAGGAGAAAGCGAAACAATTAATGAATCATTGAAAGACTTAGGAACTATGATTTTAGTTGCAATTATATTTATTTACTTAATTATGGTAGCACAATTCCAATCACTAAAATCACCATTTATTGTCATGTTTACCATACCACTTGCCTTTACAGGAGGACTTTTTGCATTAGCAATTTGTAACTGTGAAATCAGTTTAATTGCAATGCTAGGATTCCTAATGCTTGCTGGAATTGTTGTAAATAATGGTATTGTATTTATCGACTATGCAAATGGCTTACGTTCAGAAAAAGGAATGAAAGTAAAAGAAGCATTACTTGAAACTGGTAAAACAAGATTAAAACCAATCTTAATGACAGCACTTACCACTATTTTAGGATTATCCACAATGGCACTAGGAATGGGGCAAGGAGCAGAAATGATACAACCACTAGGAATAGTAACAATAGGTGGACTTGTATATGCAACCATATTAACACTATACCTTGTACCTGCATTATATATGATGATGAATAAGGATAAGAAAATAAAGAAATAGGAAAAATAATATGAAAAACGATTATGTAGAGGTTGCATACTATGCAACCTCTTTTTTAGTAAAATTTAGAATTTTCACAATATGTATTGACAATGCATATTATATGTTATATATTGACATATGAACATACATGCATATGAAAGGAGAAAATATGGAGGAAAAAGATTTTGTATGTGGAGAGAAATGCCCACATTATCAAAAAATAAATAAAGTAAAACTAGAAGAACCCAACAATGAGGAGATAGAGAATTTATCGAATATGTTTAAGTTGTTTGCAGATAATACAAGACTTCGTATTATTTGCAGTATTTTAAACACAGAACTATGTGTTTGTGATTTGTGTGAATTGTTAGATTTAAACCAATCTACAGTTTCCCATCAATTACAGATATTAAGAAATGCAAAACTTGTAAAATATAGACGCGAAGGAAAACAAATTTATTATAGTTTACAAGACGAACATATTGAACAAATTATTTCAACAAGCTTAGCACATATTTTAGAAGAGGAGGGGAAATAGAGATGGCTTGTCATCATTGTCACCATGAACATTGTGAGGTAGAAGAGCATCATGATGAAAAAGAAGAGAAATTATCCATGTATTTATATGGTATTGGAATTTTGTTTTTAGTATTATCCTTTATTCCAATGCTTGCAAAATTTAGAATAGAGTTAGTATTTTTAGCAATTCTATTTTCTGGTTATGAACTACTTTGGAATGGAATAAAGAATATATTTCATTTGAACTTTGAAGAAGAAACGCTTATGACAATTGCAGTTATTGCAGCATTTGCTCTAGGAGAATATACAGAAAGTTGTTTGGTGATTTTACTATATCGTTTAGGCGAATTTTTAGAAGAAAGAGCAAGTAATAAATCCGAAGAAAGTATTAAAGAAATTGTTAAAATAAAAGCAGATACAGCAAATCGTGTCATTGAAAATACGATAGAAACTGTGGATGTAAAAGAGATTAAGGTAGGAGATATTATTTTAATTAAGCCAGGAGAAAAGGTACCAGTAGATTGTAAAGTAATTTATGGAGAATCTGAAATTGACACATCAAGCCTTACAGGAGAAAGCAATCCAGTGTATGTAGCAAAAGAAACAGAGCTGTTATCTGGTGGAGTAAATTTAACAGGTGCAATTACATGTGAAGTGTTAAGAGATGTTAAAAATTCTGCTGCTTCTCAAATTGTAGATTTGGTTTATGAAGCAACCAATAATAAGGGAAAAACAGAAAAATTTATTACAAGATTTTCTAGAATATATACACCAATTGTTATTGCGGTTTCGGTATTAATTGCAATTGTTCCGTTTATTTTTAAATTAGATGTGAAAGAATGGATTATGAGAGCACTTATCTTTTTAGTAGCATCTTGCCCATGCAGTTTAGTAATATCAGTTCCTTTATCATTCTTTACTTCGTTAGGTAAAATATCGAAAAAAGGAATGATTATAAAAGGAACAAAACATATTGAAAACTTGGCAAGTGCCAGTGTGATCGCATTTGATAAAACAGGAACTTTAACAACAGGAAAGATGAAAATAGATGAAATAAAAAGTTTTAAACCATATGATAAAAATACAATTCTTTCTTATATGTATAGTTTAGAACGATTATCTAATCATCCAATTGGAACAGCGATTAAAAACCATGACGAAGCAATAGAGGAAAAACAGGTAGAGGATTATAAGGAAATTGCAGGACATGGTTTATATGGAAAGATAGAAGAAAAAGAAGTGCTATTTGGAAATGCTAAATTATTAGAAAAATATCATATTACTAAAACAGAAGCAATACCACAAAATGCAATTAGCATTGTAATCAATCAACAAATAGCAGGATTTATTACACTTGTAGAAGATATAAGAAAAGAAGCAAAAGGACTTGTAGGAACATTAAAAAATACAGGAATTAAAAAAGTTATGATGCTTACAGGAGACAACGAAAAAAGTGCTAAAAATATAGGAAATAACTTAAAACTGGATGAAGTAAGAGCATCTTTATTACCACAAGATAAACTTTCAGCTATTGAAGAATTGAAAAGAGAAGGACAAAAGGTTATTTTTGTTGGAGATGGAATTAATGATAGCCCTGTTCTTGCAAGTAGTAATTTTGGGATTGCAATGGGAGCAGGTACCAGTATTGCAAGCATCACAGCAGATGGAATCTTAATTTCAAATAACTTAAGTAGTTTACCAGGTATCATAAAAACTGCCAAACGTGCAATGCAAGTTGTGAAATTTAATATTATATTTTCATTAATCGTTAAATTGATTGTGCTAATTTTAGGAGCAATCGGAATTGCGCCAATTTGGCTTGCAATTTTAGCAGATACGGGAGTGACTTTCTTAACAGTAGTAAATGCTGTGAAGAATATAAAATAGAGATTTTTAAATTGACATATTATGTAAAATAAGATATAATATAGCGGTAACTTTAAACAAGTGCTAGTGTAAAAAGAAAGGGAATTCAATGGGAGATAACATTTTGGGTAAAACTATACAAAAAGACCGGAAAAGTAAAGGCATGAGGCAAGAAGAGTTAGCAACCCTAAGTGGAGTTAGTACTGCACAAATTTGTAGAATTGAAAAAGGAATAACTGAAAAGCCACGATTAGAGACAATAAAAGTAATAGCAAGTGTTTTACAGATTGATTTAAGAGAAATAATGAGAGAGGCAGGTTATACTGATTTAGAGATTTTTCAGGTTTGCGAAGAGCAGTACAAGAATCGGATTTCTGACCATGAAAATTGGTTAGATATACGGTATTTATCAGATGAAGACAAAGTTCTTATGCAAGAGATGTACCAAAAAATTTCCAAACTATCACCAGATGACAAAGCTATTATAGAAATTGTCTTAAGGTGAAAAACAGCATAACCTATCATTGTAATACAGATGATAGGTTATGCTGTTTTTACATAAAAATGGAAATATTTGTTTTTGCAAAAATGATAAAATGCTTACATAGATAATGCAATTTCGATACAATACTATTGTTAAGTGGTGATGAAACAATAAAAGTAATGAATTTGCAACCAAGATATGGATTAAGGAAAAAAATATTTGCAAAACCCAATATGATGCTAGAAGAAGATACTCTAATCATTGTGAGAGCAAAAAGAATATGAATATAGATAATTCTTATAAGCTAATATTTACAAAGCGCTTTTTGAGAGAATTGGAAAGTATATTGACATTTAAAAACAGATGTTTTAAAATTAATCTGTTGATAGGAGAGGAAATATGATATATTTAAAAACATTTCAATTAAACGAATATAGAAGTACCAACAGAAACTTATATCCATTTAATGTGTTAAAAGGAAAAGAGCCAGATGCTTTTGTGTTTGATAATATTACTGCCTTGTATGGGAATAATGGCTCTGGAAAGTCTACGATTTTAAATTTGATTGCACATACATTAGATTTAAAGGGAAAAGAACGAAATGAACCGATATTACCAGGAATGGATCCCAATAGCTATAGTAAGAGATATGTGGACTTTTATAAGTATGCAAAGATGTGTGAATATAGTTTAGCAGAGGATGAAAAAGGAAGAAAAATAAAGATACCAGAAAATAGCCGTTATATTAAAAGTGAAGAAATTTTATATGAAATTCGAAAAATTCAACAAGATAGTGTTTTAAAAGAAAGTATTACTGCGAATAATGTGCGAAAAGGAATGAAAATAAAAGATGCAAAAAGATTAGCAAATTCAGATAAAGGAGATGAGCAAGTCTACAGATTCAAATGGTCGCAAAACCGATATTCTAATGGAGAAACAACGATTCAAATTTTATCGGAAAATATAGAGCCAGATAATTTATATTTACTAGATGAACCAGAAGTATCTCTTTCTCCACAAAAACAAGTAGAATTAGCAGAAGAACTAAACAAACTTGCGCGATATTTAGGAGTACAATTTATAATAGCAACACATTCACCTTTTATGTTAGGAATATTAGATGCTAAAATTTACAATTTAGACACTCCAAATTACGAAGTACAAAAATGGACAGAACTTGAAAATGTAAAATACTTCTATGAATTCTTTAAAGAAAGAGAAAATGAATTTAAAAAGCAAAAATAAAAAAGCTGTTTATACAGCATTGAAAATATTAGATTAATGGATAAAAAAATGAGTAAGGATACATAATACAGTATAATAAGTATGTAATTAAATAATTGAAAAGACCTAATGGAGAAAAAAGGAGAAAATATGAAAAGCAACAGTAGACAACAGTATCAAAACTGGAGAACAGCTAAGAAAGAAGCACGTAGAAATATTGCAAATGGGAATGTACCACAAAGAAACTATTAGTAGTCCATTATATAGCGTTAGGTATGCTTTTCACAGTAAAGAGGTTGGAAGCCACCTTCTTGTTTCTATGGAAGAAATTGATAGATTATAATAAAAAAGACATATTAGATATAAAGTTACCGTAAATTAGTTTACAGATTAACATAATCGTGATATAATGCTAACAGAAAGTGTGCAACGATAAAGGAACAATAAACAATTTTTTATTTTTATTAAAATAAGAAAGGAGAATACAACATGGCAGAATTAAAACTAAATGAAGCTTTAATCCATCTTGCCAAAGAGCGGCTAGAAGACTGTTGGCTCAAAATTAATGGCGTAGTTGATACGTTATTTGTTGTAAAGGAGGAAGTTATTTTTAAGAGAAAAATAGTAAGAATCCGTGAGAAATATCGAGATTTAAGAGATATACTTTTACGGTTAAGCATTCATCGCATCGATGAAGATGACCATAAGTATAATCTTTATTATGATAAGCAATTAATAACGTCAGATACCGAATATATAAGATGCATGAAAGATTACAGAAAAGCTTTCGAACCACTAAATTTGGAAAAAGGACAGTTTGATTTGATAAGAGAAGATATAAGAAATTTATTGGCGACACTTGATTCGGCGTTGAGAGTAGAAAACAAAGAAGAGTAAGCACACGCTCTTACACAGAAAGACAATGGAAAACCTCCATTGTCTTTTGTGGTTTATTACAACTTTTTTATAAAAACATACCAAATCTCTTTTAAAATCTTAAGAAATAGTGTACAATTATATACAAATTGTATTATTAGGAGAATAAAGGATGAATAAAAAATGGGAATATTATAATAAAGATGAGAAAATAGTAGATGAAATACAAGAGAAATTTAAGGTTAGTAAGTTGCTTGCTACTATTTTAGTGAATCGTGGAATTGTAGAAGAAGATAAGATTAGAAAATTTTTAGAGCCAACAAGGGAAGATTTTTATGATCCATTTTTAATGCCAGATATGGAAATTGCGGTAAATCGTATGATAGAGGCAATGGAACAACACGAAAAGATTATGATTTATGGCGATTATGATGTAGATGGAATTACAAGTATTTCTGTTTTACAAAAGTTCTTAAAAGAAAGAGGAATGGAAGTTGAAAGTCATATTCCAAACCGACTAGAAGAGGGATATGGACTAAATAAAGAAGCAATTAGTGATATTTATGAGAAAGGTTACCGATTAATGATAACCGTAGATTGTGGTATTTCTGCAACAGAAGAAATTGAGTTTGCAAATTCGTTAGGGATTACAACAATTGTTACAGACCACCACGAGCCATTAGAAGAATTACCAAAAGCATTAGCTGTTATTGATGCAAAAAGAAAAGATAACAAATATCCATTTAACCAATTAGCAGGAGTTGGAGTCGTGTTTAAACTAATTCAAGCTCTTGGTATAAGATTAGGATTAGAAGAAAAAGAATATTTAAAATATTTGGATTTGGTGTGTGTAGGAACCATATCGGATATTGTTCCATTAGTAGATGAAAACCGTGTGATTGCAAAACTAGGTTTAAAGTTAGTGAATGTAACCCAAAATTTAGGACTAAAATGTTTATTAGAATCAGCAGGATATAAAAAGATAGATTCTAACACAGTTTCATTTGGAGTTGCACCAAGAGTGAATGCTTGTGGTAGAATGGGACATGAAACAGAAGCACTAGATATCTTTTTATCCAATGACATAAGTGAAGTAAGAAACTTATCGGATAAACTAAATGAATATAACAAAATAAGACAAGAAACGGAAAAAAGTATTGTTGAACAGGCATTAGCAATGATTGAAGAAAACAAAGAAAATGAAAAAAGTGCGATTGTACTAGGAAGCAAAGGTTGGCATCACGGAGTAATTGGAATAGTATCTTCTAAAATTACAGAAATGTATTTTAAACCAAGTATTCTAGTTTCTTTCGAAGATGGAGTTGCGAAAGGTTCAGGAAGAAGTGTTCCAGGATTTGACTTACACGAAGCACTTTGTAAATGTAGTAAACACCTAGAAAAATATGGTGGTCATGCAATGGCGGTTGGACTTACTTTAAAAGAAGAAAATTTTGAGGCTTTTAAAGAGGCTTTTGACGAAGTTGCAAAACAAGAAAAAGTAGAAGAAATTTTACCAGTTATCTATATTGATGGAATGGTAACATCGGAAGATATGAAACCAGAATTTGTAAAACAATTAGCTAATTTAGAACCATTTGGAGAAGGAAACAAAGTTCCACTATTTGCTTATAAAGGACTAAAAATTAATTCGATTCGTGCATTAACAGAACGGAAAACATTTAAAGTTGACACTAAAAGATGATAATCTTATTATTGATGCGATAGGATTTAATATGGGTCGTCTCGTAGAAGATTATCGCATTGGAGATAAAATAGATGTTGTAGGAGTATTAGAAATTAACAGCTTTAATGGAATGGAACAAGTACAAATCAATTTAAAAGATATTATGAAATCAATCTAAAAAGAGGTGCAATGGATGAGCGAAGAAGCAAAAGCAACAATTAACGACCTAATTTCAAAGATGAAGAAAAACAATTGGCGTTCGAATACAAAACTAATTACAACTGCATATAATTATGCAGTATCTCACCATGGTGACCAAAAAAGAAAATCTGGTGAGCCATATATTATTCATCCATTACAAGTAGCCTATACTTTGGCTAATATGGATATGGATGATGCAACTGTTTGTGCTGCCTTACTACATGATGTAGTAGAAGATACCGAGGCAACTCATGAAGATTTAATTAAAGAATTTGGTGAAGAGATTGCTACTATGGTAGATGGTGTTACCAAACTTGGAAAACTAAATTATGCATCATTGAAAGAACAACAAGTAGAAGACTATCGAAAAATGTTTTTAGCAATGGGAAAAGATATAAGAGTTATCTTAATTAAACTTGCAGATAGACTTCATAATATGAGAACTCTAAAACATCTTTCACGCGATAGACAAATTGCAAATGCTGGGGAAACAATGGAATTATATGCACCACTTGCTAACCGTTTGGGTATGTATTCATTAAAATGGGAACTAGAAGATTTGTCTTTTAAATATTTATACCCAGAAGATTACCGTGAAATTGTAGAAGGATTAGACAAAAAAAGGGAAGAAAGACTTAAATTTATTGAAAAGATATTAGAAGAAATTAAAAAAGAATTAAAAGTACAACATATTGAAGCTGAAATTAAAGGAAGAGCAAAACATTTATATAGCATTTACAGGAAAATGAAACGAGATAATTGTACCTTAGACCAAATCTACGATTTATTTGCACTAAGAATTATTGTAAATTCAGTAAAAGATTGTTATGCAGCATTAGGCGTTGTACATGAGCTATATAACCCAATGCCAGGAAGATTTAAAGATTATATTGCAGTTCCAAAACCAAATATGTACCAATCGTTACACACAACTTTAATTGGAGATAAAGGAACTCCATTTGAAGTGCAAATTCGTACTTGGGATATGCACCGAATTGCAGAATATGGTATTGCTGCCCATTGGGCTTATAAAGAAGCAAACTTTATGTCTGGTAAGAAAACGAATGTAAAAGTAGAAGAAGATAAATTAGCATGGCTTAGAGAAACCTTAGAATGGCAAAAAGAAATGCAAGACCCAGAAGATTTTTTAAATACGTTAAAAACAGAATTGTTTGAAGATGAAGTTTATGTATTTACTCCAAAAGGAGATATTAAAGTTTTACCAAGTGGCGCAACACCAATTGATTTTGCATACAACATTCATGCTCAAGTAGGACATAAAATGGTAGGATGTAAAATTAATTCCAAAATGATGCCAATTATTACAAAATTAAAAAATGGCGATATTGTAGAAGTTATTACTTCTGATAATGCAAAAGGACCAAGTAGAGATTGGTTAAAATTTATTAAAAGTAGTTCTGCTAAAAATAAAATTCAAGCTTGGTTTAAAAAGGAATTACGTGAAGAAAACATCATAAAAGGAAAAGAATTAATTGATAAAGAAATAAAACGTATTGGTATGAACCAAACAGAGCTTCATAAACAAGAATATATTGGAGCAGCACTAGAAAGATATAAATATGCAAGCCTAGATGATATGTATGCAGCAGTAGGATTTGGGGCAATTACAGCAGGAAAAATTATTGCAAGAATACTAGAAGAATATAAAAAAGTAAACGAAGATGATGATATTGAGCAAAAAATTGAAGCATTAGCTAACCAAAAAAGAGTAGGTCAAAATATTCCAAGAAGTGGTATTATTGTAAAAGGAATTGATAACTGCTTAGTAAAATTATCAAAATGTTGTAATCCAGTTCCTGGAGATAATATTATTGGTTATATTACGAAAGGAAGAGGCGTATCCATTCATACAACAGATTGTGTGAATATAAAAGATTTACTACAAGAACCAGACAGAATAATTGATGTTGAATGGGTAGGAGAAAAGGCATCTAGTTACAATGTGGATATTGAAGTATATTCAAATGATAGAACAGGATTACTAGCGGATATTATTAAAGCAATTTATGATGTAAAGACCAAACTAATTGCCGTCAACAGTAAAGCAAACAAAGAGCGTATTGTTATAACAGAAATTACAATCGAAGTACAAAACTTAGATGAATTAAATAAGACATTAAAATCGATAAGAAAAGTAGATAGTGTATTTGAAGTAAAAAGAAAGAAATAATGAAAAGGTGTTACAAATGATATTAAAACGATTACAATTAGAAACAAACTTGGCAGATCCAACGAATTGTTATATTATAGTAGATGAAGAAAGTAAAGAAGCAATGGTAATTGACCCTGCAAGTCATGCTGAAGAGATATGCGATATGTTAGAGATATTACATGCAAAGCTAAAATATATTTATTTAACACATTGCCATGGTGACCACACAGGAGCTGTTGTAGATTTACAAAATAGGTATGGGGCAAAAGTATTAATTGAACGAACAGAAAGTGAAAATTTAAGAAATCCAGAAATTACATTAAATTACTATATTGGTATACCAGATATTAGGTTAGAAGAGGATTCTAGAATTGATGATAATGATCTAATTCATCTAGGAGAACTAGAATTTAGAGTAATTCATACTCCAGGGCATACCAATGGGGGAACCTCTCTTTATTGTGAGAAAGAAAAGATGTTATTTAGTGGAGATACCTTATTTCGTGGAACATGGGGAAGAACTGATTTACCAACAGGTGGCTTGGTTGACATAATGGATTCAATTACTAACAAGCTAATGGTGTTACCAGAGGATACCATTTGCTATCCAGGACATGGAAAATCTACTATGATACGAGAAGAAAAACCAATTTATTTAGAATTAAGAGAACGTGAATTATAGGAGGAGATATTATATGATACAAAAACCAAAAGGAACAAAAGACATATTGCCTGAGTGTTCTTATAAATGGGCATATGTAGAAGAAAAAGCAAAAGAAATATTAGAAAATTATGGATTTAAAGAAATACGTGTACCAGTATTTGAACAAACAGAACTATTTGAAAGAGGAGTAGGAGATACAACAGATGTTGTACAAAAAGAAATGTATACATTCCTAGATAAAGGAGAAAGAAGTATCACATTAAGGCCAGAGGGAACAGCAGGTGTAGTAAGAGCCTATATTGAAAATGGAATGGCATCTTTACCATCTCCAACTAAAATGTGGTATATGATGCCAATGTATCGCTATGAAAATGTGCAAAAAGGAAGATACAGAGAATTTAGACAAATTGGAGCAGAAATTATAGGAACAGCATCGTATAAAGCTGATGTAGAATTAATTGTTATGGCAGACCAAATCATTAAAAAATTTAACATACCAGGAGTGATACTAAATATTAATAGTATTGGTTGTCCTACTTGTAGAAAAAAATATCAAGAAGCATTAAAAGAGTTTATTGGTAAAAATATAGAACAATACTGTGGTACTTGTAAAACAAGATTTGAAAAAAATCCAATGCGAATTTTAGATTGTAAAGAAAAGAAATGTAAAGAATTAAATCAAGGTGCACCAATTATTTTAGATTACCTATGTGAAGAATGTAGTGCTCATTTTGAAAATGTAAAAAGAGCATTAGAAAAATTAAAGATTGACTATGTGATTGATTCTGGAATTGTACGTGGTTTAGATTACTATACAAAAACCGTTTTTGAATTTGTATCAGAAACAGAAGGCTACACTGTTCTTGCAGGAGGAAGATATGACGGATTAGTAGAAGAACTAGGAGGACAAAAAACAGAAGCGATTGGCTTTGCTATGGGAGAGGATAGATTAATCGATATTTTTGAAAAATATAATCAAACACAAGAAGTAGCAATTCGTAAACCAGATTTATATATTGCATCAATTGGAGAAGTAGCAGAAGAAGCAGTTTCAACATTAGCATTAGAATTACGTAAAAATGAGTTGTATATTGAGACCGATATTTGTGAAAGAAGCATGAAAGCAAGTTTAAAGTATGCTGATAAAATGAATGCTAAATTTTTAATGGTAATGGGAGAAGACGAAGTAAATGCAGGAAAGGCAAAAATAAAGAATATGACAACAGGAGAAGAAACCCAAACAGAATTAGAGGTAAGAAAAATAATTGAAAACATAAAATAATGGTAGGGGGCGATGAAAACATCGCCCCCTACAACACATATTTGGCATAAATTGGACAGATTTGAATATATATAAATATATATAAATATATAATTGTAACTAAGGAGAAAAGAATGATTAATGTAACCGTAATAAATATAAGATCCCTTGCAAAATATATATTAATTGCATGTATTTTAATTTGTCTATTGTTTGGCATAAAAGGTATGATAGAAACAATATCCAAGAAACAAACACATTCTATATCTTCTGTTTTCGAAAATACCAGTTTTATTTCGTGTATTGAAAAAACATTGCCAGCGATGAAAGCAAATAGTGGAATTCAAAAGTTAGAGGAAGATGCAAAAAAAGTAACTTCAAGGGGGTCTTCTTTAAGAAGAATGCTTGGAGTAGAACTAGGAATGATTGATACACTAATTGAGGATAAAGAAGAGGATGGAGTAGTAACAAATGAAACAAAAGAGCAAGTAGAACAAGCAGGGACCAACTTAGAAACAGCACAAGTGACAGAGCATAATATAACACCAAAATATAATGGAGAATATGGAACAGTAAAAGTGAAAAATGAATCGAATAGAGAAATAACAGCTGATACATTAACACCCAATATTACATTAGAAAATAAAAAGGATGTTATTATTTTCCATACACATACATGTGAAAGTTATACCCCAACTGAAAGCTTTAATTATCAAATGACTGGAAGTTATCGAACTACCGATTTAAATTATAGTGTAGCAAGAGTGGGAACGGAACTTGAAAAACAACTAACAAGTTATGGTTTTCACGTAACACACGATAAAACGTACCATGATTATCCGCAATATAGTGGTTCTTATGGAAAATCACTTGAGACAGTAAAAAATGTTCTTAAGGATCAACCAGAAACACAAATGGTAATTGATTTACATAGAGATGCTGTAGGAAGTATGCCAGATTATGCACCTTGTGTTAAAATAGGTGATGAAACAGCGGCACAGCTTATGTTTGTGATTGGAACTGATGGGGGAGGATTGCAACACTTAAACTGGCAGAACAACTTAAAATTTGCTGTAAAAGTACAGCAAAAAGCAAATGAACTATACCCAGGATTATTTCGACCAATTATTGTACGTAATTCAAGGTACAACCAACACTTAACAAAAGCAGCGACTATTATCGAAGTAGGAGCAACAGGGAATACGATGGAACAGTGTATAACTAGTATGAAATATTTAGCTAAAGTGCTTGATGAAGTAAATAAATAAAAACCACTGGCAGGGTTAGATAAATATACCCTGCCAATGGTTTTAATACTGGGACCTTATCCCCAAATAATAATGAGAACCATTTATGGTCTGTACCATAAATACATTTACATCTGTCCCCCTAATGTAAAGAGAAGCGATATAAGTGTTGTCAACATTATCAAATTGCAGTCCTTCAATAGCAGTCCAAGTTCCAGCGTCCATCCGGTAAATTGCATTTACTGTTATTCCAGAAAGAACAACATCGCAACTCCTAATAATAGGCTCACCATAATAGGGTAGTGTAGCATAGCTTAGATGCTCTCGATTATCTTCACTACTAGGTGAGAGACTAAAAGACTGACCACAGTATAAGAAACTTGCTTTTATTTTTTCAGATTCTTTTGGAATTTGAGGAACAGTAAGCGAAGTTGAAGAAATACTAACTGTAGTTTTCTTGGGTGTAGGAGCTGGTGATGGAGAGGGTGTCGAATTCACCTGTTGCCGAAGCTGTTCTTTTAGAGAACTATTCTCACTTCGTAGAGATGCATTCTCGTTTTGCAAAGATGCATTTTCATTCCGAAGAGATGAGTTCTCATTTTGAAGAGCTGTTTTTTCGCTTTGTAAAGATGCATTTTCGTTCTGAAGAGCTGTGCTCTCATTTTGAAAAGATTCATTTCCAGTTTGAAGAGATTCAAGCTGACTTTGAAGAGAGGTATTCTCGTTTCGGAGAGAGGTATTTTCGTTTCGAAGAACCGTATTCTCATCCGAAAGCAAAATTTTCTCATCCCGAAGAGCTATAATCTCACTTTGAAGAGATGAATCTTCAATAGAAGATGAAACATCTTTTGTTTCTTTAGTTGCAGAATTACTGCATCCAATTAAGGATAAGGTTAATAGTACCATAATAAAGGGTGTCAATTTTTTCATAAATTTTTTCCTTTCTTTATTTGATGGTTGATGAACACATTGTATCCATCATAGGTTATTAAATTAAGCTATCTATATTATAACATAATTTACATAAAAATGCAAAAAGAGGCAAATGAACTAATTACATTCGCCTCTTTTTAATTAGGTTAATTTTATCGATTATTACAATTACATAAACTATCGCATGGATTATAATTGTTTACCATATTAAAATCTTTTGTACATTCTAATAATTTTTTATCTTCTTTGCAATTATTCATATAGAATTTCTTTTGAGCAAGTTTATCTTGAACACCACGTAATGCTTCACCAAATCTTTGGAAGTGAACAACCTCTCTTTCACGTAGGAAACGAAGTGGTTCTACAACATCTGGGTCATCTTTACATAGATTAATTAATTTTTCATACGTTGCTCTTGCTTTTTGTTCAGCTGCTAAATTTTCTTGTAAGTTTGCAATTGGGTCACCTTTAGCAGCAATATAAGCAGCTGTAAAAGGTACACCAGCAGCAGAAGAAGGGTATACATCTACACCATGGTCGGTATAATATGCGCCTAAACCTGCCTTTTCTAATTCTTCAGGACATACACCATCTGTTAATTGGTGTACAATTGTTCCAACCATTTCAAGATGGGCTAATTCTTCAGTTCCTATATCATTTAAGATTGCTTTTGCTTTTTGGTCTGGCATGCCAAATCTTTGCGATAAATAACGAAGAGAGGCAGCAAGCTCGCCATCTGGTCCACCATATTGTGAAATAATGAATTTAGCAAGTCTTGGGTTTGCACATTTTATTTTAATAGGATATTCTAGTGCTTTTGTATAAGTCCACATTAAAAGTTCCCCCTTTCCCATGGCCAAGGTTCTTCTAGCCATCTCCATTTTTTACATGGATAAAAGATTGTTAGAGGTCCGAACATTTTTTGATATTTGTCGGATAACTCTTTTGCTTTATTGGTATATTCTCTGTGCAAGCAAAGTGCTTTTTCATCATCTGGATGAGTGTCCAAATATAGTCCAAGTTCGATAATAGAGAATTTGTAAGCTCTAAGTTGCATCATCATTTCACTTCGTAATGAATTGTCACATTCACATTGGTTTTCACAAGGACAATCACATTCACAATGAGTTCTATTTTCTGTCATTTCTTCTAACATTTGTTACACCCCTCTCCAATCATATTTGTTTGTTTGATAAATTCCATTTCTTCGATATCTTGACAAGGAACATATGGGCTAACTAATTCTGGAAAAATAGTTCCCATTTTTAAACCAACACATGGCTTAAAAGTTTTGTCCATGGTTTGCCAAGGCACATAGCTTTGAGCAAGCATAGGATTTGTAGGGAATACAGATTCTTCTTCATCAAATCCACAACCACAATCATCTTTGCCACAACCGCAAATAGTATTATCAACGTCTTTACATGCTTTTTCCATAAGGTCGTCTTGGTAATTTGAATAATTACTTAAACAACATTTATGACAATTACATCTTCTACGCATTATAATTCCTCCTTATTTTAGGTTATACTACAATATATGACAAGAATAGGGAAAAGGTGAACATTTTAGAGTGGACTTTATTGGGGATTGGAATCATTGTGGCTATTGTAATTTGTACTTGTTCTATTGTTATATCGATAAAATCGAGGGTGTTTGAAGCAATAGGATTTAGAGGAAGTAAGGAAGAATTGTATGACATTACTTTCCAAAAATTTGATTTTGATTATTCGATTGTATCAGGAACCGATAGCAATGAAAATCAGGAGAACATGATAAGTGAAGCGATTCAACAAATGGATAAAGAATATGCTCCTGTTATTAAGCAAGTGGATTATTATGCATAATTATTTCAAAAAGGAGATGACCTTAAACAGTCATCTCCTTTATCTATATATGAATAATTGGATGTGTAAAGTCAAGATTACTACATGAATCGTAGTCATATCCTAATGTGTATACGTCTGTTGCAAAAATATCTTTTTCTAACATTGATTTTAAAATTCGGTTATTGGATTGGTCTAAAAATTTACGAGGAGAGGTAACAATATCTAGTTTTGGATTGGTATGTGCAATTCCAGACAATAGTTCTTTTCCCTTTTCGTTAAATCCAAGAACACGAATATATGGGGTCGCTTTTTTTGAGTTTTGCATATCTTTTTTGGTAATGCCAAGTAGGCAATATACTAAAATTCGTTGTAATCTGGTTACAGTATAACGTTTACTTTTTACAATACTAATTAGTTCGTCAATGGTATTACAAGAATTTGCAGCGTTTTTAATTAGGTTTTCTAGTCCTTCTGTAACATCTGGTAAATCTGCAATTTCAGAAAGTGTCATTTTTCGTAAATTATAAATAATTTGGTGTTCAAATTTCGATAAATTTGAAACCGTTTTTCCGAGAACGTAATTCTTCATACATAATGTCAAAAGAAGTTTTTGGCATAGCTTTTCGTAAGCTCCAAACGTCATTGGTTAAAGCAATTTTTCGAATAGCTGTGGCACTTGCAAAACCATCTACAATTTGTGTATCATTATAATCTACTTTATTACGCCTAATACTAATAGGAATAATAGGGCTATTTTCTTCTTTTAAAGCTTTTAAATATTCAATTGCTAAAATATTATTTGGACTAGACAAAATATTAGCATATTTACGAATATCATTTAAATAAATAAGAAGTGCATTTTCTCTTGCTTTTGGATAAGAAAAGCCTTTTCCTAATTCGTGGTTTAAAATAGAGACATATTCTTTTGGTTCTGTATATAAAACTCTTGCAAATTCATTTAAAATAGTTACATCACATAATTCGCTTCCAAAAGAAAGGTAATCAACAATATTTAATGAGTTAAGAAGTTTAATACTTCCACGTGCGAAATTTTCGGCGCTAGAAATACTGTAAATAAGTGGCAACTCTATAACAAGGTCGATACCATTTTTAAGAGCCATTTCGGCTTTAGACCATTTATTTATTAGAGAAGTGTCACCACGTTGTACAAAATTACCACTCATGATAGCCACTGTATAGTTAGCGTTAATTGCTTTTTTTGATTCAGCTAAATGATATAAATGGCCATTGTGAAATGGATTATATTCTGCAATAATTCCTAGTACTTTATTCATAAATTTCTCCTCCTATCTTGCAATTTAAAAACAGTTATTGATATAATATCATAAAATCGTATATTTTTCAAATATTATGTCAAAAAAACTTGTTTTGGAGGAAAAAATGGAAGAAGTTATTATTTATACTGATGGTGCATGTTCTGGAAACCCAGGTCCAGGAGGGTGGGGAAGCATTTTAATGTATCAAGAAAATAGAAAAGAAATTTCGGGTGGAAGAAAAGATACAACAAATAATGTGATGGAATTAACGGCTGTTATTGAAGCATTAAAATTATTAAAATTTAAGTGCAAAGTAAGAGTATATAGTGATAGTGCTTATGTTGTAAATGCATTTAACCAAAAATGGATTTATGGCTGGATGAAAAATGGCTGGAAAAATGCAAGTAAAGAACCAGTAAAAAACAAAGAACTATGGGAAGAATTATATGGATTAACGAAATCACATGATGTTACTTTCATTAAAGTAAAAGGACATAGCGACAATGAATATAATAACCGCTGTGATGAAATGGCAAGAGAGGCAATAACAAGATTATAAAAACAGAAAAAGGCGTAAACTGTTAAAGTTTACGCCTTTTAAGATATGTTTCAAAAAACGAAACATACTTAGAAACCTTTATTAGGGAAAAAGAAGTCTGTTTCATTCGTTTCTAACAAATCAATAACCCTTTCTAACATATCAATTGTATCATGAATTCCTATAGGTGAACTCATGACAATGGAAGATATAACTGGATTGACTTCAGTAACAACAATTAAAATCCTCTCATCAGGGCATACTGAAAATGGTTTCGTATAAGTAGTTAAGAAATGAGTTGATTTCCGTAACCAATCTTTGGTGATTTCTTTTGGATAGGATGAAAAAACAGAAAAGTCATTAAAGATAATAATGTTTTTACTTTCTTCCATAAGTGTTTCCTCCTGTAAAGTTTGATAAAAACATTATACACTAATTTACATAAAAATGCAATTTTAAATTGATTTTTATTCTAATCTTCTACATCCTCAATCAAATCCTGCCAATATTTTTTTGGCATAAATTGCATTCTTAATTTGGAATTTTTTCTTTCTTTAATCCCAATGGTGTGATAAAAGTATTTCCATAGGTTTTGGTAATATAATTCCTCCTCTGGTAGTGAGGTGATTTTTATATTTTTTGCTTCTGTAATTAGATATTCTTTTGTGTTATAAAGAAGTGCAATATTTCTTTTTTTATCGTGCAAAATAAAGTTTTCATTGGGTAGACGTGCAATAAAGTGGTGACCTAATAATTCGATCACGTTATTATCGGGGTGAACTTTAGCATAAAACATGCCATTTTGTAGCTTCATAAATCGAACCAATCCACACAACCTATGGAATTCGCCAAAAACGCGTTTTGCTGTTTTTTCCATTCTTAAAACAAGGTCATTGGTTAAGAAATGATCTAATTTATTGCCTATTGTAAATCCTAATAATAAATATTGTAGAATATCGACATCTTTTTTAGGGGCATTTGATAAAAATACGTGATAGGCAGTAGATAACGCATGGTAAGAGATATTTTTTACTACACCTTTATAAATTCGATTAGCTTTTTCTTCATCGGTTTCTAATAAAGTATAATTACAAAATAAATCAATTTCAAATTCTGAAGTAACAATTCTTGTAGGAATTGTTTTAGAAACATAGCTATCAAAAACAATCGTAAGTAGCCCATCAAAAGAGCCATCGTATATATAGGCTGTATCTATAAACTTCCACTGATGCATTTTATAACATCCTCCTTTGTAGGATTTAGATGCTCAAAAAGCGATAATTGTTTTGAAGTATCAAAAACAGGAAGAGATTTTCGCTCTTGATATAATAAATTCGTTTCAATAAAAGAAGAATTTAAGCAACTTGCATGGTTAAAGTATGTTCCGTTTACAAGTAATAAAATAAATAGCACGTTTTAAAACAATTCCTAAGCCTTTTAAGTTTTCAAAATTCAAATCAAAGTTTCTTCTTGCACGAATAATACGCTTGGCAGAAGTAACTCCGATTCCAGGAACACGAAGCAGAGTATAAAAGTCTGCTGTATTAATTTCAACAGGAAAATTTTCCAAGTGCCTTAAAGCCCATTCGCATTTTGGGTCTAGCAAATGATTAAAATTGGGATGGGTTTCATCTAATAATTCTTCTGCTTTAAAACCATAGAAACGCAATAACCAATCTGCTTGGTAAAGCCTGTTTTCACGAAGAAGAGGAGGTGTTTCTAAACTAGGAAGATTTGAATCCTGATTAACCGACACATAGGCAGAATAATAAACCCTTTTTAAATCATATTTTTTATATAATCCTTCGGATAAACGAAGGATTTTTAAATCAGATTCTGGGCTTGCTCCTATCATCATTTGAGTTGTTTGACCGTGCTGGAACAAAACGTTTGGCATAATGTGATGTTTCTTCTTTTGAGATAGCAATGTTTTTTGAAATATGATTCATAGGAGCAAAAATGCCTGCTTTTTCTTTTTGTGGCGCTAATAATTTTAAGCTATCATTGGAAGGAAGTTCAATATTAATACTCATACGATCAGCAAGATTTCCTAACAGATTGATTAATTCTTGGCTAGCTCCTGGAATTGCTTTTACATGAATATAGCCATTAAAATGATATTCGTTTCTTAAAATGAAAATAGCCTTGTACAATTGCTCCATCGTATAATTAGGAGATTTAATAACAGCAGAACTTAAAAAGAGCCCTTCAATATAATTACGTTTGTAGAATTCTATGGTAAGGTCTGCTATTTCTCTTGGTGTAAAGGTAGCTCTAGTAACTTGATTCGAACAACGATTGATACAATATTTACAATCGTAAAGACAAGCATTTGTCATTAAAATTTTTAATAATGAAATACACCTACCATCACTTGCCCAACTATGACAAATACCAGATATTTTACCATTACCGACACCATTTTTAGTATTAACTCTTTTACTGCCACTAGAACTACAAGAAACATCATATTTTGCAGAATCTGCTAATATTTTTAATTTATCTAATACATCCATAAAACCACCCAAACAAATATTCTTATATTAATATAACACACAAACATGTGTTTATGCAATAGGAAATTGGAAAAATTTTATTTATTAAAGAGAATATTGAAAATGATTTGTTAATATGATAGTATAAAATAGGAGATGTGAGTAAGTTAGATAGGAGCAAAAGATGAAAAAAATATATGTACTTTTAATGCACACCAATACGATACCAGCAAAACTAATAAAAATGGCTACGAATTATCCATATAGTCATGTAGGAATTTCTTTAGAAAAAAACTGTAATATTATTTATAGTTTTGGAAGAAAAAAATTTAATTCCATATTACATGCTGGTTTTTCAATTGAATATAAAAATGGAAGGTTTTTTCAAAAATTTAACAAAACAATTTGTAAAATATATGAAATTGAAATTACGGACAAACAATATGAAGAGCTAGAAAGAATTCTTACCGATATTATTATCAATCGTAATCATTATAAATATGATTTTATAGGAATTGTCCTTCGCTTTTTGGGAATTCCAGTAACATTTAAAAATCGATATGTTTGTAGCTATTTTGTTGCATTTTTGTTAGAAAAAGCTAAAATCTACCATTTTAAGAAACGTATATCTATGGTAAAACCACAAGATTTTGAAGGATTATTAGGATTTCGAAAAATATATGCGGGGCGTTATGCCTTATATCAATAAAAGGGGGCAATATGAAAATAATAGGTATTACAGGAAGCTCTGGAGCAGGAAAAACAAGTGTATGTAAGATATTAAAAGAAAAATATTATATAAGTATTATTGATGCAGATGAAGTAGCAAGAGAGCTATCAAAAAAAGGAAATCCGTATTTACAAGAGATTGCTAACAAGTTTGGAGAAGAAATATTAGATGAAAAAGGAGAATTAAAAAGAAAAGAACTTGCTAAATTAATTTATGAACAAGAGGAAAAAAGAAATATACTAAATCATCTTACCTTTGTTTATGTTGTGGAAGAAATTAAAAAAAGAATAGCAGAATTAGTAAATGAAAAAACAGTAGCCATTGATGCAGCATTATTATTTGAGAGTGGATTAGATAAAATTTGTGATACGACCATTGGACTTGTGGCAAGAGAGGAAGATAAGGTTAAACGCATTTGTGAAAGAGATGGGATTTCAAAAGAAATGGCAAGGAAGAGGCTAGCAATTCAAATGCCAGAAGAAGAACTAAAAAAACGAGTAAATTATGTAATTATCAATGATGGAAGCGAATTGACATTAGAAAAAGAAATTGAAACAATAAGTAGCAAGGTAATAAAATAAAAGCAAATAATTCAAGCATGTTACAGGTGTATGACATTTTTGTAACATGCTTGAATTGTGTCATATTTTATCATATAATGAAAATGTATTATAGTAAGTACAAATGACGAGACGAAGAAAGGAGAAAAACGATGGAGACATTTGCAGATTATATTTTGTCGGAACATGACTATATCAAAAAAATGGAAATTGTTTATTACCTAAAGAAAAGAACCAATATTTTCTTCGATAATTCCGTTATTTTTAAAACAGAACTTGCTAGAATGTTTATAGAAGACATGCATATTGATGATGTTGATAAAAATATGGTATTAACAGCATGTTTACTATGCTGTTGTAAAAAGACAGATAATGTCCAAGAATTATCAAAAATTCATTCTTATGCCAAAGAAGGAGCAAAATATTTAGCCACGTTAGGGTTTGATGAGAGATTTTGTAAAATTTGTGAAGAAGTAAATCGTTATAGTGGAAGTACTCCGAGAGAAAAAGAAAGTGATATATTAGAACTTGTAGATAATTTTGGAGGAATGCTATTAAATCGACCAGAAAGAAGAGGATTTCCAGTCGATGAAGCGCTAATTTTATTAGAATTTCGTAATTTAAAGGGAAAAAATAACCGTTATTTGGAAAAATTTAAAGAGTTTGTATGTGTGACAGAAGGAATTGCTGTTTAAGAGGAGGAAAAATATGAGTGGATTAGATTTGAATACTTATTATGGAACAGTATCAAAATTAGGAAGAGTATTTAATAAATTAGACTTGAACCAAACAGCTGAGGCCATTGAAATTGCACAAATAAATGTTAATCGTGAGATGGAAGATATAAGAAAGGTTCACATGCAAGATGAAAATGTAGACTTTTCAAAGATTAATTTTAAACGCGAACCAATTGAATATGTTTTAGAAGAGGAAGTTAAGTTATAGTTACAAAAGATAAGAGGATTAGTTTGCAATCCTCTTATCTTTTAGGTAAAATGAGAAGTGAAGAGTGCAAAAGCTTCGCTTGTGGAGGAGGAAAGAAGATGTACGAGATATTTGCAGATTTACATGTTCATATAGGAAGGAGTAAATCAAATAAACCGATTAAAATAACCGCTGCAAGAAGTTTGAATTTTGAAAATATTGCAAAAGAATGTGTGCAAAGAAAAGGAATTAATGTGGTAGGAATTATTGATTGTGCTTCACCATATGTTATTGAAGACATTGAAGAATTCTTACAAACTGGAGAAGCATACGAAATACCAGATGGAGGTATTGTATATAAAGATAAAGTATGTATCATTTTAGGAAGTGAGATTGAGACTTCAGAAAAAAATGATGAAGGAAAAACAGGGAGTGCTCATAACTTATGCTATTTTCCAACATTACAAGATATAAAAGGCTTTTCTAATGAAATGAGTCATCATATTAGTAATATTACACTAAGCTCTCAAAGGGCAGATATTTCAGCTTATGAGTTAATTGATATTGTAGAAAAGTATAATGGTATCTTAATTCCAGCACATGCATTTACACCACATAAAAGTTTCTATGGAAACTGTACTGACCGATTATCAAAGATCTTTAAGGAGAAATTTGATAAAATTTTTGCGATTGAATTAGGGTTAAGTTCAGATACTTTTTTAGCAGATACGATTTCGGAATTAGAAACGAGAAGTTTTCTAACCAATTCTGATGCACATTCTCTTCCTAAAATTGCAAGAGAATATAATAAAATGTTGGTAGAAGATATTAGTTTTAAAGAATTCGTAAAAGCAGTAAAAGGACAAGAAGGAAGAAAAATTTTAGCTAATTACGGATTAGATCCAAAACTCGGAAAATACCATAGAACATATTGCGAAACATGTGAAAAAAATGTAGAAGGTATTGCTCCAATTACAAGCTGTCCAGATTGTGATTCTAGAAATATTACGATGGGGGTTTTTGATAGAATCGAAATGATTAAAGATAAGGAAGAAACAAAAAGTCCTGAAAATCGACCACCATATGTATACCAAGTACCTCTTACGTTTATACCAGGACTGGGTGCAAAAACAATTGATAGATTATTAGATTATTTTGATACTGAAATGACGATTTTACATAAATTATCAGAAGATGATATAGAAGCAGTAACAAACCATAAAATTGCTCACAATATTGTTATGGCAAGAGATGGTAGACTTACCATACAAGCTGGTGGTGGTGGTGTATATGGTAAGGTCACAACAAAAGAATAAAAAAAGTTCTAAATCTCATTTTATTACATAGACATTATGTATAAGATATAGGAGGGTAATATTTTGAGAAACTTAGGAAAAAAGAGAAATAGTAGAGTAAAAGAAATTTTTGTTACACATATCAAAAATAACATAAGAGAATACAGTATTGTAGTATTGTTATTTTTAATAGGAATTATTTGTGGTGTTATTTTTGTAAACAATGCTTCTGAAATGCAAATAGAGGATATTACAAGTTATTTAAATGACTTTACCAATTCTTTAAAAGAAAATGCACAGATTGATAAAGGAGTATTACTAAAAGATTGTTTGATTTCGAATTTTTTATTGGTACTTGCTCTATGGTTTGTTGGCTCAACCGTAATTGGTATTCCGATTGTGTATGGAATTATCCTTTATCGTGGATTTTGCCTAGGTTATACCATATCATCTATTGTTGCTACATTAGGAATAGGAAAACGGTATTTTGTTTGTTACAACATCGATTTTACTACAAAATATTATTTTTATTCCATGTATATTAGCATTAGCGGTTAGTGGCATGAAATTATATAAAGCAATTGTAAAAGATAAAAGAAGAGAAACGATAAAATTAGAAATCACAAGACATACTATTTTTTCTTGTATATTGCTTGCAACTCTAGAGGTATCTGCTTTTGTTGAAGTGTATATGTCTTCAAGTTTATTGGAAATTTGTGCCAAATATTTTTGAGAAATAAAAAATATTTTAAAAAAAATCGAAAAAAGCTATTTACAATTTCAAATAATTTTGATATAACATTAGTTGTTATGTTAATTGTGTAAATTACATAAAATAAGAAGTTTAAGGGTAGGGAGTAAACATGGAAAAACAAATTAGCAATTTTTTAGAATTTATTAAGGAAGATAAAAAATTATCTGAGAATACCTTACAATCATACAGAAGAGATATTGTACAATTTGAAGATTATTTAGAAGAAAACAAAGTGAACTATCAAAAAGTAACAGAGGAAGATATGAAACAATACTTTTCCCACCTACAACAAATCGGTAAAAAAACATCAACAATTTCAAGAAATATTGCATCAATTCGTTCTTTTTATCAATTTTTAGTACGTAATAAAAAAGTAAAGAAAGATCCAACAGATAAAATTCAATCTCCAAAAGTTGAGAAAAAAGCACCAAGTGTTTTAACTTCATCTGAAATTGAATTATTATTAGAACAACCAAAAAATATTGATTTAAAGGGAATTCGTGATAAAGCAATGTTGGAATTTGCTTATGCAACTGGAATGAGAGTAACTGAAATTATTTCTTTAAACATAGAAGATGTTAATTTAAAAGATGGATTAGTATCTTGTAAAACAGGTTCTAAACAAAGAAATATTCCTTTAGGTTCTCTTTCATTAAAAGCATTAGCAGATTATATTGAAAACTCAAGACCAATTTTAATTAAAGATGAAAAAGTAACTGCTTTATTTGTTAATACAAATGGAAAGAGATTAACTCGTCAAGGATTTTGGAAGATTGTAAAATATTATAAAGAACAAGCTCATATTACAAAAGATATTACACCACATGTATTAAGACATTCTTTTGCAACACATTTATTACAAAATGGAGCAGACTTAAAATCAATCCAAACCATGCTTGGACATTCTGATATATCTTCAACACAAGTATATATGCAATTCCAAGATGAAAGTATAAAAAATATATATAAACATGCACACCCAAGAGCATAAGGGGTGCTTGATAAGAGCGAAGAGTAAATAGTGAAAGTACTATTTACTCTTCGTTTTATTTTTGGTATAATGCATGTGTGGAGGAACGAAATGTATAAATTTTTTGTGAAAGAGAATCAAATTAAAGATAAGAAAGTTCAAATTACAGGTGAAGATGTCAACCATATAAAAAATGTACTTAGACTACAAAAAGAAGAATTAATACAAGTATGTAGTGTCGATACAGCTAAATCATACATTACTAAAATTATAGAGTTAAATAATGATAATGTTTCAGGAGAGATATTAGAAGAGTGTTTTGAGACAACGGAAACTGGTATTTCATTACATATTTTTCAAGGGTTACCAAAACAGGAAAAAATGGAAGCGATTATTCAAAAGGGAACAGAAATTGGAGTGAGCGATATTACTCCAGTAAAGATGGAACGATGTGTAGTGAAGCTAGATGAAAAGGCTGAATCAAAAAAAATAGAAAGATGGCAAAAGATTGCTGAAGTTGCAGCAAAGCAGAGTAAAAGAGATAAAATACCTAATGTACATTCTTTGGTAAGTTTCAAAAATATCTATGAAAAATTAGAAAAATATGATATAGTAATTGTAGCATATGAAGAAGAAGATAGGACTACAATAAAACAGGTTTTAAAACAGACACATGAAAAACATGTACAAAAAATAGCAGTTTTAGTGGGACCAGAGGGGGGAATTGCAAAAGAAGAGATTGAATTTTTAAAAACAATTCCCAATACAAAGGTTGTTACATTAGGAAAAAGGATTTTAAGGACGGAAACAGCACCAATTGTACTTGCAAGTGTTATTATGTACGAATTCGATGAAATGGAGTAGATGGTATGAGAAAAAAAGAAACAATGGCACAAGAAGAAAAAGATAGAGAAGACTTAGAAAGAGTAAAGCAAAACATTGAAAAATTAGAAAAAGAAGTAATTGATAAAAAACAATTACCAAAAGAAGAAGAAGAAAAAATCAATAAAAAATTATTTGAAAATATTTTTATTGCAGATATTTTAATGGTATTTTTTTATTTGCTAAGTTTAGGTTCTTTAAATATTGAAACGCCAGTATTCCTTAAAGATTTAAAAGTATTTAGTATGGGACTAATTGTGCTTACTATTATTTTATTTGAAATTAGTTATAAAAAAGAAAATGCTAATTTGTGTATTCATGGAATTGAATGTCTTGTTCTAGCGATCGTAACATTATTTTCTAGCTATATTTATATGATACAAATGAAAGAATTTCATATATATTCAGCAATAGTAGCATATGCATTTGCTATTTACTATGTAGGAAAATCTATTATTATTTATAAAAAGATGAAAAAACAATACATTGCTAGTCTAAGTGATATTAACGAAATAATTAAAAAATAATTGTAGGGGTTGATGTTTTCATCAACCTGTTTTATAAAACAACAAAGAAAAGAGGTAAAAGAACATGAAAAGTATGACTGGCTTTGGAAGAGCGAATTATGAGAATGAAGGAAGATTATATAATATTGAGATAAAATCGGTTAATCACAGATATTGCGATATTAGTGTGAAAATGCCAAGGAGTATTAGTTATCTAGAAGAAAAAGTAAAAAAAGAAATAACAAGTCATATTGCAAGAGGGAAAATTGATGTGTATATTAACTTTGAAAACAATAGTGCCAAAGGAAAAAACATTAAGATGAATCATGAACTTGCAAAATTATATATTGAGGAACTAAAAGAACTTGCCAATGAAAATGATATTAATGCTAATATTCCTGTAACAGAAATTTCTAAATTTCCAGATGTGTTAACAATTCAAAATGTAGAAGATGAAGATACGATTTGGAATGAACTAAAAATATGTTTAGAAGAAGCGATTAAAAGCTTTATAGCAATGCGTGAGCAAGAAGGAAACAAAATAAAAGAAGACTTGAGAGTAAGAATTGGTGAAATAGAAGAAAAAGTTTCACAAATTATTACATATTCTACTGGACTTGTAGAAGAATATGTAGTAAAATTAGAAACAAGAATTAAAGAAATTTTAAAAACGGATGTGGTAGATAAAGAACGTCTAAACCAAGAAATTGTTATTTATGCTGATAAATGTTCTGTAGAAGAAGAACTAACAAGACTAAAAAGCCATATGATACAATTTCATGGAATGATAGAAGAAGAAACACCAATTGGAAAGAAAATTGATTTTCTAATTCAAGAAATGAACCGTGAAACCAATACGATTGGTTCAAAATCTGGTAGTTTAGAAATAACCAATTTGGTAATTGATATTAAAACCAGAATAGAAGATATCCGTGAACAAATTCAAAATATTGAATAAAGGAGAATAAGGATGCAATTAATTAATATAGGATTTGGAAATATTGTTTCAGCAAATCGAATTGTTGCGATTGTAAGTCCAGAGTCTGCACCAATTAAACGTATGGTGCAAGAAGCAAAGGATTCAAAAATGGCAGTAGATGCTACTTATGGAAGACGTACAAGAGCAGTTGTTATTATGGATTCTGGACATATTATATTATCAGCAGTTCAACCAGAAACGGTTGCAGGAAGACTAGAGAAAGATGATAAAGAAGATGTAGATGAATAAAGAAAAGGGGTAGATGTAAAATGATGGTAGAACCAAGTGTTACCAATTTATTAAAAAAAGTAAATAATCAATTTGAATTAGTAGTAGTGACAGCAAAAAGAGCAAGACAATTATCAAAAGGAGATAAACCATTAACAGATAAACAAGAAGAATCAATGGTTACTCTAGCGGCAGATGAAGTTGCAGAAGGAAAGGTGACAATATGTCAGGAGGAAGAATAAAAAAGAAACATATTATCACCATAACAGGAGACCATGCAAGTGGGCAAGGAACATTATCAAATAAATTGCAAGAGCAACTAGGATATGAAATTTATCGTAATGGTCAATATGTAAGAAAACTTGCAAGTGAAAAAGGAATGACAATTACTGAGTTTCAAGTATATTTAAATGAACATCCAGAGTTAGATAAAGAAATTGAAAGAAGTGCAACAATTTACGCAAATGACCATGACAATTTAATTATTGATGCGAAATTACGGATGGTATGCAGTTCCAGAATCATTTAAAGTTTATTTGAAAGTAGATATAGAAGTGGCGGTAAATAGAGCTTTTCATGATCAAGCAAGAAAAAATTCAGAACCATATGCAACCAAGGAAGAAGCAAGAGAAAAAATCTTATATAGACATAAAGAAGAAACAAATCGATGGATAGATACATATGGCGTTAATCGTGATGATATGTTAAATTATGATTTAATTATAGATACGACAAATTTAACCCCAGATGAGGTTTGTGTGCAAGTTATTGTTGCATATAAAAAATGGTTAGAAAATTAAAAGAATAGGTGAAGCTATGAATAAAACAAAAAGGAAGATATTCGAAACTTCTATGAAATTGTTTGCTAAAAAAGGGTATGATGCTACTAGTATTGAAGAAATAACAGCAACTGTAGGGGTTGCAAAAGGTACTTTGTATTATCATTTTTCTAGCAAAGAAGAAATTTTTAATTTCTTAGTAGAAGAAGGAATGAAACTATTAAAAAATAGTATTGATATTAAAATCTCAAAATTAGATCATGCAATTGATAAATTAAGAGCTGTTATTTTGATTCAAATTAAAATTATAGCAAAATATGAAGATTTTATGACGATTGTTCTTAGCCAAATTTGGGGACATGAACCAAGAAATATTATGTGCAAAGAAAAAGTAATTGAATATATTAAAACAATTGAGGAGTTAGTAGAAGAAGGAATTCAAAAAGGGGAAATTATTGATGGCGATTCTGAAATTATTGCTTCACGGAATTTTTGGATTAACTTGTTCTAGCTTGGTATATAAGATGAAAATTAAAGAAGAAATCGATATTCCAAAATTATATAAAGAATTTGATAATTCAATACTAAAAGGACTAGCAAAAAAATAAATGAAAAAAATGTAGAAATTTGTTGACTTTTATATAAAAGTTGTAATAAAATTGTAACGAAAATGAAATATAAATTTTAGTGAATCCTATTGTAGTTTTTTAAGAGAAGTTGTATAATGTGAAGTGGTAGATACGTAGGACAAAGGAGGGAGGTTTACAATGTCAAGAAGCGGCATAGTAAACGTAAGAATGGTAATTACACAAGAAAAGATTTTATCAAACATTGATAAGGTACAAAAATTGATTAATCCAAACAGTAAGAAACAAATCGTACAATTAGATGACGATTCTTACTTTAAAGATTTAATTGAATCAATAAAAACCTATTTAATTGAATATCCAAAAAAGAAAAACTTTCCAAAAGATGTATATAAAGCAGCTTATGGTTTAGTAGAATATGCAACAAATCAATTTGAAGAAAATACAAAACAAATTGAAGAATTAATTCGTCAAAGAGAAAAAAATATTATGCTTTCTGGAGAATTAAAAGATTTATTAGAAGTTGTAGAAAACAAAGAAAAAGATTGGAAAAATGCTGTCAAAGCATCAGAAGAAAAATTCGGTGAAGACATTATTGATACATTGGGAATTATTGGAAGATCAAAAGGAAAAACTTCTCAAAATTATGAAGATGCTGTAAAACTAATCCAAGCAAGAATTACAAATCTAGAATCTAACCTACATATTGAAATAGATATGGAAAGAATAGAAGATCGTTCAAAAGCATTAAGCTATATTGGAATTGAAGTTGCAGATGCTCTAAAAGTAATACCAACACCTCTTGACTTAGATAGTGAAGAAACTGTTGTAGAAGAGGCTGTTACAGCTCAACCAAAAGCGAATGTTGCAGTAGCAAAAGAAACGCAACAAGTAAATCAAGAGCAAGCAGATTACATTGCAGATACAAGATTTGAAGTAAAACCATCTCTATGGCAAAGAATTAAAAATAGTAAATTTGGAAGAACGATTAGTTATATATTAAAAATAAGAATTGTATTAGATATGCCAGCACTTCCTGAGGGAAGAGGAGAATAAAATAAATACAAAGAAGAAATATGAAAATATTTCTTCTTTTTTGTTGAAAAAAGTAGTAGTATTTGATATAGTAAGAAAAGTAAAATGAAATTAGGAGGAACGATTATGAGAATTGTAGAACCATGGGTAATGGTAGAAAAATTTGACGGAAAAGAAGTTATGAGAAGAATTGAAAGAGCATGTAGAACGTGCTATCGTTCAGAAGATAAAATAACAGATGAAAGTTATAAAAATTTATTAAAAAACTGTATTGGCCGTGGACATGAATCTGTATTAGAACACGAAAAAGTTACAGTTCGAATTTATAGTGATATTGGTTCTTATAAAGATTTAACAAGACATAGATTTGCGAGTTTTTCTGTGGAATCTACTAGATATTGTAGTTATAATAAAGACAAATACGGAAATGAAGTTAGCTTTATGAATCCAGTATATATAGAAGATAAAGCAATGTACGAAGTATGGAAAAATACAATGCAAGAAGCTGAAAATGGATATATTAAAATGAAAGAATTAGGGGCAACTACAGATATGTGTAGAAATTTGTTGCCACATTCAACAGCAGCAGAATATACAATGACAGCCAATATTAGAGAATGGAAACATATTTTTAGTCTAAGAGCAAATAATCATGTTCATCCAGCAATTCGCCAAATTATGATTCCATTATTAAAATACTTTAAAGAACAAATGCCAGAAATATTCGATGAAATACCATATGACGAAGAGTTTAATCCAGATTATTATGCAAAACTATCAGTAGAAGAATTTTAAAGGCGGGAAATAAGAATGATTGATTTACATATTCATACAACTCATTCAGATGGAGATTTTACACCGATTGAAATATTGCAAAAAGCGGAACAGGAAAAATTAAGTATAATTTCAATAACAGACCATAATCAAATAAGTGCATATGATGAATTAGATGCTATTTGTATAGATGACTATTATAAAGGAAAGCTAATTGTTGGGATAGAACTGAAATGTGTTTATAATCATATGCCAATGGAAATATTAGCATATGGGTTCGAGCGTAAGAAGATGAAAAAATCAAATCATATTACAACCAAACAAAAACTTTACGAAGTACAATCAAATTATTTGGATTTTCTTAAGAAGAAAGGCAATCAAATTGGACTGCTTTTTGACAATAATTTACAAATTTCAATGGAAAAACTAGAATTCGCAGCTGCTACTTTTGAAAGGGAACTTTGGAAAGATGAAAGAAATGTAGAAATTTTAAACAAGAATGGAATTAATATGAAAATGCCATTTTACCGAGAAGCACAAACTAATCCAAATTCTATTTTTTATATTGATGAAACAAAAGATTATCCAAAAATGCAAGAAGTAATAGAAGATATTCATAAGGCAAAGGGATTCGCATTTTTGGCTCATTTATATGAATATCCATTAGAAAATCATCAAAAAACAATTCAAAAAATAGTAAAAGAAATTAACTTAGACGGACTTGAATGTTGCCATTCTAATTTTACAAAAAAACAAAGTGAGGATTTAATTAATTTTTGTAAAAATCATAAATTATATATGTCTGGTGGTAGTGATTATCACGGAAGAGCAAAACCAAAGGTACAATTTGCAAGAGCAGTAGAGAATAAACCAATTTTAAATGAATTATTGGAAGATTGGATTGACAAAATAGAATATTATCAATAAAAGAAAGTTTTAATACTTTCTTTTTTGTCATAAAATTGACATCTACTAATATAATAAAAGGACAAATTGTTTTAAGAGGTGAAGGAAAATTCAAGTTATTTATTTAAAAGAGTTAACAAGTATCGATGAACTATTTAAAAGAAATTCGAAACTGCCAGTTTTTTTAAAGAAGGTATTATGGAGGTTAAAAATGCTCTTTTGTATTATGACAGTGCATGAAAATGGTGTTTGTGTATTGCCATACTATAATTTAGAATGTTTTTGTTCAGTAAAGTTGTTTTTCTTAAAGAAAATTTTAGCAAAAATAAATTTACCAATTGTTTTATCAAATTATTTAGAAGGCATAGAAGAATGCAAAAAGGTAATTTGGCGATTGAATTTAAATTTATTGGAAGGTGGTAGTTTATCTAACTATTTGATTCCAGAAATGATCGATTATATTTGTAAGATGACAAAAGAAGAAAAAGAAAAGCAAGAAATCACCTTACTAATTCAAAATCAAACCACAGAACTAACAAAACTAGTAGTAGAACTTGCAAAACAAATAAAACGAATACAGATTGTAACAACAAAGATAGGACAATTTAAGAAATTAGAAAACAAGCTAGAAGATGATTTTGGAATCTATTGTCAAATTACAAACAACAAAAGAAAAAGCTTGTCAAAATCAAGAATAATCATCAATTTTGATTATGCAGAAGAACAATTGAATGAATTTACAATTAATCCTAATGCGATTGTTATTGATATTAATATGAAAACATCGATTTATGCAAAAGCATTTTGTGGAATTCATATACACGATTATGAAATAAAACAGGAAATTAGCCAAGTGGTGGATAAAGTATTTGAAAGTAAAAAAGTATATGAGGGAAGAATGATGGGAAAAACATATGAACAAATTCGAAATATGATAGAAGAAGAAAAGGTTAGAATTGTTAATTTAATCGGAAAAAAAGGAATCATTCATAGAGAAGAATATATAAGGACTTCTAATAAATTAACAAAAAATACTTGACAAAACAAGTTAATTATCTTAAGATAGAGACAATGTGAAAAGAAACGACTTTGTTTCTGGTTAGAGAGGAGACTATTTATTATGGAAGAAAAGGAAGTATTATTAACTCAAGAGGGATATGATAAATTAGAAAAAGAAGTAGAATATTTAAGAACAGAAAAAAGAGCAGAAATTGCAGAACGTATTAAAGTGGCATTAGGGTTTGGTGACTTATCTGAAAACTCAGAATATGATGAAGCAAAAAATGCACAAGCAGAAAACGAAATTAAAATTGCAAACTTAGAAACAAAACTAAGATATGCAAAAATTATTGATGAATCTGAAATTGATACAAAAACCGTACAAGTTGGAAATACAGTAAAAGTAAAAGACATAGAATTTGATGAGGAAGAAGAATATACGATTGTTGGTTCTACAGAAGTAGACTTATCACAAAATAAAATTTCAAATGAATCTCCAATTGGTGCAGCTTTACTTGGAGCAAAAAAAGGAGAAGAAATCGAAGTAAAAGTACCAGCAGGTATTGTAAAATATAAAATTCTATCAATAAAAAAATAAAAGAAACGGACAGAAAACCTGTCCGTTTTAATATATTTTAACAATTCTTACATTAACACTTTTTAAATCGGAATTAGCATAAATTTTAATATCATTTCCAGTATTGTTTTTAAATTTAAAATCGACACTACCATAGGCAACAGTTGCATCTTTGTCTTTTGCAACATAGTGAACAGGTTTTATATGAGGATGTCTTTCGGTAACTTTTAAGTCTGGAATTTGTAGTACAACATTATAAAGGGTACTGCTTACTTGGCAGTTTCCACCACCATATGTTTTAATAGTATTACCATCTGCATCGAAAGAATCTGCTTCTTCATAACCTCTATCAGCAGTTGGTTTTCCTATTGTGTTACAAAAAGAAAATGTTTCCCCTGGCTTTACAACAGTTTCATTTAAGATAGAAGAGGTAAGAGCAATGTTTCTACTTCTTGGGGTATTTTTTCCTCCAAGTTTTGTAGAAAAAGAAGCAAGTTCTTCTTCGGATGTCTCTTTATTTTCAAAAGCACCAACACGAATTTCATTTGTAACAGTATTATTTTGTGTATTATTTTCTACAGATATATTTGTACTAGTCCTTTCGGCATTAGCGGTATTACCAGAATCCTCATTGTTGTTTTCTTTGTTATTAGAACATCCTGTAAGTATTAAAATAAATAAAATCAATATAACGATAAAAGAAAAAATCTTTTTCATATTCATCCTCCTAAATTATAACACTCTTATTATAACCAATAAAACGAATAATATTGACAAAACTTAAAAATATAGTATAATTATAAATAGAGTTAGAAAAACGGAGGAAAAAGAATGGTTGCTAAGATTTGGAAAAAAATTTTATTTTTTGTTTTAATTATTGCATGTTTATTTAATATTATTTCAAAACTAGTGAAAAAAATACCATTTGTGGAAGAATTAAAAACTTCTGCACAATACATTATGAATCAAGATAATGAAAAAAAATAAAAAAATAGTGACATATGGTTGAAATAAATTTTAAAATATGGTAAGATATTTGTTAGCAAATTTATTTTACAAGAAAGAAAGAGGTGAATACAAGATGAAAGAAGGATTACATCCAGAATTTACAGAAACAACAATCACATGTGCATGTGGTAATGTGTTTACAACAAAATCAACAAAAAAAGATATAAAAGTAGATGTTTGCTCAAAATGTCATCCATTTTGGACAGGTAATTTAAAATTAAATACAACTGGTGGTAGAGCAGATAAATTTAAGAAAAAATATGGAATTGAATAAGATTTTGTAAGAGATGAAATAACATCTCTTTTTTATTTGCTCTTGAAAATAAAGTGTGATATAATGTGTAACGAAATTTAGACTGGGAGAGAAGAATATGAAAAAACTGCTATTTTCAGCATATGATATGAACGTTGGTGGAATTGAAACTTCACTTCTTACATTACTAAATACCTTAATAGAACGTGATTATGATATTACTTTAGTTTTAGAAAAGAAACAAGGAATTTTCTTAAAAGAATTAGATAGTAGAATACATGTAATAGAATATAAACCTTGTGAATGTAAAATTGTTTTTGTTAGAAAAATACTAAATTTGGCAAAAAGGATTCAATTTGCGTTAATATATAAAAACAAATTTGATTTTGCGGCAGCCTATGCTACTTATTCACAAATGGCATCATATACAGCAAGAACAGCCTCTACTAATAATGCTTTATGGGTGCATTCAGACTATATGCAAGTTTATCGTAAAGATATTCCTAAAATGAGAAACTTTTTTGATAGTGTAAAATGTGAAAATTTTAAACGTATTGTTTTTGTTTCAAAAGCATCTTATCAATCGTTTGATAAGATATATCCAGAACTAGAAGAAAAACTGATTTGTATTGGAAATATTATTAACTATCATAAAATAGAAATGTTAGCGAATAAAGATATCGAATTAAAAAAAGAAAATAGTTATACCTTTTTAACTGTTGGAAGACATGATGAAGTAGAAAAAAGACTAACAAGGGCTATATTAGCCGCTGAGAAGTTAAAGAATGATGGGATTTTGTTTCAAATATGGTTTGTTGGTGGTGGAAAAGATAGTGACTTGTATACAAAAATGATACAAGAGAAAAAATTGCAAAATTATATTAAACTATATGGAATACAGAAAAATCCATATCCTTATTTTAAGATGGCAGACTCTATCTTACTAACTTCTGATTATGAAGGATATCCAGTTGTATTTCAAGAAGCATTTGTTTTAGGAAAACCAATTATTACAACAAATGTATCAGATGCAAAAGAAGATGTAGAAGGTAAATTTGGAAAAGTCGTTTCAAAAGAAATAGATGATATATATAATGCCATGAAGGATTTTATAGAACATGGATATGAAATAAAAGAAAAATTTAATGCTAAAGTTTATAATGAAACAATAATAGAAAAAATAGAAGATATGATAAATGAATAAATAATAGTCAAAGAAAGGAACAAGATGACAAGATTAAGTATAATTATTCCCGTATATAACAGAGAAAAAACGATAAAAAGAGCAATTGATTCTATCACAGAACAATTAGATGAAAACCTAGAAATTGTAATTGTAAATGATGGTTCTACAGATGGAACAAAAGAAGCAATAAAGGAATATCTTGGTAAATATAAGGAGAATATTTCTTATTATGAGAAAGACAACGAGGGAATTGCTGCAACTCGTAATTTTGGAATTACACATGCCAAAGGAAAATATATTATGTTTGTAGATTCCGATGATTATATTGATAAAACACTAATTTCCAATATCCAACCTTATTTAGAACAAGATATTGATATTGTTAAATTTAAGTTGACTTGTGTTAATAGTCAGAATGAAATAATTGATAAAATAGATGGACCATGTTTTGAGGCTTTAGATGGACAAGAGGCATTTAATCAACTTGCATTTTTGGACAAACTAATTGACTCTCCATGTGTATATGTATTTAAAAAAGAATTGTTTATTACAAATAAACTTTTCTTTAAAACAGGAACATACCATGAAGATTTTGGACTAATTCCACTTGTGTTATTAATGGCAAAATCTATTGTATCTACTGATATTTATGGATATTATTATGTTCAAACCAATAATAGTATTACAAGAAATAATGATTACCAAAAAACGAAAAAAAGATTTGAGGATTCTTTAATACATTATGATAATATGCTAGAATTTATCAATAAGTTTAATATAAATCAAAAGACACAAGAAAATGTAAAAATGTATTATACCAATGCGATTTTTTTAAAACTAAAATCTATTAAAAAAGAAGATAGAAACCAATACATAAAACAGATTCATGAGAGAAAAATGATTCGAAATATAAAAATAAAAGGAATAAGACAAGTATTTAAAATAGTAATATTATCCATTAATATCAATTGGTATTTGAAATTAATAAAGTAAAGAATGGGAGAAGATATGGTAAAGGTAAGTGTTGTTATACCAGCATATAATGTAGAAAAATATATAAAAACTTGTTTAGATAGTATTTTAGAACAAACCCTAACAGAACTTGAAATGATTGTAATTAATGATGGTTCGACTGATAAAACAAAAAGTATCATAGAAACATATGTAGAAAAATACCCTCAAATTATCAAATTAGTAACAAAGAAAAATGAAGGGCAAGGAAAAGCAAGAAACATAGGAATTGATTTAGCAACAGGAGAATTTATTACCTTTGTAGATGCAGATGATAAAATTGCTCCTACTATGTTAGAAGAAATGTATGATATGGCCAATAAAAAGCAAGCAGAAGTTATTATTTGTGACTATTATGAAATAACAGAAAAGAAAAAAGTATTAAAAAAAGCAATTCCTAGGAAAACACAAGATTTAAAAAAAGATTATATTGTTTCTGTAGCTGGACCTTGTAACAAATTAATACAGACAAAATTGTTAAAATCAAATAAGCTTTACTTTTTAGAAACAGGAATATATGAAGATATCGCTATGATTCCGCTACTTGGTGTATATGCCAATAAAATAGCATACTTAGAAGAGCCATATTACGAGTATTACATAAGACAAGGTTCTACTATGAGACAAGATATTTTTAATGATAAGTTATTGTCTATTTATCTTGTACTTGAAACACTAATGAAAGGATTTAAAGAATCTGGAACATTAGAACAGTATAAAGAAGAATTAGAATTTATTTATATTAAACACTTACTATATGCAGGAACAGGAAGATTTTTGGAATATAAAGAAGGAAGAAAAGAAGTTTATAAAATTGTTCAAATTATGAAAGAACAATATCCAGATTGGAAAAATAATCCATATTATAAAAATGAAGATAATGTTTTTAAGCTAAATTGTAGAATTTTTTATACAAACCAATTATGGCTTATTGTACTATTTCAAAAACTAAAGAATTGTATAAAGAGAGGAAAAACATGGAAAAATTAAAAGAGAAATTAACGGTACCAAATATTATTATATTATTTATTCTATTACAACCAATCATTGATATTATTACTGGATTAAGTATTCAGTATGCAAATGCTACTATTACATTTGGGATTGTGATCCGAACAATCTTTATGATATTTCTAGTGATATTAGGACTTATAAAAGCAGATAAAAAATACACAATGGGTATGTGTATATATTATGGATTCTTATGCATTTACATGTTAGTTTTTCTAGTAAATGCTTATATGGAAAATGGAATTAATTTGATGTTCGTTCAAGTAAAAGGTCTTATAAAAAACTTTTATTTGCCAATTATACTGGTAGCACTTATTCCAATTTTTAAAGAGTATAAAATCAATATCGATCGAAAAATATTAGCAACAACGTTGATGCTATATGTTTTAACTATTTTTATTGCTAATATTTGTGGTATTGCATTTCTTACTTATAAAGCAGGAGATAAAGCAGGAACAGTAGGATTGTTTTATTCTGCCAATGAAATAGGAGCCATTTTGTGTTTACTATCTCCATTTTTAGTAGTAGACTTAGTAAAGGAAAAATTAACATGGATAAAAGGAATTTATGCATTGTTATTTGTTTATGCGGTACTACAACTAGGAACAAAAGTGCCATATTTCGGATTGATTATACTAATATTAACTGTCATGTTTGTTTGTATTGTTAAAGGAAAAACAAAAAAGATGAAACACTTATATAAAAAGGCAGGAATCCTTTTTGGATTTTTAATTGTAGTTTATTTACTAACAGGAATAACTCCAGTTGGAGAAAACTTAGCTAAAATATATGGAGATGTATTTCCTATTACAAAACAGGATTTCCAATTCGGAAAGAAACAAGAACCGTCAAAATTAACAGAGTTTAAAAATTTTGAAGAACTTAAAACAGCATCAGTAAGTGGAAGAAATGATTTTTTAAAGGCGAATAAAGAAAAATTTTATTCTGGTGACATTTCCCACAAATTATTTGGAATTGGTTTTGTAGAAAATGAAAACGGTAAAATACAGGAATTAAAATTAACTGAAATGGATTATTATGATATTTTATTTTGCAATGGCATAATAGGAACCATTCTTTTTGCTCTTCCAATCTTAATATTTGCAATTGTTTTTATGCGTTATTCTATCATCAATAAGAGAGTGTTAGGAATTGAACCAGTCTATTCAATTGTTATGATTGCGGTAGTAGCTTTACTTGCAGGACATGTTTTTGTTTCACCAGCAGTTAGTATTTATATTGTAATAATTTTACTACAATGCAATTTTGCCATAAGAAATGACAAAGGAGAAATAGAACAATGAAAAAAATAACAATACTAGCCTTACATTTGTCTACAGGTGGAGTCGAAAAAGCAGTTTCTACTCTAAGTAATATGCTTGCAAAACAATATGAGGTAGAGATTATTGCAAATTATCGAATCGAGGAAAAACCTGCATTTGAAATTGATAGTAGAGTAAAAATTGAATATTTAATGCCAAATTTAAAACCAAATGCTAAGGAATTTAAAGAAGCACTTAAAAACTTCCAAGTAATAAGAATTTTAAAAGAAGGTATAAAAGCAATTAAAATTCTTTACTTAAGAAGAATATTAATGATAAAAGCAATTAAAAATCTAGACTGTGATATTGCCATTTCTACAAGGTATATCCATAGTAAATTACTTGGTAAATATGGTGATAAACAAATGATTAAAATAGCGCAGGAACATAATAATAATGGAAACAAAAGATATGTTACAAAAATTGTAAAGTCACTTAAAAAGATTGATTATTTTGTGCCAGTTTCTAAACAGTTAACACAGATTTATAAAGAGAAATTAAAAGGAAGTACAGTAAAATGTATTTATATACCAAATTGTTTACAATATTATCCTAATATTGCATCAAATTTAAAACAACCAAGAGTCCTTTCAGCTGGCAGGTTCTCACCTGAAAAAGGATTTTTGGATTTGATTGATGTTTTTGAAATAGTAAGCAAAAAAAATCCAGATTGGTGTTTGACGATTGCAGGAGATGGGCAGGAACGAGAGAAAATAGAAAAGAAAATTAAAGAAAAGAAGTTACAGAATAAAATTCAGTTATTAGGATTTCAAAAAGAAAAGGAACTGAATGAACTTATGTTACAATCCTCTATTTATGTTATGACATCTTTTCATGAGAGTTTTGGATTAGTACTGATTGAGGCAGAAAGTTATGGGTTGCCGATTCTTGCATTTGATAGTGCTGAAGGACCAAAAGAAATTATACAAAATGGAGAAAATGGATTTTTAATTGAGAATCGTAATAAAGAAGAAATGGCAGACAAAATAAATGAATTAATGATAAATGAAGAATTAAGACAAACAATAGGAGAAAAGGCAAGGGAAGAATCGCAACAATATAAAGTAGAACAAGTAGAGAAAATGTGGTATGAATTGATAGAAAAGGATTGTTTTAATAAATTTTAAAATATCTTATATTATGTTTGAAATTCATTTAAATTATGATATAATTACAAAAACATAAAAAGGGAGGAAAGAAGAATGCCAAAAGATAATATAGCAATACATGTAGAACATGTGGACAAGTCTTTTAATGTATATTATGATAAAACAAATACAATGAAAGAAAAATTGCTGTTTTGGAACAGAACAAAAAGAGAAGTAAGACAAATACTAAAAGATATTAGTTTAGAAATAAAAAAAGGTGAAGTTGTTGGCTTGATTGGAGTAAATGGAAGTGGAAAATCAACATTATTAAAGTTAATGACTAAAATTATATACCCAAATAAAGGAAAAATCGAAACAAATGGAAAATTGACTTCTCTTTTAGAATTAGGTGCAGGGTTTCATCCGGATTTTTCAGGAAGAGAGAATATTTATTTTAATGCTTCTATTTTTGGATTAACAAGAAAAGAAATTGATAGAAGAATGGAACAAATTATAGAGTTTTCAGAATTAAAAGATTTTATTGATAATCCAGTAAGAACCTATTCTTCTGGTATGTATATGAGACTTGCTTTTTCTGTTGCAATTAATGTAGATGCTGATATCTTACTTATTGATGAAATTTTATCAGTTGGAGATCAACATTTTCAAGAAAAGTGCTTCCAAAAAATAGAAGACTTGAAAAAAGAAGGAAAGACAATTGTTTTTGTTACACATGGAATGGAATCTGTTGAAAGATTTTGTACAAGAGCTGTATGGTTACATCAAGGATCTATTAAGATGGATGGAGAAACAAAAACAGTAATCAAACAATATTTAGAAGAAACAGCTTAAGGGAAGGGAGAAGAAGAAATGAATATATTTAAAGAAATATACAATTATAGAGAATTATTAAAAAGTAATACAAAAAAAGAAGTAAGAGGAAGATATAAGCATTCATTTTTAGGTGTTTTATGGTCATTCTTAAATCCACTACTACAATTATTAGTATATTCAGTAGTATTTGGAGCTTTACTTGCAAGTGGGGATGATACTTATTATATTTATGTTTGTATAGGATTAATTCCATGGACATTTTTTACAAATACCATTTTACAAGGTACACTTTGTATTGTGACAAATGGAAATATTGTACAAAAAGTGTACTTTCCAAGAGAAATCTTACCAATCTCTACTGTAATTAGTGGAGCAATTAACTTCCTTATTTCTACAATTATTATATTAGCTTTTGTTCTATTTTCTGGAATAGGGGTAACAAAACTTATTTTATTATATCCAGTAATATTGTTAGTGCAATGTGTATTACTGTTAGGAATTAATTTTATTGCATCAGCTCTTACAGTTTATGTTAGAGATTTAGAGCATATTGTAAGTGTTTTCTTAATGGCTGCTTTTTATGCAACACCAATTGTATATAAGTTAGAACAATTACCAGAACATTTAAGAATGATTATGAAATTAAATCCTATGACATATATCATTAATGCATATAGGGATATTTTTTATTATCAACAAATGCCTAATATGCAACATTTAGGAATACTATTTGCCATATCATTAGTACTATTGATATTTGGATATTTTGCATTTAAGAAAATGCAAAAAGGATTTGCAGAAGAATTATAAAATTAATGGGAGAATACAATGGAAAACGATATTTTGATTTCAATTATAGTACCAGTTTATAACACAGAAAAATATGTTGAAAAATGCTTAGAATCAATTAAGAATGCAATGGATTTGGATTGTGAAGTTATTGTTATAAACGATGGTTCAACAGATGATTCAGAAAAAATTATTCAAGAATATATAGAAAAATTACCAAAAGAATATAGAAAACGTTTTATCTATCAATCAAAAGAAAATAAAGGGTTAGCAGATACAAAAAATGTTGGTATTGCCTTATCAAGAGGAAAATATATTAGTGTTGTTGATTCAGACGATTATATTTCCGAAGATTTTTATGAAATTGCAAGAAAATATATTAATCAAAATTACGAAATTATTATATATGACCTATATGTTATTTTTGAAAAAACACCACAATATAATTATATTGCTAGAGCCTATGTGGACAAAGAAAAAGATAGGAAAACCGCCTTAATTAGTGGAGCAATGCAGGGATCTTCTTGTAATAAAATTATTAAAAAGGACTTATATAAGCCATATCAATTCCCAACTAATAAAGAGTATGAGGACACTTCAGTTACACCATTTATTTTAATGGATACAGAAAAAATAAAGTATATTCCATATCCTCTTTATTATTATTTACAAAGGGAAAGATCAATTGTAGCAAGTAATACTTATATATCTGCTTTTTATAAAATATGTGAAAACATATCAAACGAATTGAGAAACAAAGAAGATTATACAAAATATTATCAAATTATTAATGAGTTTTTTGTAAAACGAATGTTAGAAATTATGTATCAAGATTATCGAAAAAATAAAAAGGCTTTTCGAAAGAATATAAGTGACTTTACAAAAAATAATAAAGAAATTGTCCATTACATATTAAATAATGAGATGATATATAAAGACAATGAATATTCGCCAAGACAAAGAAAAGTACTTAATAATTTACTTGTAAACATAAAGGAAAATAAAATGAAAAATATTAGAAGACTTTTTTTGGCACGTGCTTTTGTGAACTATGTAAGAAAAACTCTAGGAAGTGTATGGAATCTAATAAAAGCGATTTTAGGAAGATAGAACAATTTATAGAGGAGTAGAGAAAATGAAAAAGATTATAAAAGGCTTAATTATTTTTGTGTTAGCAAGTATAACAACCATTTCTTTAAATATAAATTTAGATACTGAAGTGGGGTTGCTTGCTTCGATGACTGGAAACAATATCATATATGTACTACTGTTTGCTATTTTTTGTGCGACAATTCAAAAATCACTACAACAAAAAGATAAAAGACTTATCATATGTATGTTAAGTCTTTCTGTTGTACTTGCTTTGTTTCATGTAATTGGATATAGTATTGATAATACGATGAGTTTAGATGGAATTCTTCTATCAAGAAGTACTCTTCTAAAATCAATGATAAAATTAGTTGGAACGGTAACCTTAATATATATGGTTTTGATTGTTTTATATACAAAGTTAATACCATATATGAGTAGTAGGGAAAATAACCAAATAAAACTATTCAATACAAATAAAAAGAATTTTTGGATTTTATGGGCACTTATCATATTAGCTTGGTTACCATATTTTTTAAAATATTTTCCAGCAATTATTACGCCAGACTCTTTGGACCAAATTTGTCAAACACAAGGAATTAATACTTTAACAAATCATCATCCGATTTTCCATACATTTTTAATAGGAATCGCAGTAAATATTGGAAAGTTCTTCGGAAGTTATAACATAGGAGTGGCAATTTATTCTACTTTTCAAATGATTGCCTTATCTGGAATTTTTTCTTTTGTACTTTATGATATGTCAAAGAAAAACATATATACTGGAATAAAAATTGCTGGTTTTTTATTTTTTGCATTATACCCAGTATTTGGTATTTATAGTTTGACAATGTGGAAAGATATACCATTTGCTATTGTAATGTTGTTTTTTATATTGCAGATAGTAGAATTAGTAAGAAATACAGAAAGCTTTTTTGCGAATAAAAAAAGAATGTTTACATTTATTATTAGTATGTTACTTGTTATTGTATTCCGAAACAATGGAATTTATATTGTGTTTTTAACGATACCATTTCTTTTATGGTTTTACCGAAAGAATTGGAAAAAGATTTTACCAATTACTATAATACCAATCATATTCTATGTGTTATATACAGGACCAGTTTTTCAAATATGTAAAGTGCAAAAAGGTTCTATAAGAGAAGCACTTTCTATTCCATTACAACAGTTTGCTAGAATTAAAAAGGAAAGAGAAGATGAATTAAATCAAGAACAAATTGAAAAGATACATCACTTTTTACCAGTAGAGGATATTGAACAACGATATAATCCAACTTTGTCAGATCCAGTGAAGGCATGTTTTGATGATGCATATTTTAGTGAGCATAAAGGAGAATTTTTGGTAATATGGGCTCAGTTGGTTTTCCAATTCCCAAGAGAAGCAATCGAATCATTTTTATGTAACAGCTATGGATACTGGTATCCAGAAACGACAAATTCTGTAGTATCAAGAGTTATTATTGAAAATGAATTAGGGCTACATTCATACCCATTATTACAAAATTCAATTTTTGATATTATGGATGACTTCATAGATTACCGAAATATTCCTGTATTTTCTATGATATTTAGTGTAGGAATTATGTTTTGGATTAATCTAATTTGTCTTGTGTATGTTATTTATCAAAAACAATATAAAAGGATATTAGTATTTATTCCTATTTTGGCAATGTGGTTAACAACTATTGCATCACCAGTATTTTGTGAGTATCGATATGTTTTTAGTATGATAGTAAGTATACCAGTTATGATATCTATGCTAGATATCAAACAAGAAGAAATAGAAAAATCAAAAGAATAAAATGGAGGGAAAAATGGAAAAAGTAATACATTATTGTTGGTTTGGAGGAAAAAAGAAACCAAGAAAGTTCAAAAAATATTTAAAGACTTGGAAAAAATTCTTACCAGATTATGAAATAAAAGAATGGAATGAAGAAAATTTTGACTTTAATGTTACAAATTTTAGTAAGGAAGCATATAAATACAAAAAATGGGCTTTTGTTTCAGATGTTGCTAGAGTTTATATTTTAAAAGAATATGGTGGAATTTATTTTGATACAGATATGGAAGTAACAAAGAAATTAGATCATATATTAGAAGATGACATTTGGTTAGGAAGAGAAGATAATAATTATCTAGCGACAGCTATGATTGGAGTAAAAGAGAAACATAATAAGCATATGGAAAATATTTTTCAAATTTATAAAGAAGCAACATTTAATGACGCGGATTTGTATAGTATTACAAGCCCAAAGGTTTTTACACAATATTTTAAACAGTTAGGATTAGTTGAAGCAGAAGAATGTCAAGTTCTACAAGACAATGTTCATATTTATGCGAAAGATTATTTTAATCCCAAAACATACGATGGAAGTAATGAAACATTTACACAAAATACTTGTATGATCCATCATTTTGATGCTACATGGACACCACCAGAGGAAAAAATTGCTATTTGGTTTGTAAGAAATAGAATGGGTTCTATGGCAAAATATGTTTTTGCTGTTGCTGGTAAAATAAGAAGAATTAAAGCCAAACTAACAAAATAAGAAAACTGTGATAAAAGGGAGGTTTTTATGGTTTATGATGCCATTATTATAGGAAAAGGACCAGCACGGAATATCAGCAGGAATTTATTTAAAAAGGTCAAATTATAATGTTCTTATTATTGGTAAAGATGGAGGAGCATTAGAAAAAACGAAGACAATTGATAACTATTATGGTTTCTCAAACACCATTAGTGGAAAGGAATTGCTAGAACAAGGACTAGAACAAGCAAAACGTTTAGGTGTTTTATTAGAAACTGACGAAGTTTTATCAATTGAAAAAGATAACTACTTTACAATTGAAACAAGAAATAATATTTATCAAGCAAAAACAGTAATTTTGGCAACAGGAACAAATCGTAATACTCCTAAAATAAAAGGAATAAAAGAATTAGAAGGAAAAGGTGTTAGCTATTGTGCAATTTGTGATGCATTTTTCTACCGCAACAAAGAAGTAGCGGTATTAGGGAGTCGGAGATTATGCTATAAAGGAAGCAAAGACATTATTGCCAGTTGCTAAATCTGTTACAATTTTAACAAATGGAGAAAAACTAGTAGAAAATAGAGATGAAGCCATAGATAAACTTACAATTGAAACAAGAGGAATCGAAAAAATTGTTGGAGACGAAAGAGTAGAAGGAATTACTTTAAAAAAAGGAACAAAAATTCCTTTCGATGGATTATTTGTTGCTGTACGGAACAGCATCTAGTACAGATTTTGCAAGAAAGCTAGGAGCTATTATAGAGGATAATACCATTAAAGTAGATGAGAATATGGCAACGAATGTTTCTGGGCTATATGCATGTGGAGATTGCACAGGTGGTTTGTTGCAAATTTCAAAAGCAGTATATGAAGGAAGTGTTGCAGGTCTTGCATGTGGGAAGTACTTACGTAAACAGAGTATTAATGAATAAAAACAATTAAAATGAATAGAATAAGAAAAAGGAGAGTGGATAAGTATGTCAGTTATTGCAATTACAAGTAAAAATTTTGAGGAAGAAGTATCAAAGTCCGATGTACCAGTTTTGTTGGATTTTTGGGCAAGTTGGTGTGGACCATGTAAAATGGTATCTCCAATTATAGATGATGTTGCAAAAGAAGTAGAAGGAAGAGCTAAAGTAGGAAAAGTAAATGTGGATGAAGAACAAGAGTTAGCAAGTGCATTTAACATTATGAGTATACCAACATTAGTTGTTATCCATAATGGGAAATTAGTAAAACAAGCTGTAGGAGTAAGAAGCAAAGAAGAAATACTAGAAATGTTATAAGTTCAAGTAATACTTGAACTTTTTTTATTATTAAAAAGCAGGTATAAGATTGACAAACCATCAAGATAGATATAAAATAGGAACATAAAATTATCAGAATTTTTATTTTTATTTTGGAAATACTTACTATAAGTTAAGAAAGGAGAATTGTCTTGTATGGAAAAAATTGCAGTATTAATACCATGTTATAATGAAGAACTAACAATAGAAAAAGTAATAAAGGATTTTAAAAAAGAATTACCAGAAGCTCAAATATATGTATATGACAATAATTCAAAAGATAAAACAGCAGAAATTGCTAACAAAAATGGAGCCATTGTACGATACGAATATAAACAAGGAAAAGGGAATGTAGTAAGAACTATGTTTCGCGATATTGATGCAGATATTTATGTTATGGTAGATGGAGACGATACGTATCCTGCTGAATTTGTACATCAATTAATTGAACCAGTTAGAGCTGGACAAGCCGATATGGTAATTGGTGACAGATTATCGAATGGAACTTACCAAGAAGAAAATAAGAGACATTTTCATGAATTTGGTAATAATTTAGTGAAGAAATCAATTAATATACTATTTCGAACCAATTTGAGAGATATTATGACGGGATATCGCGTGTTTAACAAAATGTTTGTAAAAAACATGCCAGTCATGACACCAAAATTTGAAATTGAAACAGAAATGTCTCTATATGCACTAGATAAGAAATATATTATAAAAGAGATACCAATTATTTATCGTGATCGACCAAATGGAAGTGTGTCAAAACTAAATACAGTAAGTGATGGAATAAAAGTAGTTAAAACAATTGTGAATATGTTTAAAAATTATAAACCTTTGCAGTTTTTTACAACAATAGCAATTATCCTATTTATTATTGGGTTACTTGTTGGAGTGCCAGTTATTGCGGAGTTTTTTAAAACACAATATATTACAAAAGTACCATCTGCAATTTTAGCAACAGGAATTATCACATTGGCTGTTATTATTGGACAATGTGGGGTTATTTTACACACTGTTGTAAAAAATCATAAAGAAAGTTATGAATTAAACTTGTTACGATATATGCAATTAGAAGAAATAAAAAAAGAATTAAAAGAAGACTAGTTAGTTATAAAATATAAAAACGCAAGGAATTGATAAAAAGAGACTTGCGTTTTTTACGATTATAAAAATATCGAAAAACAATAAAAAAGTATTGACAAACAAAAAAGATGGCGATATAATGACCTCATAAATAAGGAGGGATATTTTATGAAAAAAGCAATTATAGGAAGTTTTATATTAAGTATTTTACATTCTATCTTATTTTATGGGCAAGATTTAGGAATATCAGTATTATTGTTTGCTGTTGTTAGCATATTTCTATTAATGACCTTTTTGAAAAAACATGATAGAATAAAAAATAGCAATGCTTTATATTTAGCATTTCCAATTTTATTATTAAGTGCAACGTATTTTATTTTTAATAATACATTTTTTTATGTCCTAAATTTAGTAGTCATTCCATTATTACTAGGAAGTATGATTGTTTGGGCATGTGTAGATGTTTTTAAACTACGTGAAGTTATTAGCAAATCAATTAATCTAGTAGTAGGGTCACTAGAATTTATACCAGGAGCTTGTAGTTTAATAAAAAGTGTAGTTAAGATACAATCTGGAAAAGAAAAAGAGCAAAAACACAAAAAAATAAAATTAATTGGTTTAGGAGTACTATGTTCTATTCCATTATTATTTATTATTTTAGGATTATTAGTTGCAGCAGATGGTGTATTTGCTAATTTATTTGATAACATATTCAGTCAGATTGCATTTATTTTTACAAGTGAATTTATAGCAAATTTAATTGGTAGAATCATTGTGATTACACTTGTGTTTATTTATCTTTTATGTGTTGTGTATAACATATACAGCAAAAAGAGTGCTTTTAATAAAGAATATAAAACAAAGGAGTTTTTAAAAGTTCATATTGACAACACTATTGTGAATACTATTCTTACTATTGTTAATGTAGTGTATCTTATCTTTACAGGAATACAGTTTATTTACTTATATTCATATTTGTTTTCAGATGCTACATTAAATGCTAGTTTAAATTTAGCACAATATGCAAGACAAGGATTCTTTCAATTAATGTTTATTACTGTTATTAATTTTGCGATTATTTTATTAACCAATGCAAATGGAAAAAAAGAAGAAATAAAAAATACTTATACAAAATGGATGAATGTTTTAATGTGTATTTTTACTATTGTAATTGCAGTTTCTGCTTTTATGAGAATGCATCTTTACGAAAATGAATTTGGATATACATTTTTACGTTTAATGGTATACGTTATTTTAATAACAGAAGTAATAGCAATTTTACCGACGATTTACTACATCTTAAAAGGAAAAATAAATCTTTTAAAATGTTATTTTGTTATTGGAATTACTATGTATGTTATTATAAATTTTGCTAATATTGATTATATGATTGCAAGAAATAACATTGGCATAGCACAAAAAATGCCTGGGGTATATGAAAGAAGAGAATTAGATATCGATTATTTAATTGAGAATTTAGGAACAGATGCTGTTTCAGAAATGATTTATTTATACAATACAACTACAGATGAAAAAGAAAAGAGAAAAATAAGCAACTACTTGTTTAACATGTATGAAGATGTAAAAGAAGATAGAAATATTCAAGAGTGGAATTTATCAAAAGATAGAGCAAAAAAACAATTAGAACCATTAAATTTAGAATATCAAAGATATAAAAGTAACCAAAAATCTTATACAAAATATAATTATGAAAACATATAAAGGAGTTTAGTAATGAAAGTAACAGGAAACAAAAGTCTATCTAGCTTTATTAAATTATTTTTACAAATCATTCTTATCATAGGAGCTACCATCTATGTTTTACTGCCAATATTATTAAAAGCTTATATTTATTACATCAATCCAGAATTGAATTATGTACGTGCACTTATTTTATTATATATTTCTGGATTACCCGCTATTGTGATTGTAAACGAATTTATCCATATGTTTGAATCCCTTAAAAAGGATAACCCATTTGTCAAGGAAAATGTGCAGTCATTAAGACTTATATCAATTTGTTCTTTTATAATCGCAATTGAATATGCTATAGGAATATTTGCTGTTACTAATTCCATTTTCGGCATTATTGTTGTTGGTGTATTTGTTATTGCATGGCTTGGCAGTTATGTGTTAGCTGAATTGTGGAAAAAAGCAATTTATTATAAAGAAGAAAATGATTTAACTATTTAAAAGATAGGGAGGAAGAAGAATGGGAATTATTGTGAACTTAGATGTTATGATGGCAAAACGAAAAATATCTTCTTTGGAACTTTCTAATAAAATAGGAATTACAACCGCGAATTTATCTATTTTAAAAACAAATAAAGGAAAAGCAATTCGCTTTTCTACCCTAGAAAAAATTTGTGAGGTATTAGATTGCCAGCCAGGAGATATTTTAGAATATGAAAAAGATTAGAAAAACTCCAAGAAACTACATGGTTTCTTGGAGTTTTTGATAAATATCTGGAAAATTCTTTTTACAGTTGGTCGGTTTTAAATCTTTCCCTACCCATGCATGAAGAGTATATCCTGTATTAATCAATATACCTTCTTTATAAATTTCATAGGAAAATTCAATTCTTGCAGGAGTAAGTTTTGAAATCCAAGCTCTAACTGTTAAGGTATCATCATAATCAGCAGGACGAATGTATTTACAACTAAGTTCTACAAGTGGCATCATAAGACCTCTTTCTTCCATAGAAACATATGAAATTCCCATATTTTTACTAAATTCTGTACGGGTAAATTCATACCAGATAGGGTATACACTATGATGAACAATTCCCATTTTATCAGTTTCTGCATAACGAACAACGATTTTGCTCTCTGAAAACATAAAAATTTCCTCCTTTAATTGACACCAACAATTGTATCATATATAATCAATCTAGTAAAATATTTAAATAAAATAATAACAAATGACTAATTTAGAAAAAGGTAGGAGAAGAAGTTATGAATGAAACAGAAAATGCGTTATTGGAATTAGTAAATAGTATTCCTGTAACCTATGAAAACGAAGAGATTTTAGATGATATTAGAACAGCGATTAGTGATGGAGATTTACAATTAGCTTTAGAAAAAATGGATAGTTTACCAACAGAAATAAGAGGAGAACTTAATTCGGTTTTTGCAACAAAAGAAGAGGATGAAACCATAAAAAAAGCGATTTATCCAGAAGAATTAAGTGATGAAAGACTAGAGGAAAATTATATAGGATTGTTATTAGATAATCCAGAAGCAATTGTAAAATATTATTTTCTATTTGCAGAATGTTATTTTGAAAATAGCGAAATCTTGAATTTATATAAACGAATTTTATTTACCGATGGAGAGGCTTATGCACCAGAAATTGCAAAAAAAGGATTTAACTTTCCAAGAGATAATGATAGAACAGAACAATTAGCTTATGAAGTAAAAGAAAATGCACTTGAATCTGGATATGGAATTGAAGAAGTGTATATTGAATTAAAGAAATTATTTGTTTTAAGAAAACATTATAGAGAAGTTCCAATTAAGCATATTCAAGAAAGAATTGTAGAAATTGCAAACTATGAATTATACCATGAAATGTCAGTAGAAGAGGTAGAAAGTGCAGTAGAACAAGTAACTGCAACCGAGAAATTCAAACGTGCTGTTTTAAATATGGATTTAACAAAATTTTTGCAAGAAGGGGATAATAACTTGACCAATGGATTAGAATATCCATTTCCTATTCTATCTAGTGTCTTTAAAGGGATTCGAAAAGGAGAAACAACAGCATTTGCTATGCCATCTAATGCTGGTAAAAGTAGATTCACAATTAACATTGCTGCTTATACAGCATTTGTACATAAAAAGAAAGTGTTAGTTATTTCAAATGAGATGTCAGAAGAAAAAATGAGACTTTGCTTAATTACTACTATTTTAAATAATCCAGAAATTCAGAAAATACACGGACATAACCTTCATAAAACAGAAGGAGAATTGTTAGAATTTAAATTTAGACCAGATGATACAAAAGGCGTAAAGGTAGATGAAAATGGATTTGTTTTACAAGAAGAAAAAGAAAGCAAAAAAGATTTTGTAAAACGATTATCAAAGATATCTACGGAATTTAGAGAAACAATTGCAGTTACTGACTGGGTTAATAAAGAAATGGAGAATTCAATTTACTTTATTAACATTACAGACCATACCAATGACGAGCTAAGAAAAGTTATTATGAATTATTATTATAAAGAAAAGATAGAATATGTATTTTATGATACTTTAAAAACAGATGTTGCAAACATCGGAATAGGGGAAGAATTGAAAAAAACAGCAACGATTCTTTCTAACTTAGCTCAAAATTTCAATATGTTTATTTTTGCAACATTACAATTAGCAGAAAGCTCAACTTTGCCTGTTAATTTAACCGTAAACGATTTAGCAGTTAGTAGAACAGTAAAAGAGGTATTAGATACCCTATGCTTAATCAAACAGATTAACCGTGAAAACTATGAAAACTATGAATATTCTTTAAAAGAAGTCGATACGAAATTTTTTTATGTAGAGCATTTTGAAGATCCAGATGTAAGATATTATGTTTGTGTGGTAGATAAGAACAGAGCTGGCGCAAAACCAACACTACTATTTCGACTAAACTTAGCTTATAATAGCTGGGAAGAATTAGGACATGTACGTCTAAAACAAGCAAAAAATGTAAAATAAAAGAAATGGGGGAAACACCTTGAAGGAACTATACTACAAATGTAAGAATTTATATGTACAATATAAAGAAATAATAAATTATTTAATTTTTGGCGGGTTAACGTTTGTTGTATCGATGTTAACATACTATCTTTGTCGTCTTGCGTTCGATTACGTTGTAAGCAACTTCATATCATGGGTAGCAGCTGTTTTATTTGCATATGTTACCAATAAAGCTTTTGTTTTTGAAAGTAAAACAGAAACGACTTTCCTTTTGATAAAAGAATTTGTTTTATTTGTTGCAAGTCGAATCTTTACCTTATTACTTGAGACACTTATTATGTATATAATGATTGATTGGTTCCATATAAACGATATGCTAGTAAAAGTAATTGCTCAAATCATTGTTATTTTAACCAATTACATTTTAAGCAAATTAATCATTTTTAAAAATAAAACGCTAAATACAACAAAATAGCACAAAACAAAACTCCTCTTCATAAAATATACAAAATAGGAAGGGAGTTTTTTATTATGGATTATGAAGTAATGATGAACGGAAATGTTCGTATTGGTATGTATGCACCAGATTTTGAAGCACAAACAACAATGGGAGATATATCACTAAGCGATTATAAAGGAAAATGGGTTGTATTGTTTTCGCATCCAGGAGATTTTACACCCGTTTGTACGACTGAAATGATAGCATTTAGTAAGGCGGATACATATTTTAAGGCACAAAATGCTTGTTTATTGGGATTAAGTGTAGATAGCAATGCATCACACTTAGCGTGGATGTATGATATTTATTGTAAGACGGGAATTCGTGTTCCTTTTCCAATTATAGCAGATAGAAATGGAACGATTGCAAGAAAATACGGTATGATTTCAAATGATATAAGCAATACCGAAACAGTTCGAAATGTGTTTATCATAGATGACAAAGGAATTGTTCGTGCGATTTTAGTTTATCCAATGAATGTAGGAAGATGCATACCAGAAATACTAAGGTTATTACAAGCTTTACAAATTGCAGATTGTAATAAAGGTGCAACACCTGCTAATTGGTGCCCATATGAACCAATGATTGTACCAATGCCACAAACGTATCAAGCACTAGAAGAAAGAATGAGTGATATTGCAAAAAATCGAAATGGATTTAATTGGTATTTAAGTTTTAAACAACCTCAAGAATGTTGTGATCGAAGTGTTGAAGAAACAAAAACAAAACAAATTGAATCAAAAAAAGAAATAAAATAAATTAAAAAAGTTAAATAGAAACACAAAAAAATGGCCATACTATTAAAAAAGAGGAGGTCATTTTTTATGGATAAAAATCAAAAAATTAATTGTACAGTAACAAGTTGTAAATACAATAAAAACCAAGAACAAGAATGTTCTTTAGAACAGATTATTGTTACACCAATACAAGATTGTAAAACAAAACAACCAGATGAATCAATGTGTTCTAGTTATCACTATGACGAGAAGAAATAAAAATGGATACGCCCTACTGGATAAGAAACAACCAGTAAGGCGAGAGGTTTGTGCTTAATTAAAATATTAAATTTTTTTCAAAACTCTTATAAATTGAAAAATAGCGAATTGAAAAAACAGATTTCTAATTCGCTATTCTTCATTGTCGTTTTAGTTATTCTGAAATAGCAATATCTCTTTTTGATATCCAAGCCAAGGTATCATTTTCTAAACGAACTTCCATCATAGGCATATCATCTTGTAAGAAATGTGCTACTTTTCCAGTCAAGATAAGTTCTTTCGACTTTGTGACGGTATCTGTATTCCGTCCCAAAGGCTCATCATAATGAATAGTTGCAACTTCAGTTACCACTGTTGCTTCTTTTCCTGAAATTTTTTCATCAAATTCAGCATGCGTTTTTTCATAAAAAACAACAGATGTAAGTAGTAGAATTACTACTATAGCAAGAAACAACACAAATGATACTAAATTCTTTTTGTTTGTTTTTCTGTACTTACATTTAAAAAGCATCTTTGCTTCCTCCATTGAACCACTAGTGGGAACCTCGCCTTGTAAATCCATTTTTCGGTCATAATATGTAGATTCCTCTGATGGATCCCATAGGCTTATACCTGATTGATTACTGAAAATGTTAGAGTTGTCGTTATTCATGTAGTATACCTCCTAACTATTAGTCTCTTTAGCTATCCGTGTCCTTCCTCTTTTTTTAAAGCTTCGCTATTCATAATCATAACATTACCTCCTTTCCATTTGTGAAATTATCACAAATACGTTGCTCGTTTTTATTACAGTGAATTAAAAATTCATGATTATATAATATTGACATAAAGTTCATGGATTTTCAAGGAATATTTTTGAAATTTATTGGCCATTTTTGAATAAGAGCATATTAAAATTGGTCAATAAAAAATTGGTCAATAAATTGATTAATTATCTTCATTTTTCGCACCATCCTTTCGCTTGGATGATTTCATATTGTTTTTAGACAACAAAAAAATCAACCAGATTTTAATTTCTGATTGATATTCATATCTATCTGTTCTGGTTTGGTTCGAACAGAAACGTTATTGGTCGGAGCGTTCTTATAGGAATTATTAACAAATACTTAAAAATTAATAATTATATAAAATATATTTATTAAAAAAATTCTCTTTATATCATTAAATTTTTTATAAGTTTATCTACATTAACTTTTTCAATATCGTCTATATTTATAACATTTCCTAAATTTATACTATTTGAAAGTAAATTATCATATTCTGACTTAAAATCGTCATATTTATATTCAAAAAATGGTTTATATTCATTTCGTTTATTGTAATAGTATGAGTTTAAATAATGTGCTGGATGCCTTTCTTCTTTTGATTTTTCTCGCTCTAATAATCTATTCCAGATTGTTTGAAAATCTTTAGCAAATATATTAATTGTATAAGTTTCGTATTTGTACTTAGTTATTAAGTTTTTTAAGAAATCCTTCCATTCTATTTTAAATGGTTTCTCTAGTATTATTATTTCATCTTCTCTTTGCATACATTCTTCTATTAATTTTTTATACATTTCTATTTTTAAATAATACAAATGCTTTTTTTGTTCCTTATTTTTAAATCCTATCATATCATATATCATTTCACTAAATTCATCATATGATAATAAAATACCGTTTTCTAATTTTTTATATAAAATTTTAGCAAGAGTTGTTTTACCTGTACCACTAACACCTGTTATTATAATTAATTTTTTCATAATAATATTCCTCACACCGTTAATAATCATTATATTAATAATTATATTAGATTTTCTTTAATTTTACAATATCTTAACTTTAAGCATTTATACGTAATTAAAATTAACATAGATGAGAAGTGGCGTCGTAAAGCGACAGCCACGACACTCCCTATATGTAATACGGGGGTAACATTATATAAAGAAATCGATATAAGACCGATATATCAATGAATGTAGAAAAATACAAGTATAAAATTATCGTCATAATAAAAAGTGTTCTTATGGAACGCTAAATCCTATAAGAACACCTAGACTGGTGCGGATGAAGGGACTCGAACCCCCACGTCGTTGACACTGGTTCCTAAGACCAGCGCGTCTACCAGTTCCGCCACATCCGCATTTCGTATTAACAGATTATATCTTAGCATATTTGTGATTTTGTTGTCAATAGAAATTGGGAATTTTTTAAAATTTGTAAGAATCAAATCTTCATAATTATATTGCAAACTATGTGAAATTTGTATATAATGACAAAAGAATGGAGGCTAATATGGAACCAATAAATATATTTGATTTTGACGGAACATTAACAACACAAACTTGGCCAAAGTTTTGGGTATGGGTTAAAAAATTTGGATATAATGGAGAAGAAAGAAATGACAATTTAGAAAATGCACTTGCAGAATATCGAAAAAATCGTATTGGAAATGAACTTGAAACATTTTTTGGTTTTTTTAATGATTTATTAGTAGAGCAGAAGGAAACGATTACATATGAAGAACTAATGCAAGGAGAGAAGTATATTACCTATAATCCTGGAATAAATGATTTTTTGGAAATGTCATGTGCGAAGAATTATATTGTTTCTGGAGGATTAAGAGAATTCTTACAGAACCTTGAAACAGCGAAATATTTTAAAGGTATTTATGGAACACCTGTGCAACATAATAAAAGTGCATTAATTTCTGGAATTGGCGAAGTGATGACAGATGAGAAGAAGATATTAGCTATTCGTGATATATTAAAAAAGAATAATAGGCAAGAAAATGATTGTAGAAACGTTTATTTTATAGGTGATGGCTATACAGATGCACCAGCAATGGGATTTGTACATAACAATGGCGGAAAGGCAATATTTGTTCATCAGCCAAACGAAAACGATGATTTAGCATCCTATAATAATCAAATTTATGAAGCACTAAATAAAAATGGAATGATAGACTTTTGTTGTGTTGCAGATTATAGAGATGGAAGCATGCTTTCTAACATTTTACAAAGAAAAAATTAGGAGTAAAGAATGGAAAATAAAATACTAGTTCAAAAAAATAGAGAATATATTGTAGACATTATTGATTATGGTTGTGATGGAGAAGGAATTGCTAAAATTGAAAATTTTACCGTTTTTATACCAGGGGCAATGAAAGGCGAAAAGGTAAAAATACTAATTGTAAAAGTTAATACCTCACATGCATTTGGAAAAGTCATAGAAATCATTATCTCTTCTAATGCTAGACAAAATGCAGATTGTAATACCTATAAACGATGTGGTGGTTGTAATTTAAGACATATGAAGTATGAAGAAACGCTAAAATTAAAAAGAGATATGGTACAAAATCTAATTAATAAAACGTTAGCAAAAAAAGTAATTGTAAAAGAAACAATTGGAATGCAAAAACCATTTTTTTATCGTAATAAGGCACAATATCCTGTAGGATATAACAAAAACGGAGAAATTATAACAGGTGTATATGCACAAAGAACGCATGAGATAATTGAATTAGATTCTTGTGCCATTCAAATGCCAATTTCACAAGAAATTGCGAAATTTGTAATTGATTTTATGAAAGAAAATCAAATTTTGGCTTATAACGAAAAAACACGAAAAGGAGCCATTCGCCATATTGTAGTAAAAGTAGGACTTAAAACAAATGAAGTGATGTGCGTCCTTGTTACAAATGAAAAAACCATTCCAAATGAAGCAAAATTAGTGGAAGAGTTAAAAGCAAAATTTCCTGAAATAAAAACAATCGTAAAAAATATTAATCAAAAAAATACCAATGTTATTATGGGAGATAAGAACAAAATCTTATATGGCAATGGATATATACAAGATAAATTAGGAGATTTCGTATTTAACATTTCGCCATTATCCTTTTATCAAATAAACCCAATCCAAACCGAGAAATTATACAATACTGCCATAAAAGGAGCAAAACTAAAAAAAGACGATATTGTACTTGATTTATATTGTGGAATTGGAACAATAGGAACCTTTGCATCACCATATGTAAAACAAGTTTATGGAATTGAAATTGTAGAGCAAGCAATCCAAGATGCAAAAGAAAATGCAAAATTAAACAAAATAGAAAATATGGAATTTTATTGCGGTGATGTAGAACAAATTTTAGAAGACGTTTTACAAAAAGAAAAAACAAAACCAAATGTTTTTTTTGTCGATCCACCAAGAAAAGGATTAGACAATCATACCATTCAAAACATATTAGAATTAAGACCAGAACGATTTGTATATATTAGTTGCAACCCTGCAACCTTAGTGCGTGATTTAAAAGAATTTGAAGAACAATATGAAATACAACAAATCCAACCAGTAGATATGTTCCCATTTACAAGCCACGTGGAGTGCGTTGCAGTGCTACAACTAAAATAAGACAGGTAATACTTGATTTTAATATGATTTCAGAGATTATAACTTTTGAAGATAAAGGCAGAATTGGTAAAGAAAAACATCAAAATTTGGGTGTGAAAGTTAAAGTAGTTGCTTAAGTGGTAAGTGGAAACACATAAATTAAATTTTAGAAAACTGAGTAAAGTGTTTGAAATACTAGAAAAATTGGGATTATATCTACTGTAAGCATAACAGGTACAGGTTGTGTTGATTAGTAGACATGAAATAAAGGTAAATGTTTCAAGTATTAGAGCAAATTTATTTAAATGAGTTATAGAGAATCTTTATTAAATGGGTGTCAGTAGATATGTGCTGATGCTTATTTTTTTGTCTTATACATTTGCAGACAAATTCTAATCTCCAATAAAAATAATATCAAGAGTAAATAAACTCACTATCGTTCGCTCTTGATATTATTTCTATTGGAGATTTTGTGGCAATTAAGCAAATGTAAGGATAAATATGTTTTGTAAATATTGGCAAAATACTATGAAAAAATGTTAATTTGTGATATAAATTAAATGAAAAAGTATAAAGAT